>NZ_JAOWIA010000030.1:0-4209 GCF_030332345.1 Citrobacter sp. Cpo221
TCGCCGTGTCGCGGTGCATATTTCGCATCAGTTTTGCAATGGGATTAAGGAGGACTAACCCATGACAACTAACAACCACCCAGCGCACGGTCCTGTATCACTCAATCGCCTGCACCAGATAAGCGAAATACTCAGCAAAGCAGCAGCACAAAGCGACGGCGGGAATCTCGGCTACGCAATGGCTGATGCTGTGAAGGTTATTGATGGGGCTATTGCGGCATTTGGTGCTGAGCCTGCACCAGTAGATATTGAAATGCTGGCCACTGTACTGAGAAACGCTCCGTTAGCGCCGTCAGATAGCCAGGGCAAGCCGAGAGCGCCGGTAGTGCCGGATGAAGATCCGCGAGATGCATTCGAGCGAACATTCAAAATGCCGAAGCATGTCACCCGCTGCGGTACCGGATATGCAGTAACGGCATATTCCGCATGGTTAGCCCATGATTTCGTTAGGATGTGGGAGGGCTGGAACGCTTGCCGCGCCGCCATGCTTAAGTCGTTCGGTAATTCCGAACAACTGGACGAAGTTGGTTCATGGGATAACCATATGAACACTCCCACCGATAAACCAGCAATCAATACTGACGAGTTGCTTAAACACATCGAAGGCATGGAAGTATCAGTAGACGTCAGCACCTGTGATGCAGATGCTGGCCATCGTTATTTCGGCACTGTAACTGAAATATCTGAACTGGATACAGCAAGGAATGGCTACATCCTGTTGGTTCAGGATGCGAAGCCAAACTTCAAACCGGCTGGCAACTCTCCGGCAACTCCGGATGGTTGGCAGTTGGTTCCAAAAGAGCCAACGGAGGCTATGAATAAAGCAGGATGGGCAGCAATGAACGAACATGATGCAATTAACCCGACATACAGGGCTATGCTCGCGGCAGCACCGCAGCAGGACGTGAGGTTAGCATTGGAAATCGGCATGTCCCGTTACGCAGGTACTATGCAAAAGCTCGTAGACTCTGGTGATTGATATAACCTGCCATACAAGCGATATGTGAATTCCCATATCGACAATATAACCCGCTACGGCGGGTTTTCTTTTTCGCTTCATCGATCCCTGCTACGATTCACTTACTTTTACTGATGGGAATAGGGATATGAAGAAAGTTCTTGTTGTTTTATTGGTGTCACTTTTTTCACTGACAGCAACGGCAGCAAACAAGCCATGCTCAGGTAAGAAAGGCGGAATATCGCATTGTTCGGGTGAAAAATTTGTTTGTAATGATGGCTCTATCAGCAAGTCCAAGAAGGTTTGCCAGAAATAGTTATCAATAAATAGCACTCACCATCAAGATTAAACCCGCTACGGCGGGTTTTTTCTTGCATTGATTTTCCATTATCAGCTGTACATAATGTCAGTGTCAGCCTGAACAACTGACAACTTGATGCGCCACGGAGAGAACCATGGCGCAACCATTGTATTTTGAAAAGACCTTCCAGAACGCCCTGATTCCGTTTGATCCCGGAACCAGCGAATTTCTACAACTGTTACCAACCGGGCAATTGCTCACTGGCGAGTTCCGCAAGCCGCGTAACTACGCATTCCACAAAAAATTCTTCAAGTTGCTGTCGCTTGGCTATCACTACTGGACGCCAACGGGTGGGCTGATTGAGGAATCCGAACGGTCGCTAATATCCGGGTATATTGATTTCCTGTCATCAAATCCCACGCAGCGAGATGCGCTCCATAACGCCGCTGATATGTATCTAAATACTGTCGTCCTGACACGCTCCCGCGATCTTGTTCTGCTCAAGCACTTCGAATCCTTCCGTGAGTGGGCAACCATTCAGGCTGGCTTCTACGACGAATACACCATGCCTGATGGATCCCGTCGAAGAATCGCTAAATCAATTTCCTTTGCCAGCATGGATGATGCCGAATTTAACGGTGTCTATCAGTCGGTGCTCAACGTTCTCTGGAATTACATACTGCGTCGTAAATTCCGCTCTGCGAATGACGCCGAAAACGCTGCATCACAGCTCATGAGCTTTGCGGGGTGATGGCGATGAAATATTCCTGGTTTCACCATCACGAATGCACAACCGAACAGGCCGACGAGCTGGTGGCCAGTTACCGCCGTCGTGGCGCCACGGTAGAGCGCAGCCTGAATCGCGACAACATTACATGGACTATCAGCGTGCAGCTGCCGGAAAGCGAGAAAGCGCCGCGCCCGAGTAAGGTCTGGCAAAACAGGGTGTGGGGTTGAGCATGGCTAAGCTACCGCGCCGTAAGTGCGCCAACAAAGAATGCCGCGAGTGGTTCCACCCGGTCCGCGACGGCCAGGTGGTCTGCTGCTACGAGTGCGCCACCCTGGTCGGAAAAGAGCAGACCAGAAAAGCCCGTGAAGACGCTAAGCGCAAAGAGTCCGCCAAACAGCGCGCTACTGAGAAGAAAGAGCGAGCCGCCTGGCGCCAGCGTAAAGCTGCAGTTAAGCCGCTGAAGCACTGGGAGGATTTAACCCAGCGCGTCGTCAATGACTATATTCGCGAGCGTGACCATGATTTGCCATGCATCAGTTGTGGGACGTTCGACACCGTCCAGTGGGAAGCCGGGCATTACCGCTCACGTGGGAAAGCGTCACATCTCCGCTATCACGAAGACAATATCAGTAAACAGTGCCACCACTGTAACGTTCAGCTGTCGGGCAATCAGCAGCAGTACCGCCTTGGTCTTATAGAGAAAATTGGGGCTGAACGCGTTGAGGCGCTCGAAAACAATAACACCCCGCACCGATACACCATCGAAGAACTCGAAGCCATCAGAAAGCATTACAGCGCGCTGAGGCGACAACTCGTCAAAGCAAGGGAGGCCGCATGACATTCGAATCCTACTTTGCCGATCACCTCCGCGTTCGTTGGCAACGATTGCGCTTATACCACTTTCCGGGCTCTGTGCTGACGGATTACCGAATACTGAAGAACTACATCAAAACCATAGGCGGTGCAGTATGAATACTCAATTTCTCGAATACGTGCGCCAGCAGTTGATGGTGGCCACCGCCGATTTAAGTGGTGCGACGAAAGGGCAGTTGATGGCGTGGCTTGAAAACGCGCAGTTCGATACGGGAACGTTTAAACGTAAAAAGCCTCGAGTGCTGGATGAAGTGACCGGGGAAATGATTACGCTGGATAACCCGCCAATACCGGGCAAGCAGTCGCATGCCAAGGGTTCGCATATTCCCCTGGTGCAGCCGGTTGAATACTCCACCGCATCGTGGCGCCGCGCACTGATGTCACTCGAAGAACACCAGAAAGCGTGGCTGCTATGGAACTATAGCGAGAACGTGCGCTGGTGCTATCAGGTGGAAATCACTCAATGGGGGTGGCAACAGTTCAGCCAGCAACTGGCCGGAAAGAGGGTGGCAAAGAAGACTATCGACCGGTTGCGTCAGCTAATCTGGCTTGCTGCGCAGGATGTGAAAGGCGAATTATCCGGGAAGGATCCGTATCAGTATGGAGATCTGGCTGCGCTGGTGGGCGTTAATAAAACAAACTGGTCTCAGAATTACGTGGAACATTACGATGCGATGATCAGCCTGTATAAGGGACTCGATTCCCAGGCGCTACTTCATGTTTCGCGATCACGTTCACAACAAAAGGCAGCAAATTATCAGCAAGGTATTGCAGAAATGAACTAATTAGCATATATTTCGTGTAAATCTGATATTGTGCCATTGTTGTATGCACTGGCAGTCAGTGAGTTTTCAAGCCCTGCGGATAACACCGTGGGGCTTTTTGCTTTATAGCGATTTAAGAATTTCTAAATCCACTCTGAGACTAGTTCCGTATAATTCCCCCATACATACAGGAGGGGATATGGATAACGGGTTTTACTGGATCCAGTTTAATGGGGCCACTCAGGTGGCATATTTTACCAATGAGATTTTTGAAGACCTGGAGACAGGTAAAACGATCACTGGAGTCTGGCATCTAACCAGAGGTGACGACATCTGCCATAACGGTGAAGCTGAGGTACTAGAAGGGCCGTTGCAGCCACCGCAATAAAAAACACTAAACATCCAATCCCTGGCTTCCCGCCGGGGATTTTTCATTTCAGGCTCACGGGAATCATCCGCTACGTGCTTTGTTGATAAATCCAGCCCGTGCAGCCTGACCCTTACATCACACACAGCGCCATCCGAAAAATCGGAGGTGAGGCTATGACCAGAATGAGCACCATTTACAGCAGACTTTCATATG
>NZ_JAOWIA010000031.1:0-4020 GCF_030332345.1 Citrobacter sp. Cpo221
GCGTTCCAGCCCTCCCACATCCTAACGAAATCATGGGCTAACCATGCGGAATATGCCGTTACTGCATATCCGGTACCGCAGCGGGTGACATGCTTCGGCATTTTGAATGTTCGCTCGAATGCATCTCGCGGATCTTCATCCGGCACTACCGGCGCTCTCGGCTTGCCCTGGCTATCTGACGGCGCTAACGGAGCGTTTCTCAGTACAGTGGCCAGCATTTCAATATCTACTGGTGCAGGCTCAGCACCAAATGCCGCAATAGCCCCATCAATAACCTTCACAGCATCAGCCATTGCGTAGCCGAGATTCCCGCCGTCGCTTTGTGCTGCTGCTTTGCTGAGTATTTCGCTTATCTGGTGCAGGCGATTGAGTGATACAGGACCGTGCGCTGGGTGGTTGTTAGTTGTCATGGGTTAGTCCTCCTTAATCCCATTGCAAAACTGATGCGAAATATGCACCGCGACACGGCGAATCACGAGGATGATGCCAGCCTGAATAGCCATCCTGACCACCTATTGGGCTAACTTTGTACCAGCACTGATAATAGCGGGCGCTACTTGCAAAATCAGCCGCACCATCCGAGTCGATTACATCTTGGGACACAGAAGCCTGAATTATTTCCGCTTCCGTATAATCGCCGCGCATAACGATGAATCGCGCATCTTCCGAGCAAAGATAATCACATGAACCGTCATGTTTACCTTTTGTGGTAGGTTTGATTAATTTATCCATCTCACTCCCCCTTCACGCCAATGCCAGCGGCGGCACGTTCGGCTTCACTTTGTTCCCAAAACCACTTGTGAAGCGCCATAAGCTCTTCGTCAATCGGTGCATATTTGCGGTCAAAGTAGGCCTGAGCATCTTTCTCAGATTCATCCGGCAATTCTCCAGGGCCAAACAGCGTGTTATAAATCCATGCCAAACCATTCTTCGCGTCGCCAGTTGCCTGCCATTCAATAATCGCAGCCTGCATGACCAGAATGTTTTTCCCGATTAACAGGTCCAGTTCTTTGTGTCGGTTTCGGATGTATGCATTCTCGCTCTGTAATTCAGCATTGCGCTTCTCTGCGGCTTCCAGCTCATCCAGCAGCGCCAGATAATCAGAATGTCTGACATACCCGCCGTCAGCCCACTCCATCATGTCTACACCATAGTTTGTATAGCGTTGCACCTGACGAGCCTGTTTGTTGAGTGCTGTCATTGAGCTGCCTCCGTATTCTTCCGGGCAATGAATCTCGGAACCTGCTCCATTTCAACTGCGAATATGCCAACGCTATTACCATCGACGAAAAGCTCAATATCCATAGGCCACGAAGATTCCCATCCATCATGGTTTTCGAAATAATCAAGAGCTGCGTCTTGCGCTAAGCTCTCGAGATACCATTCATTCGTGGATTCATCGATGTTTTGCGGATCGAGAAAGTACGCATCATCAGGGAATTCACCCTCGTCAATCACTACATACTGGATAGTGCTCATGCTGCACCGCCTTTGCGAAGTTGGGCGGCGAACTCATCAACCGCATCCGCTAGAGAACGGTAGTAAGATTTAGCCTCGACAAATACGGAATTTTCCTCACCGCAAAACTTCAAGAATCCTTCCACACCCTGCGCCCGCACTTCAGCCAGGAACGCGTCGGTGGCTGGGATTTCCATCGCAGCCTTCAGCACATCGACATACCAATCGACATAGCGGTAATCCAGCATGCCGTCAGATTGTTCAATCCACATGTCCTCAGCAGTGGCGAACTCAGCTGCTTTTTTCAGCACCGCATTCTCCGCCGCCAGCTCCCTGCACTTGCTCTCGGCGTTAGCGAGCTGTACTGCCATGTCTGTGACTTCAGCTTCAAGGTTTTCAGTGTATTCAATCAGGAGATCGATTCTTTCCGGCGTTACGGTTTTAACGTATTTGCAAATCGATGACGCATAATTATCATCCTGGAGTGTGCCAGCCAGGCCATTACAAAATTTGCGGTTCCCTTTTGTCGCCTTGATATCGGCGATGATTTTTTTAACGTCTGGTTTCATGCTGAGGCTCTCCCGTAAAACGCCAGTACACGCTGCATAGCCGGACTTGTACGGCATACTGATGTGACCATGTTTTTGCTCATGTTCGATTTGAGCTGCTTGATGTTCAGCTCCCCGCCGGGCTGAAACATGTAGACAGGGCGATGCGGTTCGCCAGTGCGGATTACTACCGCTCTGCGTACCAGGTGAAGCAGTAGGTTATGTGACTTCTTGCAGTCGCATCCCAGCAGATTCTGAACCTGACGCGGCGTGATGGTCTGGTTAACCCGAAGGTAATCGACAATTGCCCACAGTGATTTGCTTGCCATGGTGATTTGCCCTCGAAGTTATTTAACGATCCGGAGATGGCTAACGTTCTTGCGATAGCTGCCCCAGTCAAAGTTCACCCACACCCCGCCATCCATCTGGAGACGGTCGATAACTCGCGCACCCAACGCCCCGAGAAGCTCGTCGTGGTTCAGGTTTGTCAGGATCCCTACCGGACGCATCGACGACAGGCGACGGTCGATAACCTGATTCAGAATGACTTTCTCGCCGTTGCTTCCGCGTTGAATACCGACCTCATCCAGCACCAGCAGATCGACTTTGCAGAGATCATCCAGAAGTGAAGCTTCTGACTGGCCACCGTCGTAGCACTCGCGAACGCGCAGCATCAGGTCAGGGATTGTCACTACCAGTACGCTATGCCCGCCAGAAAGCAGATGATTTCCGATTGCCGCAGCGAGATGGTTTTTCCCGGTACCAGGACCACCGCTAAACACGAAGCTCGCGAACCCAGCACCGAAATTCTGTGCGTAGCTCTTTGCCATCGTGAAGGCTTTGCGCTGCCCTTCCCCGGATACATGGTAATTCGCGAAAGTGCACCTGCGGTGCAGGCTTTGAATTCCTGAGCGACCGAAAATTTTCTCTGTCCGGGCTTTCTGATTCAGCCTGTCCAGTTCTTCACACCGCTTCAGGCCTTCTTCCCTCTGCCATGCCAGCAGCTCTGCCGCGCTGGTGAACTTCGGCTGAACTCCTGGCGGAATGAGTTTCTTCAGGCGCTCAAGAGCGCTGCCAGAATTAACAATGTTTTTCACCGTTACCCCCTGAACCCGGTCGGGATGGTTTTATCTGGCTCAGAAATTCGGTTGGGATCTCGCTGTCCAACATGGACGGTCCTTTGGCCGTGACCACGCGATTGCAACAGACTGTTGGCAAAGGTCTGCTCCCAAGCCAACTGGTGTTTAACCTTGCCGTCAGGTATCCAGTAATCACGGAATTGCTGAAGTTCTTCAGCGGTGTAACCCGGCTCAGTGCCGACGTTCTTACCCCAGAGCGCAGCCTGACGCACGAAGTCTGGAGACGGGGTCCATGAGTCAGTGATCGGAAATTTACCCAATGGGCCAAAATCCAGACCGGGCCCAAAATCCTCGTTCTGAGGTTTGGGAGGGATAGCTGGCAGAGGTGGGTGATTTCCAGAAATATCATCCCCAGAATGACTTCCGCCCGCGCGTTCTCTCTCTGGGTTTAGATCTTCTCTTCTCTTCTCTTCTCTGTGGTTACGCGTTACGTTATTAGTAACGTTACTCGTTACGTTACTTTCCTGGAGTTTTTTCCGTTCACGAAACTCCTTCTGGCGCTGCGCATTTGTCTTGGCCGTAGCTGAGCGCATATCACCTGACGTATTGTATTCATTGAAGTTTGGAAGAATGACGCAGTTATTCTCCGCATCATAAATGGCCCAGCCTACGGTTGATAATTCAGCCCCAAAACCGGGTACTCCGACAATATCATCGATATCAGACAGGTCTGCATTTTCAAATACACCGTTACGCGAGTGTTCATTTGCCGCAGACCAAAACGCTACTAGTAACGACACCGTAACGTTACGGGTTACGTTACGCGTTACAACGTCTGATAACGTGGTGTTATGCGAAAGTGTGAACATTTTTCCCACCTCCGGTGAACGCTCCAGTATTCGCGCAATTCCGTTCACCTTCGGGCTGGTGACCAG
>NZ_JAOWIA010000032.1:0-26184 GCF_030332345.1 Citrobacter sp. Cpo221
GCTGGAAAGAACGGGAGGATCGGCGCAATGGGTATGCCACCAAAGCTGAGGAATAAGCTGAGCGCAGCGGTCGTTGGTTTGATTCTTGCCGGGGCATCCGCGCCCGTGATTCTCGATCAGTTTCTGGATGAGAAGGAGGGTAATAGCGAGCAGGCGTATCGAGACGGCGGCGGGCTCTGGACGATTTGCCGTGGCGCCACGATGGTTGATGGCAAACCAGTAGTTCAGGGTATGAAGCTGTCTGCTGAGAAATGCGCTCAGGTAAACGCCATTGAGCGTGATAAGGCACTGGCGTGGGTTGAGCGAAATATAAAAGTTCCGCTGACCGAGCCGCAGAAAGCTGGTATCGCTTCTTTCTGCCCTTACAACATTGGCCCCGGGAAATGTTTCCCGTCTACGTTCTATAAGCGCATCAATGCTGGCGACCGTAAAGGAGCCTGTGAAGCGATCCGCTGGTGGATAAAAGACGGTGGCCGCGACTGTCGTCTGACCAAAGGCCAGAAAAATGGCTGCTATGGGCAGGTAGAGCGACGAGATCAGGAAAGCGCGCTGACGTGCTGGGGGATAGACCAGTGAACCTGCGCTGTCAGTTCATTGCTATTTCGTTGCTGGTGGCCGTTGCATTCATCGCCGGTAGCGTATGGAGCAGCCGCGGTTGGGAAAAGAAGTGGGCGGAACGTGACAGCGCAGAATCATCGCAAACAGCGAACGCGCAGACCGCAGCCCGCATGATTGAACAAGGGCGCATTATTGCCCGTGATGAGGCCGTAAAAGATGCACAAGCACAAGCCGCAAAATCTGCTGCCACTGCTGCTGGTCTGTCTGCCACTGTTAGCCAGTTGCGCACCGAAGCAAAAAAACTCGCTACCAGCCTGGACGCCGCAAAGCACACCGCAGATCTTGCCGCTACCGTCCGAAGCAAAACAACCAACGCCGACGCCAGAATGCTCGCCGACATGCTCGGAGATATTGCAGCAGAAGCTAAACGTTATGCTGGAATCGCTGACGAACGCTACCGCGCCGGAATGACGTGTGAGCGGATTTACGACTCGGTGAGAGAGTCAAATAACGGGAAGTGGCAAAAAGCGGGGACGAATCCCCGCTAGCTGTTAGCCAACTTTGCGATAAGGGTAGCCAGCTTTTTTGATGTGGGCATCAAAATACTGACCCTTTGACGGTGCATTCATTAGCGCCGTGTGCACGGCAGAAGGAACCCGAGAGTATTGATAAATGCCACTGCTATGGAATGCAATTTCCAGCGTTGAAGTGGCTTGGTCATAACCTACTGATTGGAGATTTGAAGATGAAACAGGTTGACGAATCAAAGCAGTTTCCTCGTTTGAATGGGAAGAGTCCCGAGGAAATCGTAGAGCTATTCAAAAGTTATAACTTTGTCGATGATCATGGTCATCGACTGGATATGTGCCAGGACTTCAAAGATTTAGTTGAACTGGCTAGCGAGGCCTGACGGCATTACAGAAGCCATTCCGAAGAGTGGCTTCGATAATGTGGCGTTAATATTGCTGATTCTCAGTGGTCCGACTTAGCGAGAGAGGTCCCGTTGAAAAATCCTGATTTCCGTTCATCTTTAACGAACCATTCGCAATAGTACTGATCACGTTCGTCATCAAAGTAGCTTACGGTCATCAGGGGGCCACCGGACTTCAATTGGACAACGGTTCCATCTTCCAATTTTTCAGACATTTAATCCTCCATATCAAAACAGAAATTGATCGTCTTAACTTGTAGATAGGGATGCCATGACGCTAGCGCCCCATTGATTTGCCTAACCAATATGTACTGACAACTTTATAAAGGCTAGAGATATTTATGGCAAAAACGGCTTCGAGTGAGCTTCCGCAACGCCCACTTCCACCAGTTAATTTCATTGGCCCCGATAACTGGCAGCCCTACACCAGATTGATCCCCGCCAATGAAGTGCATGAGTGGATAAGCCGACAAATCCTCAGCGATAGCGGAAGCATACATAATCCTGACCACGCCCATTTAATTGAGGCTGATTTGTGCTTTATGTGGGCTTCAGAATCGTTCGCGAAAAAAGGGCGATATGTTTTTGGTCAGGCCGAACAGGTAATGCTCCGTGCCGGTGGTTGGCAAAAAGCAAGAATGGAACAGCAGATGTATGAATGGTTTGGGCGCATCCCGAAGTTCATCATCACGTTGGCCGCCGATTATTGTTCACAATGCAGCGACCTCGAGTTCTGCGCATTGGTAGAGCATGAGCTTTACCACATTGCCCAGGCCACTGATGATTTCGGCGCACCTAAGTTCAACAAAGAGACTGGGCAGCCAGTACTAACACTGCGCGGCCACGACGTTGAAGAGTTCGTTGGTGTTGTGCGTAGATACGGGGCGAGCACTGACGTGCAAGAACTGGTGGACGCAGCCAATCAACCTGCAGAGGTGGCAAAACTTAACATCGCCAGAGCGTGCGGAACGTGCATGCTGAAACTGGCTTGATTTTATGACTGATTATGACGGGCAGGTAAGCTATGGCGGCATTAAAAGGTGAGGTCAAAGCCTTCATCGTTCAATCGCTTGCGTGCTTCGATACCCCTTCTCAGGTGGTGGAGGCTGTCAAAAAAGAATTCGGCATCACGATCCCCCGTCAGCAGGTTGAATCCCACGACCCGACAAAAGCTAACGGCAAAGGCCTGGCGAAAAAATGGGTGGAGATGTTCAACGAAACCCGCGAACGCTTCCAGAATGAAATTTCCGATATCCCGATCGCTAATAAGGCTTATCGGCTCCGCGTATTGCAACGAATGTCTGTGACCTCCGAGAACATGAAAAACATCGGCATGACGGCGCAACTGCTGGAGCAGGCGGCGAAAGAGGTCGGTGAAGCATACAGCAATAAACAGAAGGTCGAGCACACCAGCCCGGACGGAAGCATGTCGCCGCGGCCAACGACGATCAGACTGGTAGGAGTAGAGCCAACTAATGGAAAGTCAGGTTGACCTACAAATCCCGGCGAAGCTCGTTCCAGTGTTCGCAACCGAGGGTGTTCGATACCGCGGCGCGCATGGCGGTCGTGGTTCGGCAAAGACACGGACATTCGCGCTAATGAGTGCGGTTAAGGCTTACCAGGCAGCTGAGAGCGGATTGAGCGGCGTTATCCTTTGCGCGCGTGAGTTTATGAACTCCCTCGAAGAGTCGTCGATGGAGGAAGTTAAACAGGCTATCCGGTCTGTTCCGTGGCTTGATGATTACTTCGATATTGGCGAAAAGTACATTCGCACCAAAAACCGCAATGTCAGCTACGTGTTTTGCGGCCTGCGCCACAATCTCGACAGCATAAAATCTAAAGCGCGAATTCTGGTTGCCTGGGTCGATGAGGCTGAGTCGGTATCGGCGACGGCCTGGAAGAAGCTACGCCCGACGGTGCGTGAGAAGGGCTCTGAAATCTGGGTGACGTGGAACCCGGAGAAAGACGGCAGCGCTACTGACAAGCTCTTCAGAAAGAACCCGCCGAAAAGCTCGATGATTGTCGAGATGAACTTCAGCGACAATCCTTGGTTCCCGGAGGTGCTCGAAGAGGAGCGCCTCGAAGACCTGGAAAACCTCGATTACGCAGATTACGCGTGGATCTGGGAGGGCGCTTATCTGGAGAACTCCGATAAGCAAGTGCTGGCCAATAAATACGTCGTGCAGAGCTTCGAAGACGATCTCTGGAAGAAATCAGAGCGCCTGCTGTTTGGTGCTGACTTCGGCTTCGCAAAAGACCCCAGTACGCTTATCCGCATGTTCATTCTGGACAGTAACCTCTACATCGAGTACGAGGCATACGGTAATGGCGTTGAACTCGACGATATGTGGAAGTTCTACGCTGGGAAAACCGACGCCACGCCGAAGCAACTTGTTGATTGGAAGGTTACCGACGAGTCTAGATTCCCAGGCATCCCAGAAGCGCGTAAATGGCCTATCAAAGCTGATAACTCTCGGCCGGAAACCATCAGCCATATCAAAGGACAGGGCTTCAATATATCTGCCGCTCAGAAATGGCAGGGCAGCGTTGAGGACGGCATTACCTGCCTGCGCGGATTCAAAAAAATCATCATCCACCCTCGATGCAAAGAAACGGCGAAAGAGGCTCGGCTTTATTCATACAAAACAGACCGGATCACCGGTGAAGTGTTGCCGATTATCGAGGACAAGAACAACCACTGTTGGGATGGAGTCCGGTACGGTCTGGATGGCTATATCAAGCGTAAGCCTCAGTCGATGGGAATGATGATTCCGAAGCGCCTACAAGGTAGATAGTTATGACTAAAGCATGTAAATGCCGGGGTTGCGAACGCAGGAGAAAGGGGCTGTCTGGTTATCAACCATGTGCCAAGAGCATACCAAATGGGCCGATTTCACCACCGCCAAATAGCAGGTAAGGAATCCACATGAGTAGTGTTTATTTTGAGTCAAAGAAAATTGGCAACATCTCCTGCACGCAGGTTAAGGCTGGTGGAGTGGAAGCAATTATGAAGCAGGTAGGTGTTCGCAAGGTCATTAAATCGCGAGGTCGTGGCAACGTGCGACAGGTTAAAACCATCGCCAGAACGTTGCATAAAGCTATTCAATAACGGGCACGCTATGAATAAAAACCTCACTCTCGCCGTCAACCATGCGTTGAACAATGCGCGGATGGCGCGCGCCCGCATGGAGCTGCTTAACCCTTCGATGGGTCTGGACGCCAAGCGAAATTCAGCATGGTGCGAATACGGTTTCAAAGAAGAATTAACCTTCGGCGACCTCTACAAGCTCTACCGCCGTGGTGGTATTGCTCACGGCGCTGTCGAAAAGCTTGTTGGTAAATGCTGGCAATCAAACCCTGAGATTATTGAGGGTGAGAAGTCTGATGAAGCTCGCAAGGAGACGCAATGGGAGTCCAATACAAAGCAGGTTTTCACTAACCGACTTTGGCGCGCGTTCCTTGATGCCGATCGTCGGCGTCTCGTTGGTCGCTATGCAGGGATTCTCCTCCATATCCGTGACAATAAATCATGGAATCTGGAACCAACGAAAGGACGCGGTCTGGAGAAAGTCAGTATTGCATGGGCTGACTCGCTGAAAGTAAGCGAATGGCATGACGGACTGGTTTCAAAGAACTACGGCCAGCCCAAGATGTGGCAATACACAGAGATTCTACCCAACGGTTCCTCTCGTCGTGTCGATATCCATCCAGGTCGCGTTTTCATCCTTGGTGACTACTCTAACGACGCTATTGGCTTCCTTGAGCCTGGTTACAACGCAGCGGTGAGCCTTGAGAAGGTTGAAGGTGGTTCTGGTGAGTCTTTCCTCAAAAATGCTGCACGACAGCTTAATGTTAATTTCGAAAAGGAAATCGACTTCAACAACCTCGCGTCACTGTATGGGGTGTCAGTTGATGAGTTGCAAGAGAAATTTAATGAGGTTGCAGGTGAGATAAACCGTGGCAATGACGTTTTGATGACGACGCAGGGGGCCACCGTAACGCCACTTGTTACTGCCGTAGCTGATCCGACCGCAACTTATGATGTGAACCTACAAACCTTCGCTGCATCTGTTGATATACCTGTAAAAGTTCTGGTTGGGATGCAGACGGGTGAAAGGGCAAGCACCGAGGACCAAAAATACTTCAATGCCCGCTGCCAGTCTCGCCGTGGCGGCCTGTCATTCGAGATTGAGGACTTCTGCGACAAGCTAATCGATCTCGGCATTATCGACCCGATAGGGCAGAAAACAGTAATCTGGGACGATCTTAATGCGCAAACCGACAGTGAAAAACTGGATGCCGCGCAGAAGATGGCGCAGATAAACAATGTGTCCCTGGCAACTGGTGAGCAGCCTTTCACAAGTGAAGAGATTCGTGTGGCGGCCGGATATGAGGGTTCACCAAAACCTCTTGCCGAGGGAGATGATGACGATGACGAAGGCAAAGTCACCGATACTACCCGGAAACCTTAAAGATCCGACAGGTGCTGACCGCCTTGAGCGCGGAGCAATGAACGAGTTCGCCAGGCGAATGAAGCGTATCAGCAAAGCCTACAAGGACATTCTCGACCGCATTCCTGCATCACCATCAGTAAACCAGCGTTACACCTTCGACCTTGACTCCACTCAGTTATCAATGCTTCTCAGCAATGCCTCATTGCTGGTGGATGAGATATTGGGTGCGGATAACGAGACGGGGTTCTGGTTCTGGACTGATTACGTCAATCCTGCGTATCAACGCGGCACGGCGCAGGAGTTCGCCAATCTGTCACAACAGTCAGCAGTATATGCGGCAGGACAGGAAAGCATATCGACAATCCTTCTGAGTGAGCCGTACCGGCGCAGGCTGATTCTGGTTCGGGCGCGTACCTTCGAGGAAATGAAGAACCTCAGCGCCACTGTGAAAGCCGACATGGCGAGGATACTGACCGATGGGCTTGGGCGCGGACAGAACCCGCTGGAAATAGCGAAACGCATCACTGAGCAGACGGGAATTGAGTCTCGTCGGGCTAATCGTATTGCCCGGACGGAGATTACCACCGCGCTGCGCCGTGGGCGCCTGGACGAGGACGACGAAGCCAGGGAGCAATATGGCATCCGTACAAAGCAGATGCATATATCAGCGCTAAGCCCGACGACCCGTAGCACGCATGCCGCGCGCCACGCTCACCTGTACACCGCAGAAGAACAGCGGAAGTGGTGGGCTAAGGATGCAAACAGCGTGAACTGCAAATGCTCCACGATCGCGATACTGGTTGATGAAAACGGCAAGCCGTTAAGCGACACCATCGTCGATAAGGCTCAGAAAACATTTAACACAATGAAAGCCCGTGGTTATCAATGGGCTAAGGGTTAACTCATGCCATCTCAAATTCAGGTAAACACCAAAGTAAACAGCCAGTCTATTCGTCGGGAGACATATAACGGGCGAGAGCATGTGGTGATCCCAAGTTACACGCTTCCCGCCAACGTGATTATGAACAGGGAGTTCTATCCAGAAGCAGAGATAGCCGCTAACTATCAGAGCATGGAGGGGACGATCGCGCCGCTAGGTCATCCCACGGTTGATGGTCATCATGTTTCTGCATTCTCACCTGAAGGGCTGTGTACGGGCTTCATCGGCGCGTGGAATCGAAACGTGAGCCTGAAAGGAAACCGTGTTTATTCAGAAAAGTGGGTGGATGTTGAGCGCGCGATGGAATCACCTGGCGGTCAGCGCCTTATGGGACGCATTACTGCACTGGAGAACGGTGAATCATCAGAGCCTATCTGGTCGAGTGTTGCTGTCTATCGTGAGCAGATCCCCGCCCCTGAAGAACTCAAAAAGCAGGGTGCTGATTGGGTAGTAAAGATTCACTCAATTGATCATGACGCAATCCTTCTCGACGAACCACCGGCAGCCGGGCCTGAAAAAGGCGTCGGACTGATGGTGAATGCAGATCAGGCAATATCTCTACAACCAAACTCTGGAGCATTGATCGGTGAATCTTATCGCGAGCGCGAGAGCCGACTTGACCGGGCTGTAAGAGAGAAATTTGCATCCGGTCCAGAGGAATATGCCTGGGTAGCGGATTTTACCGACACACAAGTGGTGATCGTCCGCAATGGTGGCAAGGCTGAGGTGTACGGATATTCCAGCGACGGCGGAAAAATTAAATTCGACGATTCAGGAACGGCAGTTGCCCGGCAAGAGTCCTGGGTAACCATCGCCGCAAACAAATTCAAAGCTCTATTCACACCGCAGGAACAGCCTGCAACAAACCACAAAACGGAGGGCGACATGCCTTTAACCAAAGAAGATACAGAACTGCTTCGCAAAATCGTTGGTGAGGCCATCGCCGCTAATAACGACGTGACCATTAAGCCTCTGAGTGAAAGCATTGCAGCTATCCAGACGAACCAGCAGCAACTTTCTGAAGCCCTGACTGCCAACTCCCGCGCCGAAGAGAAAACGAAGCGTGAAGCGGTGGCAAAAGTTCACGGCGAGATTGTGGCCAATGCACTGTCAGGTGAAGCGCTGGACGCGATGTTTAAAACAATCGGTGAATCCGCGCCGCTGGGCACCAACTCTGCGCAACAGCAGAAAGTAACCGGTGCGCCGAACCCTGCCGAATATTTCAAATAAGGAGCCAGACTAATGGCACGTTATCGTCGCGTTAATATTGACGGTCAGTCTCTGTACAAGACCGAAACCCGTGTTACTGCCGCAGCCTTGCTGCCAGGTACCGCAGCAGTCATCAATGGCGACAATGAGTTTGCGCAGGCGACTGCGCTGGCTGGTCGTCTCTACATCATCGACGTTGCCTATCATCAGGGTCTGAAAATCACTGAAGCAGTGCCAGCCGGAGACGCCGCTGTGGGTAACTATGTTGAAGAAGGCCGCGAGCTGGCGCTGCTGTGTGTGGCGGGCACATACGCCAAAGACGATCCAATCAAACTGGGTAGTAATGGGCAATTTACCAAAGCTACTGCAGATACTGATTCGGTGATTGGCTATAGCCAGGACGATGCGACTATCGCAGCCAGCACTACCGATTTCATCCGCGTGCGCATGCGCGTCGGTACCGTAGCCGCTGCAGGTGCTGGCGCTTAATCAGGAGAAAAATAATGTATTTTACCGCTGAAACACTGGCTACTAACGGACGCCTGCGAGGTCACTGGAATGAGCTGTGGGCCAACCGTGACATCTTTAACGCCCAGCACGACATGATGGTCAACGCGTACCGCACGCGCATGACGCATGAAATGCTGGCAGCGAATGCCATCGGTGGCTTTACTCGTGAATTCTGGGCCGAAATTGACCGCCAGATTATCCAGATGCGCGATCAGGAAGTTGGCATGGAAATCGTCAATGACCTGATGGGTGTGCAGACCGTACTTCCGATCGGCAAAACAGCAAAGCTGTATAACGTCTCCGGCGATATCGCTGATGATGTCTCTGTCAGCATTGATGGCCAGTCGCCGTATTCCTTCGACCACACCGAATTCGGTTCAGATGGCGATCCGATTCCGGTATTCACTGCTGGTTACGGCGTCAACTGGCGCCATGCTGCCGGGCTGAGCACTGTCGGCATCGATCTGGCTCTGGAGTCGCAGTCGGTCAAGATGCGCAAATTCCACAAAAAACGCGTCAATTTCTACCTGAACGGCGATGCCAGTATCGTGGTTGATGGTCTGCCAGCGCAGGGTATGAAAAACCACCGCAACACTCAGAAGATCAATCTGGGTAGCGGTGCTGGCGGTGCCAATATCGACATCACCAATGCAACCCCGGCGCAACTTCTGGCGTTCTTTGGCCCGACAGGCCCGTTTGGCATGACCGCCCGCCGTAACAAGGTTACTGCTTACGACAAACTGTGGGTGAGCCCAGAAGTGTGGGCAAATATGGCTAAGCCGTACCTTGTGGATATCAATACGGGTACGAATGCGCTGCTTAGCGGCACGGTGTTGGATGCTATCAGCAAGTTCATTCCTGCTAAGTCTATTCAGATGACCTACGCGCTTTCCGGTAATGAATTCCTCGCTTACGAGCGTCGTCAGGACGTGATTTCTCCGCTGGTCGGTATGGCAGTCGGCGTTGTCCCTCTGCCGCGCCCAATGCCCCAGTCGAATTATAATTTCCAGATTATGAGCGCTGAGGGTTTGCAAATTAAGAAAGACGGCGAAGGCCTGTCCGGCGTGGTTTACGGTGCGAATCTGGCATAAGGAGAACAACATGGCTAAATACCAGGTAACCAGAGCATGGCATGGAGTGAAGGTCGGTGATGTGGTTGAAATTGAAAAACTGCATCCTGCGCTGAAGCCTCATGTTATGAAACTCTCTGACGCTGCACTAACCCCGGCGACGCCAGATGCAGGTACGGATGTGAAATCCCGAAAAGAGATTATCGCCGCGCGACTGACCGAGTTGGGTATTGAGTTCAAAGGCAATCTGGGCGCTGAAAAACTCAGCGAATTGTTGCCGGAAGGCGAACTCGAAAAGCTTTTCCCCACTGAATAACGGCCGCCGCTAAGGCGGTTTTTTTATGCCCCGCTCCGGCGGGGCTAATAAGGTGCATAACATGATCCCAGAAGATATGAAGCAACCATTGCCGCACACGCAGTTTGCTGAGATTTCATCGTTGAGCGTCGCCAATGAGATCAGTTTGGCAATATCCAGTACCACCGAACTGGTTAAAGACTCGTCGAGCGTGGAACGACTGATTCTCCTGAAGCATCTTCGCGCGCTTTGCGATCTGCAACTCAATAAATTATCAGGGCTGGAATAGCTATGGTAACGCTGGAGAAGGCCAAGGAGTATTTTCAAAGTCAGGGCATTACCATCCCGGACTTCATGCTTCAGGCGTTAGTGGACGATGTTAACAGCATTCAGGAATGCCTCGATGCGCATTACCCGGCATCAAAGGCGTTGGCAATCCAGATGTATTTGCTTGCATTGATGGGCCTAGGGCAAGGCGATAAGTACATCAGTTCCCAGACAGGACCCAACGGTGCATCTCGTTCATTTAGATATCAGTCGTTTCCCGACCGATGGAAAGGGGCGCTGGCACTGTTGCGTGGCGCTGACAAACACGGCTGTGCTAATGACCTCATCCCTCCTGACCCGACCAATACAGCGTTTGCTGGTATCTGGATTGGCCGAGGTGGATGTATGTGTGGGAGTAAGTAATGGCATGGGTATCGGTTAAGAAGCGATTGCCTGAGCCGTTCGTCAAAGTCTGGGTGATGACCGACAGTGGTAAGCGCGTTACCGGCTATGTCAAAAGCAACGGTGACTGGTATCTGTTGTGCCGGAAGGTTGCAGCGGAGAAACCGGAGGTGATCCGGTGGGAGGATGGCAATGTCTGAAACAGCGCGCTGGAGTTACACCAACGTTGCGACAATCTACCCGCGCGTCTACGACGACTGGAACAGCACCTGGACAAACGGAATTCCCTACCTGATTGACTGCACCTGGACGGCGAACAATGAAGTTGCTGTAGATGTCAGCGGGAAAGAGTTCACCACGAACCTGATTTTCTTCACGGAACTGAAGCGTAACGGCGTCGATGTAATCATGCCAAAGCGTGACTGGTACATCGCCAGAGGTGATACCACGTCGCAGGCCGATCCCCTGAAAGCTGGCGCGAACGTCATCAAAGCGGTGACCGAGTGGGATATGTCATTCTTCGAAGAAGAACCGGACCACAAAATTCTGACGTGAGGTAATCATGCCCGTTAAAGGTATCAAGCGTGTTCAGATGAACACCCGCAAGGTGCTGGCAGAAATTGCCGGGCCACGCACAGAAAGAGTGCTGACCGAGGTCATGATTGTAGGATCGTCTCATGCAGCACTACTTACTCCCATTGACACCTCCACGCTCATCAACAGCCAGTACAGAAAGCTTGAACCTATATCTGGAGGGATGCAGGGAAAGGTTGGGTACACGGCTGCATACGCTGCCGCCGTTCATGGCATGTCAGGGAAGCTAAAAGGTCAGCCACGTGAACATTTTGGCAGAACTCGCGCCGGAAAAGAATTCGGTGGTGGAACGGGGAAAGGCAATTATTGGGATCCTGATGCTGAACCGGGGTTCCTGACCAAAGGCTTCGAGCGTGACGGCCTCAACGAGATTAAGGCCATCATCAAGCAAGGATACAAAGTATGACGCGTAGCGAAGTGTATGATGCGCTGAGGGCGTGGCTGCAGTCGCATGGCTTTGATGTTGGTTATCGTGTTCAGAAGCGTTTCTGGAACGAGCTGGAGAATACAGAGGGGGAAAGATACCTTGTTATCCAGCAGAACGGCGGCGGCAAGCCAGAAGATGCGATAACCCGCGATTATTTCCGCATCCTCATCCTGTCAGGCCAAGACGACAGCAACATAAACCAAGTTGAAGACCGCGCCGATGCCATCCGCCAGGCGATGATCGACGACTACAAAACTGAGTGCATCATCTCTATGCAGCCAATCGGCGGCATCACCGCCATCAAAACAGAAGAGGGTCGTTACCTCTTCGACATTTCTTTTCAAACCATCATTTCCCGATAACACGGAGATAATTAATTATGGCCGGATGTGAATCAGGTGCATTCACAGGGCGCGATGTCGTCGTTTATTACGCGATTGGCTGCCCGGAAATACAACCCACCGCAAGCGCTTACCGTCGACTCGGCATGATGCGCGGCAAAACAGTAAATGCTGAATGGGAAACCGCAGATGCAACCGGCGATATGAGCGCCGCATTTACTCAGGAAAATCTTGTTACCTATAAGAATATTTCGTTCTCAGGTGACGGTGTTACCCGCAAAGAAGATGTGTACGCGCAGAATGCACTGAAGCGTCATGTCTATAATCCGCCGGCAGAGACCAGCAACCAGCCGTATGTGTGGTTCAAAATCATCTCCCCTAACGATATCACCGAAGGTCCGTTCATGGTGACGTCATGGGGCGATGAAGCGCCGCACGACGATGTCGCCACCTGGTCTATCGAAGCATCCAGTGCGGGACAGGTTGATGTACGCGACGTCGGCGCGGTGATTACCATCACTACTCAGCCGCAGAATCGTACGCTGACCGTTGGTGATGCGCTGAATCTGTCAGTGGCCGCGACGGTTTCTGATGCCTCGGCGCTGACTTACCAGTGGAAGCGCGATGGCGAAGATATCAGTGGCGCGACATCAGCAACGTACACAAAAGCAAGTGCGGTAGTTGGCGATGCTGGCTCATACACCTGTCAGATATCGTCCACGACAGCAGGAAGCGTAACGTCCGGGGCTGCGACAGTTATTGTCAATGCGGAATAACCATGAGGGGCTTCGGCCCCTTATCCTCTGAGGGGCTTCATGAAAGCAATAACCGATATCGGGCAGGCTGTCATTCTGGCGGGTGGCAAAGAGATATTCCTCAATCCGTCATTCCTCGCTATGTCGCGCATCGGCTCACCGGAACAGATTGTTGATGCTTTCGTGAAGGTTCATGCCGGGCACTATCCGAAACACCATATCGCCGATATCCAGACTCTGAAGGCTGTTAACGCTCGTTGCTTTGCTGAAATGGCTGCGTCGGCTGCCAGCGTAGTCCGGCATTGCTCAGAAGGTAACATTGCAGAGGTGATTGGTTCGTACTCGGTGAACGCGGCAGGACGGCTGCTGTTCAAGCCGGGAGCCATTCCGATTGAGGATGTTATCCACCTTGCTCGCCACCTGATGCTTCATGGCGTAATGGGCGACCAGCCACCGGAAGAGTTCGAAGGTAAGAAGGGAGAATACAGCGACAAATTTGATGTACGGTCATTCGTCTATACCGCTGTTGCTCACCTCGGCATGGGTGAGTCAGACGCCTGGAACATGACAATGACCAGCTTCCGCGCGGCAATGAATGCAAAATTCCCGCAGAAGGAAAAAGCAAAAGTGCCGACTCAGGAGAAGTACGACGAAGTAATGGACTGGGCAGAGCAAATGCTGGCGATCGACGCGCAACGGAGCGGGCCGCATTAATCAACTTCGGAACAACACAAAAAGCCTCGCACACGCGGGGTTTTTTTATACCTGCAATAAACCCAACGCGCTTCACACGCGCACGTTATAATCCTAGAGCCTACAGAAAGCGAGCCTGAGAGTTAGTTGTACTCTGGGGCGGCTATCTCTGTGTGACAGGCTCACTTTCTATAGGTAAACCTCATGCAATATCCCACCGTAGCAGTAAACGGCATTTCCGTTCGTGTCGATGACGAAGGGCGATACAGTCTTAACGATCTTCATGCTGCGGCAGTAGCCAACGGCGAAGCCACCGAGTCACAAAGACCCAGCGTCTTTCTCCGCAGCGCCCAGATCAAACGTTTCGTAAAAGCCCTCAAATCCAAAGCACTAAAAAGTGCTTTGGAACAAAATCAACCACTTAGGGTAATAAAAGGTGGTGATCAAAGTGGGGCATGGGGCGTTGAACTTCTGGCTATTCGCTACGCGGCCTGGATTAAGCCCGAATTTGAAATTGAGGTATACGAGGTTTTCAGAACAGTAGTTCGCCTCGGCATTAATGCCATGTCTCGCCTCAACAAAATCGACCATGTGATTAATACCGAAACCAAAGCGATTAGCCAGTGTGCTAGCCAGATGGCCCGGTGGGGAGTTGGCGGACGCAAAAAGCTACTCCATGCAGCGCGTGATCGCGTTGCTGATGAGGTGCAGATGTATTTGCCGGGCATTCACTGAGAAAAAGAAGCCGCCAGAAAATTGACGGCCATCAGAGATCCGCAATGGCGCGGAAAATCGGTGATAGAGCATTTGAAAAACCACAAAGATTGAGGGGGTGGTTGTCGTTTACTCATTTAGTCTATGGCTATAGGATAATACCTAAAAAGGTGTAGATGGATAAGGGAATGAAAAAACTACCAATTATTATGATCTGCGCTGGGCTTCTCGTTGGTTGTGCAGGAATCTTGGAAAAGCAGGAGCCAATATGTGAAGGCGTGGCGATGTTAGGCGGACAGAATACCATTGTGCAGATTTATGGTATCCGTAACGTAGCCAACCAGACCCAGTATCGCGCCGGCTATCCGTTCAACTGGCAGTGGGTATCAAAGAACAATTTCTCCAGCGCTACCTGCGACAAGAAACCAGAGGTTCGTAACGACCTTCCAACCAAATCTGCCTGATTGAAGCGCACATCCGAACCCGCTTAACTGCGGGTTTTGTCGTCGCCCGATCCCTGCTACTCTTTTGGCACATTTACCAAAGGGGATAGGGATATGAAGAGTTTGATTATTACTTTAAGTTTGGTATTTACTTTAGCGGGCTGCTCCGCTGGTCCAAAATTAACCGACTTTCCTCCAGCACCATCTCAGCAACAAATTGCGAGCGCAAGCTATGGAGAGCTTCCTGCAGACTATAAAGAAAAAATCACTCAATACGTGTCCTCCCGGCTGCTAGACCCTTACAGCGCCAAAATTGAGATTGGGAAACCTTACAAGGCTTATAGTCAAGATAATGTAGCTGGGGGAGGATTAGTAAGATTTGGCTGGGCAGTCCCCGTGATGACTAATGCCAAAAATGCTTATGGCGGCTATACCGGATACAAGCCCAGTAGATTTATATTCGACCACGGAACAATGTACGATGTAACCCTAATTTACGGTCTTGGTCATCTGGTCGAAGTGAAGTAATTACAATCTATAAAACAAAAAACCTCGCTACGGCGGGGTTTTTTATTGCCCGGAGAAAATGAAATGGCCGAGAACGTAGGCGATATTGAATATGTAATTAAGGCTGATACGGCTCAGTTGCTACACGCTGACAAGCAGGTGCGGAACGTAACCGACGGCATGGAAGGTGGGTTCAACCGCGCAGACAAGGCTGCTTCATCGTTGACATCATCCTTCGGCTCTTTGAGCCGGGTTGCTACTTCTCTGATGGCTATCCTGTCGGTTCAGCAAGTTTCTCAATACGCTGACGCATGGACGACTCTCAACAACAAACTGGCAAACGCCATCAGGCCAAGTGAGCAACTAGTCGATGTGATGGAGCGCGTATTTAATATCACGCAGCAAACCAGAGCCAGCCTTGATGCAACAGCAACATTGTATGCACGACTGGAACGAGGAACTCGGCAATATAATACCTCCGCGGAGGACCTGGCTAAGCTAACAACTATTATCAACCAGGGCTTTGTTGTTTCTGGCGCTACAGCTCAAGAGGCTGAGAACGCAATCATTCAGTTATCGCAGGGTATCGCCTCAGGGGTTTTGAGAGGGGAGGAGTTTAACTCTGTTGCTGAACAGGGTTCCAGGCTGATGGTTGCTCTCGCTGACTCCATGGGCGTTGGTATTGGAGAGTTACGTCAGATGGCCGCCGCTGGGAAGTTGACTACTGATGTTGTGGTTAACGGATTACTTTCACAGGGTGTGACGATCGGCAATGAGTTTGCCAATACCACGACAACTATCAGTCAGGCGTTGCAGGTTGCCGGGAACAACATCACCAAGTTCTTTGGTGAAAACTCCACGGTAAAAACAGGCACAGCCATTTTTAACGATGCCGTGATCAGCGTCAGTGAGAACATCGGCGCTCTTAGTGCCATCCTGACCGCTACTGCTGCTGTAATGGGTAGCCGCTACGTTGGCGCACTGACAATGGCTACAGCTGCGAAGGTTAAGGCCGCTGTAGCTGCAAGAAATCAGTCTGCTGCTGAAATGCAGGCGGCGCAAGCCGTTGCAAATAAAGCTGCTGCCGACCTCCGCGCAGCCGCTGTCGCAAAAGAACGGGCGCTGGACGAGATCCGCCTTGCGGAGATGATGAAGCAGACAGCGGTTAGTGCGACGAATGCCGCCGCTGCCGAGCAACGCTTGTCTGTCGCCAGGGTAGCGGCTACTGCTGCTGTTGCAAATTACAATCGAGCATTAGTAGCAAGTAACGCAGCTCAAGCGGCAGCATCATCCGGGGCTGGTATGGCAAGCAGGGCTTTAAGATTGATAGGTGGGGCTGGTGGCGCTGCCATGCTAGCGGCCAGTGCGATTCTATATTTCTCTCAGCGAGCTAAAGAGGCCAAAAACGACGCAAATAACCTGGCTGATAGCGTCAATGATCTGAGCGCCAAATTCCAGACCATGTCGCATACCGAGCTTGCAGCAACCATTGGCAAGTTAAGCCAGAACCTGCCGACCCTTAGCGATGCGGTCGCTGAAGCTCAGAAGAAATTTAATGATGCTTCATACGCAGTAAGCAACTATAACCGTGAAATTGAGCGTTACGGCAATACTAAGAGGGGGAGGGAGGCGACGGAGGCACTAGCCGGAGCACAAGACCGACTTTCGATTGCAACTCTCGAACTTGAACGTGCTCAGAATCGGCTTAGCCAGACCCAAAGCGCCATTAATATTGGACGCGCCACGCTCAATGGCACGATGAGGCAAGGTATTGATCTGCTTCGCCGGGATGGGGAGGAAGCGGGTGTCGCCGCTGGCATGATGGGCAGGCTTGGCGACATGATTAATTTCGCTGCAAAAGCGAAGGAGAAATTCAACTCCAGCAGTTTGATGGTAGAGCGTCCGAAAGACGTTCAGGACTACCTTGATAAACTGCAAGATCAGGTGACACTCCAGAGCGAGCTTAACGATCGTAAACGTGCGCAGTTGAAGGCTGAGCAGGACATCAGAAAACTTGGTGGAACTGAAGCTGATGTCAGACTGGCGAGGGAAAGGGCTGCTGCTGAATACGACGCCCAGCAAGCTCAGCAGAAAGGCAAAAAGGAAACCAAAGACGCCACGTCTGAGGCGACTAAATACGCTAATCAGCAAGAAGCAATCGCCCAAAAACTTGCGAATTTGAAGCAGCAGTCTGAGCTTGCTGCCGGTTCTACTTCTGAGCTAAGCAGAGAGCAAGCCATTCTCGCAGCACAGCAATCACTTGGTAAAGGTGCCACCCAGGAACAAATAGCGCTGGCTGGCAAATATCGAGGCGAAATTTGGGACACAGCCAATGCACTTAAAGCGCAGGCCGCTGCTGAGAAGTTATTACCGGAAGCGCGCGAGAACGCCAGTTACAGGCAGGATGTTCAGGATCTGAAAACTGCGCTGGATGCGAAAAAAATCAGCCAGCAACAATACAATCAAACCAGTGAGGTGTTAGAGCAACAACATCAGGCTAATCTGGCAAAGATACGTTCTCAGCAAGCAGTTAGCCCAATGCAATCAGCCGTGGCAGAAGCTGATCCAGTTCAGCAGCTTGCCAATCAGCACACGCAACAATTAGCGCTAATTCAGCAATTCGAGCAGCAAGGAGTCATCGCGCACGATAATGCTCTTGCGCTGAAGAATGCCGCTGATACCGAGTATGAACAGGCACGCATCGCCGCACAGTGGGAAATCTTCCGCAACCAGAGTCAGGCCAATGAGTTACTGGCATCCTCTCTGGAAGGCCTGCAGAGCGGAGCGACTAATGCTCTGACTGGTCTCATAAGCGGCACCCAGAGTCTACAGGAAGCATTTGCCAACATCGGCACAACAATCCTGAATAGCGTTGTCGGTAGTCTGGTGCAAATGGGGATTGAGTGGGTCAAGAGCCAGTTAATGGGTCAGGCCGCTGCTGCTGCATCACTGGCATCGACAATGGCTCAGGCTACCGCCGCTGCATCTGCATGGGCGCCTGCTGCTATGAGTGCATCTATCGCAACATACGGTAGTGCTGCTGCCGTGGGACAGGCTGCGTACGCAGAATCGCTATTAGCGGCGAAGGGAATGGCTCTTGCTGGCGGTCGTCGCTACGGCGGCACGGTATCTGCTGGCAACGCCTATCGAGTCAACGAGGATGGTCGTTCTGAAATCTTCCAGACTGCTGGTGGTCAGCAGATTTTCATGCCGAACCAGTCAGGGAAGGTGATATCGGCTGACAAGGCGGGTGGGGGAGGCGGTGTGGTTCAGCACATCACCTTTGAAATCAAGACCACCGGTGGCATAGACGATGCGACTATGGCGAAGATGACGCAGATGATGAAGAAGGTGAGCCTTAATACTATCCGCGACCAACAGCGCCCTAATGGCTTATTACGGAGGTAATTGTGCCAGAAACATTCACATGGACACCGCAGAAAGCCTACTCCGTTGAGCGAGCGCCGAACGTAGCCGTTATTAAACTCGGTGACGGTTACGAGCAGCGGCAGGCGAAGGGTATCAACCCGTTAATGGATAAATACTCCCTCACCTTTCGAGGTGTAGGCGGCGCCTGCCGGAGTAATTCTGCTAAGGATGCTGAGGCGTTCCTTAAAGCCAGGGGCGCGGTTGAGGCGTTCTACTGGACCCCATCAGATACTGGGATCAGAAAGCTGTTTGTCTGCCGCTCATGGAGCATGACAAAAACGGGGCCGCTATTTGAACTGACGGCAAGGTTTGAACAGGTACCACGATAAGGAGAGAATTATGTCTTTAGAGCAAAGAGTTGAAGCACTTGAAATGGCTGTTGCGAGTATGGCAGCCCAGCAGAGCAATACTGAAGAAATTACCGATATTGTGCGAAAGGTGACCGCTGGAGTGATCGCAAGCGCACTACGGCCGGGTGGGGCAATAAATGCGGCCCAGAAACAGGCCGCCGTTGAAATTAAAAAGGCTGATGGTGTTACTGCTGTCCGGTTAGGGAGAATTTAGTAGCCTGAGCGATTCTGGCAAGTTCGATATAGCTGCTCGCTCCTTCATTGTAAGTTAGCGCTTGATCGAGATTTCTAAACAACTCAGCCTGTTTTTCTTTATCCTCTCCTACAACGGTTGAAGATAACGCCACAAATGCAGCAATAAGCGCATAGGCTACATCTTCTGCATTCGGCGGAGTGCTGGTATCAACATCCTCAAACTTAAATTTAGTCATATTGTTCCTTTCATAAGAGGTGATCAGCCATCCCTCCCGATTTGAAAACACCAGTGTCCCACCACTGGCGGGCTGAACCACACACTTTAACCATGGATATTGTTGAGTAACAAGCTGATATACAGACACTAGCCACCATTGAGTGGCTTTTTTATGGGAGTTTGCCGTGCGTGACATACCAGCCAGTATGATTATTGATAGCGTCGATGCCGGAGTCGGCGCTTTCATTGACCTTTTCGAAGCAGACCTGCAGCCATATGGCGGTGACCTGATCCGCTTCCATTCCGGCACTAATGGTTATTACGGAAATGTTATCTGGCAGGGAAACCAGTACCAGGCTTACCCGATAGCAGTTGAAGGATTTGAGTCAAAGAACGAAGGGACCTATGCCAGGCCAACAATGGTTGTGGCGAACGTTACCGGTCTGATAAGCGGCATTAACCACGACTTCGACGATATGTCTGGGGTTGTCATTACCCGCCGGCAGGTTCCAGTAAAAAATCTGGATGCGGTGAATTTCCCGAATGGCAACCCTGACGCTGATCCGACAAAAGAAGCGGTGTCTCGTTACATTGTAGAAGGCCTGACGGAAGAAACTCCCGAGCAGGTCACATACGAACTGGCGACACCGATTGACTGCGATAACGCCATTATCCCGGCCCGCACCATTCTCGCCGACGTTTGCCAGTGGCAGTATCGCGGCGTGGGGTGCGGGTATGACGGGCCGCCTGTTGCAGATGAACGCGACAACCCAACCACCGACCCCGCGAAGGACAAATGCTCCCACCGGCGTATCGGTTGCCGGTTCCGCTATCCCCGCCCTGAACCAATGCCAATAAGCAGTTTCCCCGGCTCTCAAAAGGTCTCCTGATGCAAGAATTACTCGATTATGCGGCATCGTCGCAGGATGAAGTGTGCGCGCTAATCCTGAACGACGAGCGAGTGTTTCGCTGTCGGAATGTGCATCCGGAGCCCTGGCATCACTTCCGCATAAGTGAGGACGACTGGCTTGCAGCGGAGGAAGAAGGGGAGATTACAGCGGTATTCCATTCGCATCCGCAAAGCCAGCCAGTGCTTTCTGGTGCTGACCGGCAGATGCAGGTGATGACCGGGCTACCATGGTGGCTGGCATCAGGCGGGCAACTGAGGAAATACAAACCTGTGCCGCTCCTGCTGGGCCGCAGGTTCGAGCACGGCATTATGGACTGCTACACGCTTTTTCGGGACGCATACCATCTCTGTGGAATCGACCTTCCTGACTTCGAAAGGACTAACGGATGGTGGCTGAGAGGAGAGAATCTATATATCGGCAATATGGCGGTCAATGGCTTCTATCAGGTGTCCATGCAGGATGCACAACCGGGCGACGTCATTATCAGGCAGCCATTCCCGGGCGCCGACCCATGCCACTCAATGATTCTCCTTCATGACAACCTGGTGCTTCACCATGACCATGCCGGGCACCTCAGCAGAAGAGAACAAATGCGCCCGGCATACATCAAGCAGACGCATTCAATCTGGAGACATGAACAGTGCTCATCTTTAAATTTGCAGGCAATTTACGCCGATTTTACCGCCAGATATCCCTGAATGTTGATACGCCAGCGCAGGGGTTGCGCCTTCTTCTGGCGCAGGATTTCGAATTTAAAAAAGCCTTTCTCAACACAAAGCTGCGGGTGCGGGTGGCGAGCGAGGATGTTGAGGCATCTGCGATGCAATGGCATCTGGACCGCCACCTTAAAGATGGCTCAGTGGTCCTTTTCGTTCCGATAGTCGAGGGGGCGATTACCGGCACTGTTGCGGCATATGTCGCGCTTGCAGTGGCTGTAGCATCGGTAGCTTACTCGGTTTACATGTCACGCAACATGAAGACCAAAACCTCCGCAGAAGCCGCAGAGACCAATACGCTTACAAACAACTCATTTACCAGTGCTGAGAACCGCGTCGGGCAAGGGCACCCGGTGCCAATCCTCCTCGGGGAAATGGAAGTCGGCTCGAACGTCATTTCTCTCGGTATTGACACAAGTAACAACCAGGACTGGACAGAATCAATTAGCTAAGGTGGCGCTATGTCTTCAGGCGGCGGTAAAGCATCAACCCCGAAACTCCTCGACGATAACCTCAAATCAAAACAATTTTACAGGGTACTCGATCTTATTTCGGAAGGCCCAATATACGGGCCGGTAGACCAGGAGCACCTTTCTTCATTCAAACTGAACAAGACGCCTGTTACCGATGCAAACGGAAACGTCAGTGTAAATGGCGTCAGCGTTGCATGGCGACCGGGCTCTGAAACTCAGGAGCCAATTAACGGTTTCTCTGCAATCGAAGCGACAACCATCGTCAATACTGAAGTTACCTACGATACACCGCTGGTGCGCACCATTACAGACCAGGATGTAACCCGGGTGCGTTTTAATATTGGGACAACCGGGTTGGTCGAGCAGGACACCAAAGGTAACCAAAAGAACACCTCAGTAACTATGGTCATCGAGTCCCGAACCGGTTCAACCGGATGGGTTATCGAAAAAAACGTTACTATCGGCCCAGGGAAGATTTCCGGCGAGTATCTTGAGGCGCACCTGATTGATGCGCCAGAAACCAAACCGTTCGATATTCGAGTCAGACGCATTACACCGGACAGCACCAGTGATTTGCTGTCAAACGGAACCATCTGGAATAGCTACAGTGAGATCACTGACGATAACCTGAACTATCCGTTTTCTGCTATTGCGGGGGCGGTTATCGACCGTGACCAGTACACCGATACCCCAAGCAGGACATACCATCTTCGTGGCCTGATTGTGGACGTTCCTGACAACTACGATCCGATCACCAGAACCTATTCAGGCCTGTGGACTGGAGGATTCAAAAAAGCGTGGACTAACAACCCGGCGTGGCTGTTTCGTGAACTGGCGAAGAATACCCGTTTTGGCCTGGCGAAACGCGCCGGTTATATCGATGTAGATGACGGCGCGCTCTATGTTCTCTCACGGTATTGCGATCAACTTGTTAATGACGGCTACGGCGGTCAGGAACCAAGAATGACGCTGAATGCTTATATTACCGATCAGGCGAGTGCGCGTGACATTCTTGACAAGATAGCGAGCATGTTTCGCGGTATAGCGCTGTGGGACGGGATGCGCCTGTCCGTCATGCTTGATGCGCCACAGGACCCGATTGCGACAATAACAAATGCTAACGTAGTTGATGGCGAGTTCAAACGTAGCTCCGTGAAGCGTTCAGAGAAATACAATGCCGTTGTTGTGTCATGGACTGACCCGGATAACGGCTGGGAGCAGGTGAAAGAGTATGTTTCCGACGACGAGATGATCGCACGTGGAAACTATAACGAAACGACCATTGAGGCATTTGGGTGTACGTCCCGAGGCCAGGCATGGCGAGCAGGTAAATGGCTGCTGGAAACAGCGAAGCGCGAGAGCAGCAGACTGTCATTCCAGATGGCGCGCGATGCAATCCACTTCACGCCGGGTGACATCGTTGAAATCATGGATAACAACTATGCTGGTGCACGTCTTGGTGGCCGCATTATGTCGCATGCAGGTAACAAAATTACCGTTGATGCGGTTGATTCGTCTCTGATATCAGAAGGCGACACCATGTCGATCATGGGCAGTGACGGGAAGTTCGTTAAGTTTGAAATTGGCAGTATTGCCGACAATATAGTGACGCTGAAAACAACGCCAGCATGGGTTCGTGACGGCACTGTATTTGCTATTTCTACCCGCAACGTTTCTACCAGACTTTTCCGCATTCTGAGCGTTGCAGAGACGGATAACAATTCAGTCTACAGCATCACTGCATCGCAACATGATCCGAACAAACAGGCCATTGTTGATGAAGGCGCTGTGTTTGAGGTCCCCAACGATACGCTGAACGGTTACCGCGTACCTAACGTGGAGAACCTGCGCATCATCAACACCAACTCTGAGACTGTACAGGTTACTGCAACATGGGAGACGGCAACCACTACCAAAAAGCTGGTGTTTGAAGTGTATGTGTACACCGATGACGGGAAAGTGGTTGCGCAGTACGAAACAGACCAGTTCCGCTATGAGTTTTTTGGTCTGAATGCCGGCAGCTACACGCTGGGTGTTCGTGGTCGTAATGAAAACGGGATGAAAGGCGCAGAGACACAAATCAGCATGGTTATCGGAGCACCACCTGCGCCATCTAGTGTTATCTGGACGCCCGGCTTGTTCTCTGCTGACCTGGTACCTGTCATGCGCATTACAGCAACGACCGACACCTCGTTTGAATTCTGGTACTCCGGACAAAATCAGGTCGTCAATCCGGCAGACATTGAAGACCAGACTCAGTTCCTTGGGCGCTCTAACCAGTGGACCCTTCATGGTCTACAGGCTGATAAAACATATTACGTTTATGTTCGCACCAGGAATGCTTTCGGGGTATCTGAATTTGTTGAAGCATCCGGGCAGGCGTCATCTGATATTCCAGGAATGATAGAGCTTATTGATGAGCAAATACGAGAGTCAGATGCGTTTAAAAATGTTCAGGAGGGTGTTGATACTAATCTGGAAGGTATCATGTCAAATGCGCTGGCAAACCACGGAACCGTGGAACACCAGTGGGCTCAGTATGGGGAGGTCCGCGCTGATATATTGGTAGTAAAAACTACGGTAGCTACTGCTGAAAAGGGATTAGCTGATTTATCTACCTATGTGCAAGCGCAAATTGGCCCGAACGGAGAGTTAACGGCGGCGGTAAATGAAAAGCTTACTGCTCAGGTTGAAGATAATGGTAATGCTAAGGCTTCATACACTCTTAATCTTGGCATTAAAAGAAATGATGTTCTCTATAACGCTGGTTTTGGTATATCCATTGAGCCTTCAGGAAGCACCTATAAATCGACTGTGGTTTTTGCTGCTGATCAGTTTGGTATTTATTCAGGAAGTGACCCTGGTAATTATAAGGCTGCATTCATGACCTCTAATGGTCAGGTATTTATTAACGAAGCATTTATTGACTATGCGTCATTCACTTTGGCGAAAGTTGGCTCATGGTATTCAGCTAATTACGTAGCGGGGCAGACAGGGACGATCATGAAATCAGATGGCATGTTTGAGGTGAATGGTGCAGTTGCCGGGGAGGGCGCAACGAAAATGACCAACCTGAATTACAACGTTAAAGATGGCAATGGCGTTCTTCGCGTGCAGATTGGCAAACTAACAGGGGTGTTCTGATGACATGGGGAATTCAGACATGGGACGCTGACGGTGTCCCGAATAACTATGGCATTAAACCTGTAACCGTGGTGGGAATCATCGATCTTGCTTTAGGTCAGAAAACGGGAAGCTACCAGTTCAACCTCGAGCCCGGTTTAAAGGTTGGTTTTGCGGTTGGTACTCTGGAGGATAAAGGGACAATAAGTTACACAGATAAAAGGAATATTATTGCATCTGGAAACGCCATAACAATACAGCCTTCAGGTAGTGATGGGATTAATGATTACCCGGCAGTCAAAGTACAGTTAATCGTTTTTGTGGAGACTGCGTAGATGGCTAAATATGGCGCATTGATTTCATTACCTAACGGGAACCCTTTTATCACGCCTGATTCCACACCAATGACGCTTTACCGGAAAGTCACTGTAAACTCAATTTTTGGGGGTAATTTTAACAGTGCTTCGGCGTCTGTTACTATCGACGGTCAGAAGGGAGGGATTGCATTTGCAAGAACCAGCGCCCCGGCGAAGATATCAGCTTCAAAAAGTGGCAATACGTTCAGTGTTGATGCGTCTAATTACAGGGGGTCGGCTTTTGTCCTTGAGGCCTATTTTTTTTCCATATATCCGCTTACCCTTCCGGACTGGGGTGTGGCTATATGGGATGCCGAAGGGACACTGGTACTTACGAATGAGTCCCGGGTATTAAGTGACCTTACAACTATTGGTTCACCAGGTGCTGTAAGTGGTGGGCTTAACATTGATACATACATGGCAGGCAAATGGGCCGTAAATCCGATGGGGCTGGGATCTGTCATCCTCCACGCTGGTTCTGCACCAGGTGGACAGCCAATATTTCAGTCCGTTGATGTGGGGACTGGTTGCCATGACGACACTGGTGGTACAAGAATTAGGGGGCAAAGTTCAACCACCGCCAGTGGTGCCACTATAGGGTCAACGAATAGCGGAATTGTGATAACGGCGATAAACACAGCCGCATATGATTAAACCGATCGATTTAAACGATCAATTTTAGAATATTGATCTATTAAAACTATTTTTATTATTCAATGCTATTGGTTATTTTTTGTTTAAATAATTAACCCTGGTGTCGAAATGAAAAATATAATAATTCCGGTTATTGTCTGTCTGGTGCTTTCAGCGTGTTCAGGACCTGTTCTTGAGAAACAGAAACCGGTTTGTCAGGCTGAGTTTGTGTCTGGTGATCTGCCCCAGTCAGTGCACATTTACGGTGTGCGAAAGGTTGCTAATCAGACTGAGTACAGGGCCGGTTATCCATTTAACTGGCGATGGGTGAATAAAAATAACTTCACCAGTTCGAATTGTCCTCAATGAAATACAAAAATAACCCGCTCCGGCGGGTTTTTTATTATCTGAATTCAGGAGATATCCATGTCAGCAGGAACCTTAACCCTGACGAATAATTCTGCTGCGGTCGCGGGCAGCGGGACCGCGTTTACCACCGAGGTGGCGGCCGGAGATTTTATTGTTGTCACTGTCGGCGGCGTTCCCTATACGCTTCCAGTTAAGTCCGTGGAAAGCGGTGCCGCACTGACGCTGGTCAGTAATTTCACCGGGCCTACACAATCAGGTGCGGCCTGGTCTGCCGTTCCCCGTGTGGCGCTGAATATGGTTAC
>NZ_JAOWIA010000033.1:0-411383 GCF_030332345.1 Citrobacter sp. Cpo221
TCCCGGACGGTCGCTGGATAGATTTACGCCTGGAAATGCCGGACAGCAGTATCTGGAATCAGCGTCAGAAAGAAGCAATGAAAGCAGTTAAGGATACAGGTTCGTAAAAACGTACCTGAGAAACAAAGATGATGCACTATGCACATCTTATAAAAATTTACTGTGGGGATAAATGAGTAATGTTATGGCAGTCAGGTAATTCTGTGACTGCCTGACCATGTTAAAATACTAATCTGGCGAATTATCTTGAACTAAGAAAACAACCACATATCAGCTTCTTCAAACATTTCCTGAACAGTACGGCTTATCTGTTCCTTCTCATGCTTGCTGGCGTCAGTGTTGATCGCCGGCAGTGTCATCACCGGTTTAACCCGAACATCAGCATCAGGGAAGATACGGTGAACCCTCCTGGTCAACTCGCCCAGAATGATATCTTTTGCACCGGGCAGACCATCAAAATTCCTTTTGTCATAAACGAGTTCCACGAACATTGCTTATTGCCTCTTTACTGGATGGATATACAGTATTTATACTGTGTTTTTATCCGGTATTCAAGAGAGGGCGTGATGATGCCACGACGCAGCGATATTGAAATAGCCTGGTATGCTTCGATACAGCAGGATCCAAATGGCCGGAAGACCGTCACCACACAACGGTTTGTCCAGGAACTGAGCAAGGTTAACTGGCACTGGACGATGAAGCAGGCTAACGAATGGATCGAGTGGTATGTGACAACATTCCGCGATGTATCAACGCAGGAAGGCGAGAACCGTACCTTTCAGCTGTTCAATCCAAACGGAGGACTATAGACATGGGCTTCCCTTCACCTGCCAGTGATTACATTGAAACACGAATCTCCCTCGATCAGCAGCTAATCAGCCAGCCCGCAGCGACTTACTTCATGCGTGCATCACGTTCACATTTCAGGGAAGGGATAATCCAGGGGGCGCTACTTGTTGTTGATGCGTCACTTTCTCCCTGTGATGGCTCGCTGCTGATATGCGCGATAGACGGAGAATTCAGGATCAAGCGATATCGGACTCATCCTCAGCCCCACCTGGTTAATCTGGAGAACGGGAGAAGGGAGGCGCTGCCAGCAGATGATGACGGTTACAGTTATGCGCCCGCTATATTCGGAGTGATCACGTACATCATTAATGATGCCAGGAACGCGGAGTTTGATGACTGCCCGGTGATGTAATCACATTGGCTGTATCAGTTCGGAGTCCTGGTTTTTCACATTCCCAACGGCACGCGCCACGGCGTGCCACATAAATTTATCAGACAATAGAATTTTGTTAGAGAGATAAAAGCGGGATGCACAAAACTATGCATAGGCTTGCAAGGCTTTGTGCTGTTATCACTTAGTCGATCGCATCCATTGTTGCAAGACAATTTGAATCAATGTGAAACAGAGTGGTGCAATCACCACTTTTTTAGTGTTACCATCGTTTTACCGGGTGAGGGACTGAGGATGTCAGTTTTTCATTTGTGTACCAGATTGTGTACCAATTTAGCGATTGTTGGTTAGATGGTTACACAACTTACTGTAAACAAATAAATTTTCTCTTTGTATGTGATCTTACGTGTGGGTCACCACTGCAAATAAGGATATAACATGCCTGTTATTACTCTTCCTGATGGCAGCCAACGCCATTACGACCACGCTGTAAGCCCCATGGATGTTGCGCTGGACATCGGTCCAGGTCTGGCGAAAGCCACTATTGCTGGCCGTGTTGACGGTGAGCTGGTAGATGCTTCCGATCTGATTGAGCATGATGCGAAGCTCTCCATCATCACCGCGAAGGATGAAGAAGGTCTGGAGATCATTCGTCACTCCTGTGCGCACCTGTTAGGGCACGCGATCAAACAACTCTGGCCGCACACCAAAATGGCGATCGGACCGGTTGTTGATAACGGTTTTTACTACGATATCGATCTTGACCGTACGTTAACCCAGGAAGACGTCGACGCGCTCGAGAAGCGGATGCACGAGCTCGCTGAGAAAAACTACGATGTCATTAAGAAGAAAGTCAGCTGGTACGAAGCGCGTGAAACCTTCGTGAAGCGTGGCGAGACCTATAAAGTCTCCATTCTTGATGAAAACATTGCCCATGATGACAAGCCCGGCTTGTACCATCATGAAGAATATGTCGATATGTGCCGTGGCCCGCACGTGCCGAACATGCGTTTCTGCCATCACTTCAAACTGATGAAGACCGCAGGGGCATACTGGCGTGGCGACAGCAATAACAAGATGCTGCAGCGTATTTATGGTACTGCATGGGCAGATAAAAAAGCCCTGAATGCCTACCTGCAACGTCTGGAAGAAGCAGCCAAACGCGATCACCGTAAAATCGGTAAACAGCTTGACCTGTATCATATGCAGGAAGAAGCACCGGGTATGGTGTTCTGGCACAACGATGGCTGGACTATCTTCCGTGAACTGGAAGTCTTCGTTCGCTCAAAACTGAAAGAATACCAGTATCAGGAAGTGAAAGGTCCGTTCATGATGGACCGCGTGCTGTGGGAAAAAACAGGTCACTGGGACAACTACAAAGATGCAATGTTCACCACCTCTTCTGAGAACCGTGAATACTGCATTAAGCCAATGAACTGCCCAGGCCACGTGCAGATCTTTAATCAGGGTCTGAAATCCTATCGCGATCTGCCGCTGCGTATGGCTGAGTTTGGGAGCTGCCACCGTAATGAACCGTCAGGTGCTCTGCATGGCCTGATGCGTGTTCGTGGCTTCACTCAGGATGATGCACATATCTTCTGTACTGAAGAGCAGATTCGTGATGAAGTTAACGCGTGCATTCGTATGGTCTACGATATGTACAGCACCTTTGGCTTCGAGAAAATCGTCGTCAAACTGTCCACTCGCCCCGAAAAACGTATCGGTAGCGATGAAATGTGGGACCGTGCTGAAGCTGACCTGGCCGTTGCGCTGGAAGAAAACAACATCCCGTTTGAGTTCCAACTGGGTGAGGGCGCGTTCTACGGTCCGAAAATTGAATTTACCCTGTATGACTGCCTCGATCGTGCATGGCAGTGCGGTACTGTACAGCTGGACTTCTCCCTGCCGTCCCGTTTAAGCGCCTCTTACGTTGGCGAAAACAACGAGCGTCAGGTTCCGGTTATGATTCACCGTGCAATTCTTGGGTCGATGGAACGTTTCATCGGTATCCTGACCGAAGAGTTCGCTGGCTTCTTCCCGACCTGGCTCGCGCCGGTTCAGGTTGTGGTCATGAACATCACCGATTCTCAGTCTGAATACGTTAACGAATTAACGCAGAAACTACAAAATGCGGGTATTCGTGTAAAAGCAGACTTGAGAAATGAGAAGATTGGCTTTAAAATCCGCGAGCACACTTTACGTCGTGTCCCTTACATGTTGGTCTGTGGCGACAAAGAGGTAGAAGCAGGCAAAGTTGCCGTGCGCACCCGTCGTGGCAAAGACTTGGGCAGCCTGGACGTAAATGAAGTGATTGAGAAGCTGCAACAAGAGATTCGCAGCCGCAGTCTTCAACAACTGGAGGAATAAGGTATTAAAGGCGGAAAACGAGTTCAAACGGCACGTCCGAATCGTATCAATGGCGAGATTCGCGCCCTGGAAGTTCGCTTAACAGGTCTGGAAGGCGAAGCTTTGGGTATTGTGAGTCTGAGAGAAGCGATCGAAAAAGCTGAAGAAGCTGGAGTAGATTTAGTTGAAATCAGCCCTAACGCCGAACCGCCAGTTTGTCGTATTATGGACTACGGCAAGTTCCTTTATGAAAAGAGTAAGTCTTCTAAGGAACAGAAGAAAAAGCAAAAAGTTATCCAGGTTAAGGAAATTAAATTCCGTCCTGGCACCGACGATGGCGATTACCAGGTAAAACTCCGCAGCCTGGTACGCTTTCTGGAAGATGGCGATAAGGCTAAGATCACGCTGCGTTTTCGCGGTCGTGAGATGGCCCACCAACAGATCGGTATGGAAGTGCTCAACCGCGTCCGTGACGATCTGAGTGAACTGGCAGTAGTAGAATCCTTCCCTACGAAGATCGAAGGCCGCCAGATGATCATGGTGCTCGCTCCTAAGAAGAAACAGTAAGGCCTTCAAGTAGCAATGTCTGTGGAGCCTACGGGTTCCACAGCCGTTGTTCGCCTACGTTTCGTTTATTAACAATGCGAAGTGGAAGTTATTAAAATGCCAAAAATTAAGACCGTACGCGGTGCTGCTAAGCGTTTCAAAAAAACCGGTGGTGGTGGATTTAAGCGTAAGCACGCAAACCTGCGTCATATTCTGACCAAAAAATCTACTAAGCGTAAACGTCACCTGCGTCCAAAAGGCCTCGTGTCTAAAGGCGATCTGGGTCTGGTTATCGCGTGCCTGCCGTACGCATAAGCCGTTAACGTTTAATTCATTTTTTTACTAAGAATATAGATACAGGAGAGCACATATGGCTCGCGTAAAACGTGGTGTAGTTGCCCGTGCACGTCACAAGAAAATTTTGAAACAAGCTAAAGGCTACTACGGTGCGCGTTCTCGCGTATACCGCGTTGCCTTCCAGGCTGTTATCAAAGCTGGTCAGTACGCTTATCGTGACCGTCGTCAGAAAAAGCGTCAGTTCCGTCAACTGTGGATTGCGCGTATCAACGCAGCAGCACGTCAGAACGGTATTTCTTACAGCAAATTCATCAACGGCCTGAAAAAAGCCTCTGTTGAAATTGACCGTAAGATCCTGGCTGACATCGCAGTATTCGACAAAGTAGCGTTCACCGCTCTGGTCGAAAAAGCGAAAGCAGCTCTGGCATAAGCCGGTGAAAAGAGGGAGCCTGGCTCCCTCTCTTTTATTTGTAGAGTAATCAATTAGTTGACAATTTATCCGTAAGCCTTTTCAATAAAGGTTGTCCGGTTTTTACCACACAAGGTAACGCAAGCATGAATGCTGCTATTTTCCGCTTCTTCTTTTACTTTAGCACCTGAACTCAGGAGGCTTGCGCGTGAAAGAAGAAACGGAAAACAGCGCCTAAAAGCCTCCCTAGTGGAGGCTTTTTTTATACGCGTCATCTTTCAAGTTGTCTCTGTATTGGCTGCATTCGCTCTTTGGCCGCGTTGATACAACTTGAATGATTTTGCGTATATACGAGCGACTAGTGAATATCGCAACATAACGAGGAAAACCATGTCACATCTCGCAGAGCTGGTTGCCAGTGCAACGGCCGCCATTAACCAGGCTTCAGATGTTGCCGCGTTAGACAATGTCCGCGTCGAATATTTGGGCAAGAAAGGGCACTTGACCCTTCAGATGACAACCCTGCGCGAACTGCCGCCAGAAGAGCGCCCGGCAGCAGGTGCGGTGATTAACGAAGCTAAAGAGCAGGTACAGCAAGCGCTGAACGCACGTAAGGCCGAATTAGAAAGCGCTGCGCTGAATGCTCGTCTGGCTGAAGAAACGATCGATATCTCCCTTCCTGGGCGTCGTATCGAAAACGGCGGTCTGCATCCTGTAACGCGTACAATCGACAGGATTGAAAGTTTCTTCGGTGAGCTGGGCTTTACCGTGGCGACCGGTCCGGAAATCGAAGATGACTATCATAACTTCGATGCGCTCAACATTCCTGGCCATCACCCGGCGCGTGCTGACCACGACACTTTCTGGTTTGACGCGACGCGTCTGCTGCGCACGCAGACTTCCGGCGTGCAGATCCGCACCATGAAAGAAAAACAGCCGCCGATCCGTATTATCGCCCCGGGCCGCGTATATCGTAACGATTACGATCAGACGCACACCCCAATGTTCCACCAGATGGAAGGGCTGATTGTTGATACCAACATCAACTTCACCAACCTGAAAGGCACGCTGCACGATTTCCTGCGCAACTTCTTTGAAGAAGACCTGCAGGTTCGTTTCCGTCCTTCCTACTTCCCGTTCACTGAACCATCTGCGGAAGTTGACGTGATGGGCAAAAACGGCAAATGGCTGGAAGTGCTGGGCTGCGGGATGGTTCACCCGAACGTGTTGCGTAATGTTGGCATCGATCCGGAAATCTATTCCGGCTTTGCATTCGGTATGGGTATGGAGCGTCTGACCATGCTGCGTTACGGCGTTACCGATCTGCGTTCTTTCTTCGAAAACGATCTGCGTTTCCTCAAACAGTTTAAATAAAGGCAGGATAAAACAATGAAATTCAGTGAACTGTGGTTACGCGAATGGGTAAATCCGGCGATTGATAGCGATGCGCTGTCAAACCAAATCACGATGGCGGGTCTGGAAGTTGACGGTGTGGAACCTGTTTCCGGCGCGTTTAACGGCGTTGTGGTAGGTGAAGTGGTTGAATGCGGCCAACACCCTAACGCTGACAAACTGCGTGTCACCAAAGTGAATGTAGGCGGCGACCGCCTGCTGGATATCGTCTGCGGTGCGCCAAACTGCCGTCAGGGGTTGAAAGTGGCTGTGGCAACCGTTGGTGCCGTTCTGCCGGGCGATTTCAAAATTAAAGCCGCGAAACTGCGCGGTGAACCATCTGAAGGCATGCTGTGCTCGTTCTCCGAGCTGGGTATTTCCGACGATCATAACGGGATTATCGAACTGCCTGCCGATGCGCCAATTGGCACCGATATCCGTGAATACCTGAAGCTTGACGACAACACCATCGAAATCAGCGTCACGCCGAACCGCGCCGACTGCCTGGGTATTATCGGTGTGGCGCGTGACGTTGCTGTACTGAACAAAGCCCCGCTGGTTGAGCCGGAAATCGCGCCAGTAGCCGCGACCATTAACGACGTCCTGCCGATTCAGGTTGAAGCCGTGGAAGCCTGTCCGCGCTATCTGGGCCGTGTGGTGAAAGGTATCAATGTTAAAGCGCCGACCCCGCTGTGGATGAAAGAAAAACTGCGTCGTTGCGGTATTCGTTCTATCGATGCCGTGGTTGACGTGACTAACTATGTGCTGCTCGAACTGGGCCAGCCGATGCACGCATTCGACAAAGACCGCATTGAAGGCGGAATTGTTGTCCGTATGGCAAAAGAGGGTGAGACTCTGGTATTGCTGGACGGCAGCGAAGCGAAGCTGAATGCAGATACGCTGGTGATTGCGGACCATAACAAAGCGCTGGCGATGGGCGGCATCTTTGGTGGTGAACATTCCGGCGTGAATGATGAAACGCAAAACGTCCTGCTGGAATGTGCATTCTTCAGCCCGCTGTCTATTACCGGTCGCGCGCGTCGTCACGGTCTGCACACCGATGCTTCTCACCGCTATGAGCGTGGTGTCGATCCGGCTCTGCAGCATAAGGCCATGGAACGTGCAACGCGCCTGCTGATTGATATCTGTGGTGGCGAAGCGGGTCCAGTCATTGACGTGACGAACGAAGCCACGCTACCAAAACGCGCAACCATTACGCTTCGCCGTAGCAAACTGGATCGTCTGATCGGACACCATATTGCCGATGAGCAGGTGAGCGACATTCTGCGTCGTCTGGGTTGTGACGTGACGGAAGGGCAGGATGAGTGGAAAGCGGTCGCGCCGAGCTGGCGTTTCGATATGGAAATCGAAGAAGACCTGGTCGAAGAAGTCGCCCGCGTATACGGTTATGACAATATCCCGAATACGCCGATTCAGGCGGGTCTTATCATGGGTACGCATCGTGAAGCGGATTTGTCGCTGAAACGTGTAAAAACCATGCTGAATGACAAAGGCTATCAGGAAGTCATTACCTATAGCTTCGTCGACCCGAAAGTCCAGTCGCTGCTGCACCCGGGTGAAGAAGCGCTGCTGCTGCCAAGCCCAATCTCTATTGATATGTCGGCAATGCGTTTGTCCCTGTGGACCGGCTTGCTGTCTACGGTAGTGTATAACCAGAATCGTCAGCAGAACCGCGTACGTATTTTCGAAACGGGTTTACGTTTCGTGCCAGATACGCAGGCCAACCTCGGGATCCGTCAGGATCTGATGCTGGCTGGCGTGATCTGCGGTAACCGTCATGATGAACACTGGAATCTGGCAAAAGAGACCGTTGATTTCTATGATCTGAAAGGCGATCTGGAAGCAGTTCTCGACCTGACCGGAAAACTGGGGGACATTCAGTTCAAAGCTGAAGCGAATCCAGCACTGCATCCGGGTCAGTCTGCGGCGATTTATCTGAAAGGTGAACGTATTGGTTTCATTGGGGTTGTTCATCCTGAACTGGAACGTAAACTGGATCTGAACGGTCGCACTTTGGTGTTTGAACTGGAGTGGAATAAGCTCGCAGACCGCGTGGTGCCTCAGGCGCGTGAAGTTTCTCGCTTCCCAGCGAACCGTCGCGATATCGCAGTCGTTGTGGCAGAAAACGTTCCCGCTGCGGATATTTTATCCGAGTGTAAGAAAGTTGGCGTAAATCAGGTAGTTGGCGTAAACTTATTTGACGTGTACCGCGGTAAGGGTGTTGCGGAGGGCTATAAGAGCCTCGCTATCAGCCTGATCCTTCAGGATACCAGCCGTACACTTGAAGAAGAGGAGATTGCCGCTACCGTCGCCAAATGTGTAGAGGCATTAAAAGAGCGATTCCAGGCATCATTGAGGGATTGAACCTATGGCGCTTACAAAAGCTGAAATGTCAGAATATCTGTTTGATAAGCTTGGGCTTAGCAAGCGGGATGCCAAAGAACTGGTCGAGCTGTTTTTCGAAGAGATCCGTCGTGCTCTGGAAAATGGTGAGCAGGTAAAACTCTCTGGTTTTGGTAACTTCGATCTGCGTGATAAGAATCAACGTCCGGGCCGTAACCCGAAAACGGGCGAAGATATTCCCATTACAGCACGGCGCGTGGTGACCTTCAGACCCGGACAGAAGTTAAAAAGCCGGGTTGAAAACGCAACGCCCAAAGAAGAGTGATTTAACGATACGCAGAGTATGACGCGTATAACTAAAAAGGCCGCTATGCGGCCTTTTTCCTTTTCACTACCGAATCAGCACCGTAGAATCACCTCCATCTCTTTTCAGCAGAATGGAAAACATGCTGACTTTCGCCCATCAACAGCAGCGTCGAAACGTACGCTGGATACTGTCACTGTCAGTACTTATGCTACTGGCAACGATTCTAAGCTTGTGCGCAGGAGAACAATGGATCGCTCCCGGCGACTGGTTCAGCGCCCGCGGCGATCTGTTCGTCTGGCAAATTCGACTTCCCCGTACCCTTGCCGTTTTGCTGGTAGGCGCTGCATTGGCCTTATCTGGCGCAGTGATGCAAGCTCTGTTTGAAAACCCGCTCGCAGAGCCTGGATTACTGGGCGTATCTAACGGCGCGGGAGTCGGGCTTATCGCGGCGGTGCTGCTGGGGCAGGGGCAACTCCCCGGCTGGGCGTTGGGCCTTTGCGCCATTGCCGGGGCGCTGATTATCACGCTTATTTTGCTACGTTTCGCCCGTCGACATCTGTCTACCAGCCGTCTGCTGCTGGCGGGGGTGGCGCTGGGGATAATCTGTAGCGCGCTGATGACATGGGCTATCTACTTCTCTACCTCGTTTGACTTACGACAGCTGATGTACTGGATGATGGGGGGCTTCGGTGGCGTAGACTGGCATCAGGCTTGGCTCATGGTGGCGTTGATTCCGGTACTGGTGTGGATCTGCTGTCAGTCGCAGCCGATGAATATGCTGGCGTTAGGAGAAACTTCTGCGCGTCAGCTGGGACTGCCATTATGGTTCTGGCGCAACCTGCTGGTGGTTGCCACAGGCTGGATGGTTGGCGTGAGCGTGGCTCTGGCAGGGGCGATTGGTTTTATTGGGCTTGTGATCCCGCATATTTTGCGACTGTGCGGCCTCACCGATCACCGTGTTTTACTGCCAGGTTGTGCGTTGGCTGGCGCAATCGCATTATTGTTTGCTGATGTTGTCGCGCGTTTGGTGCTGGCCTCGGCTGAGTTACCTATCGGCGTGGTAACGGCCACTATGGGTGCGCCGGTATTTATCTGGCTATTGTTAAAAGCCGCGCGCTAGAACGCGTTGGTTCGGTCTATGATTAAAAACTGAAAATCCACCTGTTGTTCTGGAGATGCTATGCAAAACACTATCCTCGATACAGAAGTGACGACCATCGACGGCGAGGTTACCTCACTGCAGCCGTATTCCGGGAATGTGCTGTTAATCGTCAACGTTGCTTCAAAATGTGGGCTGACGCCGCAGTACGAGCAACTGGAGAATCTGCAGAAAGCCTGGCACCAACAGGGCTTCAGCGTTCTTGGTTTCCCTTGCAATCAGTTTCTGGGCCAGGAGCCGGGCAGCGAAGAGGAAATAAAAACGTACTGCAGTACCACATGGGGCGTAACTTTCCCGATGTTCAGCAAAATTGACGTCAACGGCGAGGGACGCCATCCGCTGTATCAGAAGCTGATTGATGCCGCGCCAACGGCCGTTGCGTCTGCGGACAGTGGGTTCTACGAGCGAATGGCGAGCAAAGGTCGTGCGCCGCTCTACCCGGACGATATCCTGTGGAATTTCGAGAAGTTTTTAGTGGGTCGCGATGGAAAAGTGCTGCAACGATTCTCACCGGATATGACGCCTGAGGATCCCATCCTGGTGCAAACCATCAAGCAGGCGCTGGCAAACTAATGTCTCGATTGATGCAGCTACAGGACGTCGCGGAATCGACCCGTCTCGGCCCGCTTTCTGGTGAGATAAAAGCAGGAGAGATCTTGCATTTAGTGGGACCAAACGGTGCCGGAAAAAGTACGCTGTTGGCGCGTATGGCGGGTCTGACAAACGGAGAGGGCAGTATCACTTTTGGTGATATGCCGTTGGAGGAATGGCCGGCCGCCAGGCTGGCGCAATATCGCGCCTATCTTGCGCAACAGCAAAATCCGCCGTTTGCCATGCCGGTCTGGCATTTTCTGACGCTGCATCAACCCGACAAAGAACGCACCGATCTGTTACAGGAGATCGCCGATGCGCTCGGTCTGGGAGATAAACTGGGGCGCGGCGTGAACCAACTCTCCGGCGGTGAGTGGCAGCGTGTGCGCCTGGCTGCGGTTATCCTGCAGATTTGCCCACAAGCGAATCCATTAGGTCAGCTTTTACTGCTGGATGAGCCGATGAACAGTCTGGACGTCGCGCAACAAAACGCACTGGACCGGCTGTTGAGTCAGCTGTGTTTGCAGGGCATAGCGATTGTGATGAGTAGCCATGACCTTAATCACACCTTACGCCATGCGCATAAAGCCTGGCTACTCAAACGCGGGAAACTGCTTGCCAGTGGTGCACGAGATACGGTACTGACGCCGGCCAATCTGTCTGCGGCCTATGGCGTCAACTTCCGACGTTTGGATATTGAAGGGCACAGAATGCTCATATCAACCACTTAAGTGAAATGGGTTCTTGAAAATCATATAATTTCCACGCTAAATTGGCATAAAAATAAAATTCAGAGGATTCGTACTGAATGCGCTTTTGGCTCCTTTTCATCACAGCATTGTTTTTGGCGGGCTGCAGCAGCCATCGTGCGCCTGCGCCAAATGCCCGCTTGTCGGATTCTATTGCCGTTATCGCCGGTCTTAATGATCAGCTCCAAACCTGGCATGGCACACCCTATCGTTATGGCGGTATGAGTCGTAGTGGGGTGGATTGTTCTGGATTTGTTTTGATGACGATGCGCGATAAATTCGACCTGCAACTTCCGCGCGATACGCGTACGCAATCAAAGATTGGTACCGAAATTGATAAAGATGATTTGCTGCCAGGCGATCTGGTTTTCTTTAAAACCGGGTCTGGGGAAAGCGGTCTGCATGTTGGTATTTACGATACCAATAATCAGTTTATTCATGCTTCAACCAGCCGTGGCGTGATGCGCTCGTCTCTGGATAACGTTTACTGGCGTAAAAACTTTTGGCAGGCACGACGTATTTAATCCCCCGTAACTCCGAGGCTGCCATCGAGTGTGCAGCCTCAACATCACCATTTGAAAGTTAACTTTTATTTCTGCTTTTGGTTAGACAATACCCCTGAACATTAAGAGCGTATCTTGCTAAAAATATGATTTATTCCGAGATATTAAAAAGTGCAAAGCTGGATATTCGCTTATAATCAGGATAAGCTAAAAAAAAGGATTCGATTTACCGGCTAAAAAGGGAAAAATGAAAGGGCCTCTACTTGCATCAGCAGTAACGTATTTCTCCATCCTTTGCTACAGGATGCCGGATAACACCCATGCAGCGGGGCTGGCACGATGATTGTTTCACTGGATAATCTTTACCATTCTGAGTTCTCTTTTCTTCCTGCGAGAAGCGAAAAAGGCGATCTTGAATTCGTCGATATCATCACCAGTTTCGCCAGTGCGCATGGAGATGTGCGTATACCCACCGAGCTGGTCCTACCTCGGATGTCAGACGACGAACAATGTCGTTTATTTGTAGAAAAACTAGAATTAATCGAAACGTGCCAACATTTTTTTATTCAGCGAAAAGTATCCGCCTGGATTAATTTAACGCCAGCAGTTGCTAATACTTTATTATCAGATACTGAACTTGCTTCACAGGTTGAACGATTTTCATTTCTGGAGCTGACTATTAATGAAAGCTATCCGGAGTTAAACAAAGGTAAAGATAATCCAATATTGGCCGCACTTGCTGCGCGATTTCCATTAGTCCTGACAAACTATGGTTCTGGTGGTATATCAACCCGGGCAATTTTTGACGGCCTGTTCAAACGCGTCGTGCTGGATAAAAACTTTGTTCAACAAAGGATTGCACATATTTCGTTTGAACCGTTTATGCGGGCTATTCTGGCGCAACTATCGCCCAGCTGTGAGTCAATAATCATTAGCGGAATTGATACACAAGAGATGCTGGAGCGCGTCTTGCCTGTGGGATTCAGTGCCATGCAGGGAGGATTGTGGCCTGCGGTGCCTCCTGCGCAGATAATTTCGCTCGCTAAGATATAACCCTTTTATTTGCTGGTGTTTAACAGGCTATTAACAGTCTACACTAGAGGCAGGAGGCCCTATGACCCTGTCTTTTACCACTCGCTGGCGTGATGAACTACCAGCAACCTATACCGCGCTTTCACCCACCCCTCTGAAAAACGCGCGCCTTATCTGGCATAACGATGCGCTGGCGGAGCAATTAGCAATTCCTGCGGCGCTATTTGATATTCCGACTGGTGCAGGCGTTTGGGGAGGCGAATCGTTGCTTCCCGGGATGTCGCCATTAGCCCAGGTTTATAGTGGGCATCAGTTCGGCGTCTGGGCTGGTCAGCTTGGCGACGGACGTGGGATCCTGCTGGGCGAACAACACCTCGCGGATGGTTCAACGTTTGACTGGCACCTGAAAGGCGCCGGACTCACGCCGTATTCCCGCATGGGTGATGGGCGTGCCGTGCTGCGCTCGACCATTCGTGAAAGCCTGGCCAGTGAAGCGATGCATTACTTGGGAATACCGACCACGCGGGCATTGTCGATTGTCACCAGCGACACGCCGGTTTATCGCGAAACGGTCGAAGCGGGGGCGATGCTCATTCGCGTGGCGCAAAGCCATATGCGGTTTGGCCATTTTGAGCATTTTTACTATCGCCGAGAGCCGGAAAAAGTGCGCCAGTTGGCTGACTTTGCGATTCGCCATTACTGGCCGCAATGGCAGGAAGAAGCCGATAAGTATCAGCTGTGGTTTAACGATGTTGTCACGCGTACTGCGACGTTAATCGCTGACTGGCAGGCGGTAGGATTTGCACATGGTGTTATGAACACGGACAACATGTCGATTCTGGGTCTGACGATGGATTACGGTCCATTCGGTTTTCTTGATGATTACGTGCCCGATTATATCTGCAACCACTCTGACAACCAGGGGCGATACAGTTTCGATAATCAACCGGCCGCCGCGTTGTGGAACCTGCAACGTCTGGCGCAAACCCTGTCGCCATTTATCCCGGTCGAGGCGCTCAATGATGCGCTGGACAGTTACCAGCTGGCGCTGTTAACTCGCTACGGTCAGCGGATGCGGCAAAAGCTCGGCTTCTTTAGCGAGCAGAAAGACGATAACGAACTGCTTGGCGAACTGTTTAGCCTGATGGCGCGAGAAAGAAGCGACTATACGCGAACGTTTCGCATGCTCAGCGAAACGGAGCAGCACAGTGCGCAATCTCCGTTGCGCGATGAGTTTATCGACCGCGCAGCATTTGACGACTGGTTCACGCGGTATCGCTCGCGCCTTCAGCAAGACAATATTGCCGATGCAGTCAGACAAACACAGATGAAGGCGGCAAATCCGGCGATGGTATTACGTAACTGGCTGGCGCAACGGGCGATTAGTCAGGCAGAGCAGGGGGATTACGCGGAACTGCACCGGTTGCACCAGGCGTTGCGTACCCCGTTTGCCGATCGTGATGATGACTATGCCAGCCGTCCACCTGACTGGGGCAAACGGCTGGAAGTGAGTTGTTCAAGCTAAGGGGCCAGAAATACCTGCGGGGAGGCGTTGGCCGGATGCTGGCCAACGTGTACCTGAGCACCGTACCAGCGCTTCAGATCATCGGCCTGTAACACAGTTTCCGGTGTTCCCTGAGACACCAGCCTGCCGTTGTGCAGCAGCACTATTCTGTCTGCCCACAGTGCAGCGAGGTTCAGATCGTGAAGCACAATGCACACATGCAGCCCACCCGAAGCGGTTAGCGTTTTTAGCATGCGCAACAAATGCTGCTGGTGGTAAAGATCCAGCGCGGAGGTCGGTTCATCAAGGAATAACCAACCGCGAGGTGCACCGTCGCACCAGAGTTGCGCCAGCGCACGGGCTAACTGCACTCGCTGTTGCTCGCCGCCGGAAAGCGCGGCGTATTGCCGGCCTGCCAGAGGCGTACATCCGGTCATCTCCATTACCTGTGCAATAAGCCCAGGTTCCGGTCGTTGGCTCCAGGGCGCGCGCCCCATCGTGATGACGGCCTCTACCGGCCAGTCAAACCCCAACTGTGTTTGCTGACGCATCACCGCCCGGTGTCGTGACAGCTTCTGGGTAGGCCACTCCTCCAGCGGTTTGCCCGACAGCACGCAGCGCCCGGTAGCCGGTTTCAGAAAACCGGTCAGCAAGCGTAGCAGAGTGGATTTCCCCGCACCGTTTGGGCCGATCAGCGCCACCAGTTCACCTTTTTTAAGGGCGAGCGATACATTGTCAATTACCGCTCTGCCAGCTACGTGATAATGAAGCTCTTCAGCGATGAAATGCTCAGCCATGCGGTCCTCGCTGACGAAAAATAAGCCATAAAAACCACGGTGCGCCGAGAAGACTGGTCAACAGTCCGACCGGCATCTCCGCAGGCGCAACCGCCGTACGGGCCAGTGTGTCTGCAATCAGCAATAAAAACGCGCCCGCCAGCACGGAACCCGGAATAACGGCCCGATGGTCTGAGCCGAGCCACATACGTATTAAATGTGGGATGACCAACCCGATAAAGCCAATCACGCCGCTTACCGCCACGGCTGAGGCAACCAGTAATGCGCTACAAAGCAGCAAAATACGCTGGATTGTACGCACATCAACGCCGAGATAATGCGCCTCTTCCTCACCCAGCTGCAGAAGATTCAGCGCCGGAGCAAGTCGCCAGATGATCAGCACCGTCGGGATTGTCAGTGAAGTGACAGCCAACAGTGTGGACCACTGCGCGGCCCCCAGACTTCCCATTCCCCATAGCGACAGCTGGCGCAGTTGCGCATCATTACTGACCCACGACAAAACGCCAACCGCCGCCCCACAGAGCGCGTTAATGGCAATGCCGACCAGCAGCAGGCGTGAGAGTGAACCGTCGCGCTGTTGGCTAAGGATAAAAATCACTACGGTTGCCGCCAGAGCGCCGAAAAAAGCGGCCAGCATTGGAGCATACAACATCAGCAGCGCGGGCAAGGAGACAGGCAGCACCACCCACAGGGCCACAGCGCAGGCGGCACCACTGCTTATTCCCAGTAATCCAGGGTCTGCAAGTGGATTGCGAAACAACCCCTGCATCACGCAGCCAGCGAGCGCCAGAGAGCCGCCAATCACCAGCGCCAGCAGGACGCGGGGCAGACGAATCGTGAGCCAGATTTGACGCAGTGCCTCATCGCCATCACGCCAGAGCAGACTTACCGGCAGGCGCAACGCGCCAAAACCGGTAGCCAGAACCGTTATTACAACCAGCATCAATGCCAACATCCACAACGAACAGGTGATCCGCCGGGACATCAGGGCAATTGCTCCGCTTTAGCACGAAGCTGCAAAATAGCCTGTGGCGTGCGAACGCTGAAGCCCAACAGCGCCATATCGTCAACCTGCAATACCTGTTTATTCCTGCCGGCAGGTGTTTGCGCAAGTCCCGGTAGCGCCCACAGGTTTGCCTCGCCACCCATCGCCTTAACACCTTCTTGTGAAATCACTACCAGATCGGGCTGGCTGGCAATGACGCCTTCTTGTGACAGCTGCTGATAGCGATTAACGCCCTGCATCGCGTTGCGTAGACCTGCGGCACGAATCGCCGCATCGGCTCCGGTTTGCTGGCCCGCCGCCATCGCTGTCATCCCGCCATGATTGAGAATAAACAGCACACGTTTATTAAGTTCAGATGACGGGAGCGTCGCCAGTTCCTGACGTAACGTTGCGCGCAGCGTTTCGCCGTCGGCCTCCCGATGAGTAGCCTCGGCGATAACCCGAACTTTTTCATCAATCGCGTTAAGATCGTTGCTTGCCGGGATCGTGACAACCCTGACATTGCTCTGCTCGATCTGTTTTAACACCAGAGAAGGCTGCGCCTGCGCGCTGGCAAGGACCAGCGTAGGGCGTGTGGCAAGGATCCCTTCGGCGTTGAGCTGGCGCAAATAACCAACATCAGGTAACGCGGTTGCCGCAGCAGGCCACTGGCTGGTGCTGTCTCTCGCCACAAGGGAGGGTTGTGCTCCCAGTGCGTATACTATCTCGGTGACATCGCCACCGAGGGCAACAACTCGCTCCTCAGGCGCAGCAAGTGCGGCGAAGGGCAGCAGCGCGATCAGGGCCAGCAGTTTTTTCATGCGGCCAGTCCTTTCGGCGTTAGCGCGTCAATCTGTGTGCGCCATTGCGTCTGTTCCGGCTCGCCTTCCGTACGTTGACCATACAGTTGTGCGATTTGCGTACCGTCGGCAGCAAACAGTTCCAGACTGGTGACGTGACCATCGGCGGTCGGTTTGCGCGTCACCCACGTTTCGGCCACGCTCTCTTCCAGCAGATGCAGGGTAAAGGTTGGGTTGAAGATGTTCAGCCAGCCTTTCATCGGTACCAGTTTTTCAATCACGCCGGTAAAAATCTGTACGCAGCCGCGGTTACCCACAAAAACCATAATTTCGTTGCCATCCTGACGCGCGGTGTCGAGTAACTGCGCCAGTGCGCTATTAGAAATCTTACAGGCCAGATCGTCGCCCACCAGATTAAATGCCTGTTGGCGAGTGAGATCGTGGCGTTTCAGCAGACCGAAGAACTGGTGGACATCGGTCATTGCCCGCCACTCTTGATCAACGGTCTGCGCGTCGACCGTGACGGCGGCAGGCGCAGAATTGTTGGCAGGTTGCAGCACCAGCGGCGGGTTTTCTGCAAAGATGAAACGGGTCAGCAACGCTGCCCATTCCTCAACGAGGGTATTTTGCGTGGTATAGACCTTCAGCAGTGCGTCTCCCTGATGGTCGAAGAACTGAATGCTCTGACGCTCACCATGGGCGGTTGTTTCGCTGATATGAAAGGTGCTGGCCCACTGATTCAGGAACAGACGCAGATCGAGGGCGCGCGGATTGAGAACCAGCCCAGCATGGCCGTTGAGGTGCTGATTGGTAAAAGCACCCACCTGCTCATGTACTGCGTATTCATTGCGGCAAATACATTTGGTTTCGCCCACTGTTTCCAGTGCGCTGAGAATTTCACGCACTTCGCCACGTAAGCGCCAGGCGTCGTGACCGACACGTGCAAAGGTCAGTTCGGCTTCGCTAATATTCATCAACCCCGCAATATCACGTGCGTATTTGCCAGGATTTTCTTTCTTCAGTTCCAGCCAGCGTGTGTAATGATTCATTGTCTCTTCCTTCCAGATTGCGGCCCCGGCGAACCGGGGAAAAGTGATTACCACTGATAACTCACGAAAATTTTGCCATTACGACCATCCTGCGGAATGCCTTGCGGCGACCAGTACTCTTTGTCGAAGGCGTTGCCCAGTACCAGCGTGGTGGTCATGCCTTTCAGCGCTTGTTGGCCCTGATAGCTCACGTAGAAATCGTTTACCGCATAGCCAGGCTGTTTAGTGTAGCTGTTGCTGATATGCGTGGAACGGTCAGCAAATGTCCCTATCCAGCCGACAGAGAAACCGCTGTGCGCAACCGGCACATTCAGTTTGCTGGTGACGGTATCCGGGTTAATGCTGGAAATGTATTCACCTGTGTCAGTATCTTTTCCGCGTGTGCGGTTATAGGCCATGTCGAGGCTGAACAGGTCGGTGGAATATTTCGCCATTACGTCCCAGCCCCAGATTTTGGCGTTGGGTACGTTATAGGACGTGGTTGTCGCAGCGGCGAAATCGACGCTGGTGGAGATGTAATCTTTCGCTTTGGTGTCGAAATAGCTGGCTTTAAATTCGAGCGCGTCGCTCGCCATCAGAAGATCGTCAAAGCGCAGGCCAAATCCGTATTCCTGTGTTTCGTTGGTTTCCGGGCGCAGGTTAGGGTTAGGTACCCAGTAGTTGGTGTAAAAACGACCAATCGAGAAGTGTTTCGCATCGTTATACATCTCGCCCATAGTCGGGGCACGGAAAGCCTGAGCGTATGAACCGAACAGCATCAGCCAGTCAGTTGGCGCAACTGTTAATCCGGCGCGGGATGACCATTTATCGGCATCGACATCTTCATAGCCGTCGCTGCTGCCGCGATAAGAGTCATAACGGGTACCGCCCAGCAGCGTAATCGGTAGGTCGCGCAGGGTGATTTCATCCTGTAGCCAGCCGGAGCTGAAATCGATCTTTGCCTCCGGGAAGCCAGTTGTTGCTCCTCCAGGCTGTTGTTCCTGACGATAGTATTCACCGCCGTAGGTCAACAGGTGAGATGCAAAAGAGTCGGTAAACAGGCGGCTGCGGTTGTCGATCTTCCCGCCTTTGGTGGTTTGCTTGCGAAATTCGCTAGTGTTATCTGCATTCTGAGCATTAATGCGCGCTTCGGACCAGTAGATACGGGCGTCAGCGTTCAGCCAGTCATTGTCCGCCGGAGCGAGCGAGTAGGTCAGCTGTGCATCACGCTGGATCGTTGAACGGTTGGTCATCGGGTTGCTGGCATCCGCCGCGCTGGTCTGCGGGTTTTTAGGTTCCCGGGCGTCATTGTTGTAGTAACGCAGCGAACCGGCCAGCGTCTGGGCGCTGTTAATTTTCCAGCTACCTTTCGCCAGCATATTGTTAATTGCTTCGTCATTCGGCGCAGTAGTACCGTCACTCTGGCGTAAATCACCGCGATCGCGGCTGGACCAGGCAAGCAGTCCGTCCAGCGTATCGGTACGGCCATACGTGCTGGCGCCCATGCCGAGACTGTGATCGCCGGTCGCCGCGGTACCGAACACGCGATAACCGCTGTTTTGCCCGACTTCCAGTAGATCTTTGGCATCTGCAGTGTCATAGGCGATCACGCCGCCTAGCGCGCCGCTACCGTACAGTAGTGCGGAAGGACCACGCACGACTTCGATGCGTTTGATAAGCGCCGGATCGAGGAAGGTACTGTTCAGGTGTCCGGTGTCGGTTCCCTGGCGAACGCCGTCAACCAGCACCAGAACGCCGCGTCGATCGTACCCGCGCAGATTCACGTCCTGGCCGTTGGTACGGCCCGTACCGTCAAGGGTCAGGCCTGGAACCTTACGTAACAGGTCGGCAGCTGAGCTGGCGGTTTGGTTTTCTGGGGCGGTGGTGTCAATGACACTGACCATCATCGGTGCTTCAAAGGCGCTACGGGCATTGCCGGTGGCGGTAACGGTCATATCCTCGGCCGCCGCATAGGCGACGGCGGGCAGGTTACTGACAATCGCCAGCGCCAACAGCGATGGGCGCAGGGAAGCGGTGTGCAGGTAAGGCATAGCAACTCTCCATTAGGAAATCGAAAAGCGCTGGCTGCCTGGGTATGACCTGGGTGGCTGGCGAAATGTGTTGTTTATTTAGTCAGAATGAGTTTTCCGGCTTGTGTCTGGCGCAGCAGGTAGTGCTGACCATCATGTTCTATGATCACGCGTCCTTCGTTACCCAGCAGGGTTTTACTGTCAATTCGTCGGTCGTTTGGCGCGACGGAAGGCGGTGTTTTGTCTTTTGCAGGCGTTGCCGTTGTGTTATCCATACGTGACATAGTGTTTAAAAATAACAATCAATGTAACAATGATAATCATTATCATCAAACTGCAAATTTGCGGCAAGCGTTTTTGTGAAATAATTGTGACGAGAACGTTTTTTGCACAACAATCAAGGGAAAAACAAGGGATTAGCGCCGGGCAAAGTGATATTGCCCGGCGAACAGCATTAAAAACGGCTATCAACTGCAGAGGCGAGTTTTTCAACCAACAGTTCAGTATCTTCCCAGTTCAGGCATGGGTCGGTAATGGACTGACCGTAAACCAGCGGCTGGCCGCTAACGATTTTTTGCGTACCTTCACGCAGGAAACTCTCCGCCATGATCCCGGCTATTGCCGTTGAACCGTTACGAATTTGCTGGCACACGTCATCACAAACCTCCAACTGACGGCGATGCTGCTTCTGGCAATTACCGTGGCTAAAATCGACCACCAGATGCTCAGGCAGAGAAAATTCGTGCAGGGTATCGCAGGCGGCAGCAATATCTTCAGCATAATAATTCGGCTTTTTACCGCCACGCATGATGATATGCCCGTAAGGGTTACCGCTGGTCTGATAAATGGTCATCTGACCGGTTTTATCCGGCGAGAGGAACATGTGACTGGCGCGGGAGGCGCGAATCGCATCGACGGCGATGCGCGTGTTGCCATCCGTTCCGTTCTTAAAGCCGACCGGGCAGGAGAGCGCGGAGGCCATTTCACGATGGATCTGACTTTCGGTGGTGCGCGCGCCAATAGCTCCCCAACTGATTAAATCGGCAATAAACTGGCCGGTCACCATGTCGAGGAATTCAGTCGCCGTGGGGACGCCCAGTTCGTTGACCTGCAACAGCAGTTTTCGCGCCAGTTCAATACCGTGGTTTACACGATAACTGCCGTTCAAATCCGGGTCGGAAATCAGGCCTTTCCAGCCTACGACGGTGCGTGGTTTTTCAAAATAGGTACGCATCACGATTTCCAGACGCGCCTGGTGCTTAGTGCGCAGCGCCTGTAATCGTGTCGCGTATTCCATCGCGGCATCAAGATCGTGAATCGAGCAGGGACCTACGATCACCAGTAAACGGGGGTCTTCACCATTTAAAATTTTTTCTATCCGACGTCGGGAGTCCGTAACATGACGGGCGACGGAGGACGAAACAGGATGCCGTTGCGCAAGCTCTGCTGGAGTGACCAGGTTGTCAATACGCGCAGTACGGAGTTCATCGGTTCTGTTCATTACTTGTCTCAGAAATTTGTTGCTTCAACGGCAGGACTACCGGGAAGTGATGTACATCACAATATCACACTCATCCTGCCTGGTGGCGAGCATAATAACAAAAAATCGAACCAATGCACTAGCATTCTAGTACATGCGGCGATTCAGTCCCATGATATCGAGGATCTTGGTAGCAATCTCTTCTACCGAATAATTGGTACTGTTCAGCCAGGGGATCTGGTTTTTCCGATAAAGCGCTTCCACCTCAGCAACTTCCATACGGCACTGACGCAGCGAGGCATAACGGCTGTTCTCACGGCGTTCTTCGCGGATGGCCGCCAGGCGCTCAGGGTCGATAGTCAGACCGAACAACTTATGCTGCAACGGCTTCAGGGAAGTGGGCAGCACCAGATTATCCATATCATCGGCAATAAAGGGGTAGTTGGCCGCGCGGATACCAAACTGCATGGCCAGATACAAACTGGTTGGGGTTTTGCCGCAACGGGAAACGCCGAGCAGGATCACCTGCGCCTGATCGAGGTTGCGCAACGAAATACCGTCGTCGTGGGCGAGGGTATAGTCAATGGCAGCAATGCGCGCGTCGTACTTGTTGAGGTTACCGGGATTCAGACCGTGCGTGCGATGGGCGATAGGCGTAGGGTCGAGTTTCATCTCGTGTTGCAGTGGGGCAACCAACGCCTGCACGATATCCTGACAAAATCCTTCGCTTTGCAGAATGATCGAGCGAATTTCCGGCAGGACGATGGAGTAAAACACCAAAGGACGCACACCAGTTTGTTGGTAGATAGCGTCAATCTGGTCTTTAACCGCGCGCGCACGACTCTCATTTTCCACAAACGGCAGCGTAATACTGCTGATCGTGACAGGAAATTGCGACATCACCGCGTGACCCAATACCTCGGCGGTGATGGCCGTACCATCAGAAATATAAAATACGTGACGATCAACAGCATTATCCATTTTGCTCATCCTGGGGCAGATATAATTCTCTGAAAGCATAAATTAAAATTCGCCAGAAGCGAATATTGCCGCATCTATTTTATAAAATGAAACGCTATTTTTATATTTACTGAAAAGTACATTTCATTTTTCGGAACAAATGTTTATACCGATCGTTTTTGTGGTGATCCCGTGTGGCTCGCGGGTTTGCGCAAATGCGGAAACAATCTGAAAAAATAAAAAATAAAGTTGCTTGAACGATTCACCGTTTTTTTCGCCGGAGTAAATATGCCAAGATAATTACGCAAAATTGAGTTTCCTAACCTCGTTCATATATAAGGATTGTTCGATGTCCAACAATGGCTCGTCACCGCTGGTGCTTTGGTATAACCAACTCGGCATGAATGATGTAGACAGAGTTGGAGGCAAAAATGCCTCCCTGGGTGAAATGATTACTAACCTTTCAGGTATGGGTGTTTCCGTACCGAATGGTTTTGCAACGACCGCCGATGCGTTTAACCAGTTTCTGGACCAGAGCGGTGTAAACCAGCGCATTTATGAGCTGCTGGATAAAACGGATATCGACGATGTCACTGAGCTTGCGAAAGCCGGGGCACAGATCCGCCAGTGGATTATCGACACTCCTTTCCAGCCCGAACTGGAAAATGCCGTCCGCGATGCCTACGCGCAGCTGTCAGCGGACGATGCCAATGCCTCTTTTGCCGTGCGTTCTTCCGCTACCGCAGAAGATATGCCAGATGCGTCATTTGCCGGTCAGCAGGAAACCTTCCTCAACGTCCAGGGATTTGATGCCGTACTGGTTGCCATCAAACACGTATTTGCCTCGCTGTTTAACGACCGCGCGATCTCTTATCGTGTTCACCAGGGCTATGACCACCGTGGCGTCGCGCTCTCTGCTGGCGTTCAGCGGATGGTGCGTTCTGACCTCGCGTCCTCAGGCGTAATGTTCTCCATCGATACCGAATCCGGTTTCGACCAGGTTGTCTTTATTACGTCTGCCTGGGGTCTGGGCGAAATGGTCGTGCAGGGCGCCGTTAACCCGGATGAATTCTACGTGCACAAACCGACCCTGGCGGCTAACCGTCCGGCGATCGTCCGTCGCACAATGGGTTCGAAAAAAATCCGCATGATTTACGCGCCGACCCAGGAACACGGTAAGCAGGTGACCATTGAAGATGTCCCGCAGGAACAACGTGACATTTTCTCCCTGACTAACGAAGAAGTGCAGGAACTGGCGAAGCAGGCGGTACAAATCGAGAAGCACTACGGTCGTCCAATGGACATCGAATGGGCGAAAGACGGTCATACCGGCAAGCTGTTCATTGTTCAGGCGCGTCCGGAAACCGTGCGTTCTCGCGGCCAGGTGATGGAGCGTTATACGCTGCATGCTCAGGGTAAAATTATTGCTGAAGGTCGCGCCATCGGCCACCGCATTGGCGCGGGTCCGGTCAAAGTCATTCATGACATCAGCGAAATGAACCGTATCGAACCAGGTGACGTACTGGTTACCGACATGACCGACCCGGACTGGGAACCGATCATGAAGAAAGCAGCAGCAATTGTCACTAACCGTGGCGGCCGTACCTGTCACGCGGCGATTATTGCCCGTGAACTGGGGATCCCGGCCGTGGTGGGCTGTGGTGATGCGACCGAGCGCATGAAAGACGGTGAGAAGGTAACCGTCTCCTGTGCCGAAGGTGACACCGGTTATGTCTACGCTGACATGCTCGACTTTAGCGTGAAGAGTTCCAGCGTGGAGACCATGCCGGATCTGCCGTTGAAGGTGATGATGAACGTCGGTAACCCGGATCGGGCTTTCGACTTCGCCTGTCTGCCAAACGAAGGCGTCGGCCTGGCGCGTCTGGAATTTATCATCAACCGTATGATTGGCGTGCACCCGCGTGCGTTGCTGGAGTTTGATGACCAAACGCCTGAGCTGCAAAATGAAATCCGCGCCATGATGAAAGGTTTCGATTCTCCGCGTGAATTCTACGTAGGTCGTCTGACGGAAGGGATCGCGACGCTGGGTGCGGCGTTTTATCCAAAACGCGTCATCGTGCGTATGTCGGACTTTAAGTCCAACGAATATGCCAACCTGGTCGGCGGTGAGCGTTATGAACCGCATGAAGAGAACCCGATGCTGGGCTTCCGTGGGGCGGGCCGTTATGTTGCCGATAGCTTCCGCGACTGCTTTGCGCTGGAATGCGACGCAGTAAAACGTGTCCGTAACGACATGGGCCTGACTAACGTTGAAGTGATGGTACCGTTTGTACGTACCGTTGCTCAGGCGAAAGCGGTGGTGGAAGAGCTGGCACGCCAGGGGCTGAAACGCGGCGAGAACGGACTGAAGATCATCATGATGTGTGAGATCCCGTCTAACGCCTTGCTGGCCGAGCAGTTCCTCGAGTACTTCGACGGCTTCTCCATCGGCTCAAACGACATGACGCAGTTAGCGCTGGGTCTGGATCGTGACTCTGGTGTGGTTTCTGAACTGTTTGATGAGCGTAACGACGCGGTGAAAGCACTGCTGTCGATGGCGATTCGTGCAGCCAAGAAACAGGGTAAATACGTGGGTATTTGCGGCCAGGGACCTTCTGACCACGAAGACTTCGCGGCCTGGCTGATGGAAGAGGGGATCGACAGCCTGTCGCTGAACCCGGACACCGTCGTACAAACCTGGCTGAGTCTGGCTGAACTGAACAAGTAATATCATGCCTTATCCGGCCTATTCAACGTAGGCCGGATAAGATGCGTTAGCATCGCCATCCGGCGCTTTATCCTGTAATACTCTCCACGCTCAAACGCTGAATAATATCCTGACGAAGCTGGTATTTTTGTACTTTACCGGACGCCGTGCGCGGTAATTTCTCCACGATCACAATGTGCTCAGGGTATTTGTACTTTGCCACCCGCTTGCGGCTAAAAAAGGCCACCACTGATTCCAGCGACAACGAATGATGCGGAGGTTTTAGGACCACGTAAGCACACGACCTTTCACCTAAGCGTTCGTCCGGCATCGCGACAACACAAGCATCGTGAATGCGAGGATGCTGCAATAAAATATCCTCAACTTCGCGGCTGCTGATGTTTTCTCCACCACGGACAATGATATCTTTTTTCCGCCCGGTGATTTTGATGTACCCCGCATCGTCCATTCGGCATAAGTCGCCGCTGTAATACCAGCCGTCTTGATCCAGCGCGCGGGCGGTGAGTTCGGGTTCATCGAGGTAGCCCATAAACACATTGGGACCACGCGAAGCTTCTTCACCTTCTACCCCCGCGGGCAACGTATTGCGCGCTTCATCGACGACTTTAATTTCAACACCTGCAGCGGCATATCCGTCCGTATTCATCATGCGAGAAAGCGAATCATCGAGATTGACCAGCGCATGTGGTGAACTCTCAGTCGAGCCATAAATGCTTAATAATTTTATGCCGAGCTGCTGGCAGTCATGGGCAATCTTCTGGGGAATGGTTGTGCCCCCACATAAGAAAAAGCGTAGTGATGAGATATCGCTTGGCCGCTTTTCCATGCTACACAACATGTCGTAGACGAAGGGCGTGGCGCCGAGCACACAGGTACAGCGTTGTTGTTCCAGCAGTTCAAGACAGGCGGTTGGGGTGAAAATATCTAACAACACGCTGCGGGCGCCGATTAAAAACGGTGCGGTAACGCCATGCAGGAAACCGGTAGCATGTCCCAGTGGTGCGGGCATCAAAAACACATCCTGCCAGGTGAGATTGAGGCGGGCACAGTAGGCACGCTCGCTGGCAAGGATGTTGTTGTGGGTCAGCATTACGCCTTTTGGCATTCCCTCGGTACCGGAGGTAAACAACACCGCCGCCAATTCATCGGCGTGAACATTAATCGTCTGGGTTAAAGGCGGAGCTAAAAGCAGTTGACTGAGCGCCAGCGAGGTAGTTGCCGGAGCCAGTTTATCCACGGCAACGATCTGTTGCAGATGCGGCAACTGGTTTTGTAAGGGGAGGATCAGATCGACCGGTCGGGTCTGTTTAAACAGTGTCGGTGCGAAAAAAATCTTCGCTTTACACTTATTCAGCACCCATACCAGCTCTGCTTCACGCCACGCTGGCAGCAGCGGTACGGAAACGGCCCCGGTTTTCAGGCAGGCCAGGTAGATAATCGTAAACTCGCACCAGCCCGGTAACTGGAAGGCAATGCGATCGCCGGGTTGAATACCGCAGGCTAAAAACCAGGTTGCCAGACTGCTGGCCGCGCTGTCGAGTGCAGCATAGGTGTATGAAGCGCCATGGTTATCAACCACGGCGATTTTATCTGGCATGGCTCTGGCAGTTTGGTGCCAGTAATCGCCAAGCGAAGCATCTCCCCATAAACCCTGTTGTCGCCAGGCTTCGCGACGTTCGGCGTTAAACGTTAGTGTGATACTCATGAAGTTATTCCCAGGATGATTTCGGCATACATCTGACCGGATGGCCGGCGTGGCCGATCCGGTGTACTACAGGCAAAATCCATTAGCCGTAGCGAAAATCAACGCCAAATGTTCCGACCGGATATTCCCATTGGTCGAGGATCGTGTCGCCGCACAGTACTCGACACGTTCCGCACTCCAGGCAACCAGCAGAATCAAAATGAATGTTTCCACTCTCATCCTGCTTATACAGCCCGGCGGGGCAGGCTTTCAGCAGCTTGCGAAATTCATTAAGGTCTGGATGTTCGGCCAGGATAATGTGCGGGTGGCCTTCATCGACATTGAATTTATTGACGCCCAGTTTGACGTCAACGTTAACGGTATTGTCCTGATTCATAGTGCAGTTGCCCCCTTGATACCGTCTTTCAGTAAGTTCATCAGCCCGATTTGTTTTGCGTGGGACATAATCATCTTGCGAACCGGTTGATTTGGACGTCCGTCAACGGTGAACATATCGCTCATGATGTCGGCCACCATACGCGGATACTGGGTGAACAGCCGTGGGTTTTCCATTAGCGCCGGGATCTTGCGAAAATGCTGTAAATCACGCATTACACAGCCCTGTTCGAGCGCGCGCTTGTAGTCCATCAGGCTGTTGGCAGAGAAATCCTGGCGTTCTTTTGCTGCAATGGCTGTTTGGGCAGCGGCTTCTGCGGAAGCGATGGCCAAATCCATACCTCGCACCGTGAAACCCAGGTTCAAACAGAAACCGGCGGCATCGCCCACGATCATCACACCGTCATCGACCAGCTTTGGAACCATTGCCAGACCGCCTTCCGGAACCATATGCGCGGAATATTCCAGTAGTTCTCCACCGGCAATCAATGGCCGAATAGTTGGATGTTGCTTAAAGTCTTCCAGCATTTGTGGAATACTTTTTGTGGCATGAGCAATATCCCCCAGACCACACACCAGACCCAGAGAGATGGAGTCCAGGTTGGTATACAAAAATCCGCCTCCCATCAACCCATCAGACGGTGAGCCTGCAAACAGCCAGGCCGCGCCTTCATTACCTGAAAGATTGAAGCGATCTGCAATGACCGCTGGAGGTAAGCCGATCAGCTCTTTTACGCCAACGGCATAGTGATGTGCAGAAGAGGGCGGAACCATCCCCAGGGAACGCCCCAGCATAGAGTTGACGCCATCGGCAAGGATGACAATATTGGCTTCCAGGATATCGTCGCCGGCCTGAACTCCGGTAACCTTATTTCCTTCGCGGATCAGGGCATCGACGCGCACGCCGGGAATGAACTGCACGCCAGCTTGTTCCGCTTTTTCCATTAGCCATGGGTCAAGCCTGTTGCGCAAAACGGTATACGAATCCTGCGTTGGTGCGTCAGCCTTTTCACGATGAAAGTCGAGAGTGACGGCGCTTTCTTCGGTCAGAAAGGAGATTTTTTCGCGGGTGACTTTACGCTCGAGCGGCGCTTCCTGCGCGAACCCCGGCATGATGCGCTCAAGACTATGTGCATAGAGTCTTCCGCCGGTCATATTTTTACTACCTGCACTGTTTCCGCGCTCGATGACCAGCACGTCCAGTCCGGCCTGAGCCATCACGTAGCCTGCAACCGTACCCGCCACGCCAGCACCGACCACAATGGCATCAAATTTTTCATCTGACATGCTTTATGCTCCCTTCCCGCTGCGAGGGCAGCGGGATATGTGCGTTAAAAGTGGGGTTAGCGGCTGAGATGCTCGATAAGAGCCGGAACGACTTTGTAGATGTCGCCGACCAGTCCGTAATCGGCGTAATTGAAAATAGGGGCTTTCTTATCTTTGTTGATGGCGACAATGACTTTCGCGCCGTTACCGCCGACCATATGCTGAATTTGTCCTGAAATGCCGAGGGTGAGGTAAAGGTCCGATTTCAGTAAAACGCCAGAAACGCCGATGTAGCGTTCGCGTTCCATCCAGTTTTCGCCTTCGGCAATCGGTCGTGAACAACCCACTTCTGCACCCAGTACAGATGCCAACTGGTGCACCATCTCCAGATCGTTTTGCGCAACCAGGCCGCGGCCCACACCCACCACACGTTTGGATTTGCTGAGATCCACACTGCTCACGGATTTGGCGCGACGTTCCTGGCACATAATTTCATGGTGTGGTGCGATGTAAGGTGCAGAGACAACAGGGCAGGTATGTGAAGCATTAGCCTCTACCGGTTCAAGTACGCCAGGGGCAAGGGTGATAATTGCCTGAGTTGTTTTGATTTTTTCTTTGCCGAATGCCAGGCCACCGTACATACGGTGTTCTGCGAACAGTGAGCCATCATCAAGCGTTACCGACGTGGCGTCGTTTACCATCGCTGCATTCAGCTGAATACTTAACCGCGCGCCAAGGGATTTGGCCCGTTTGGTGGCTGGCATCAGTAATAGCCCGGTATGTTCTTGTATCAGGGCGGCGATGGTCTCGGCAAAATTTTCAACACGCTGTAAACCAGACGTTGTTTCAAGCACGACAATCTCATCGGCACCCAGAGGTTTAATCTGATTGGCCTGTTCGTTGCCTTGTACAATAAGGTGTACCTGTTCACCCCACAGGCGTGCGCCGGCCATTAATTCTGCATAGCGTTCTACGTTATCGCTGAACACCCATACGTTAGCTAATTTACTCATGATAATTTCTCTCCGTTGGGCTTAGTTCAGGGCTTTTTTCAGATGTTCAGCCAGCTCGGCTATGGCTTCTGCTGAGTCATTTTCCAGAATGATGTGCTTACGTTCTGTTTGTGGCGGAACGGTGAGGCTCACCAGTTCTGCCAACGGTGAGGCAGGTGTCCAGCCAATATCGCTGGCTTGCCACGGTGTGACCGGTTTTTTACCCGCGCCCAGAATGGCTTTCATCGAGGGGATACGCGGTGTGTTGATGTCTGAGGTTACGCACAGCACGGCGGGGAGCTGCAGTTCAATCACTTCAACTTCGTCTTCCAGCGTACGTTCAACCACAATGCGATCGCCGTTACGTTGGATGTTGCTGACGGCGTTAATCACCGGAAGTTGTAAGAGTTCGCCAACCAGTAAGCCAACCTGCTGGGCGTAGATGTCTCCAGACCCTTCGCCGAACAGCATCAGGTCGAATTCAATGTTTTTGGCCGCGCAGGCCAGCGCCTGAGCCGTGTCTCGCGGTAATGAATGCTCCAGTTGGGGATCCTGCACCATAAACAAACTGTCCGGCCCGCGGGACAGTACGTCTTTACGCACTTTGGAGTTTTGCAGTAGCGAGCCGCCAACCGTTAAGGCGACAATTTCATCACCTTCCGCACTAAGTTGCGTCGCGGCCTCTATTGCATTCAAATCAAACTGACTGATTTTGGCATCGGCCCGGTCAAAGTTAAGCGAACGTTGTGGGGTAACAACAATGTCCTGTTCTTCAGGCACCAACTTAAAGCAGGTTATTAGTTTCATGGCATCTCCAGTGATTCTCGTGTGGATGATGACGGGGAGTGCCATCATCAACAGTAGGGAAAATTGACTGAAAATAGTGTGCGGCAGAGGGAGACTGTTTTCGACGGGGCAATCTGTTTTCATTCCCAACAATCTTGCAAAAAAAAGGACTTTAGGAATGCTGAGTTTATGAACGTAAAGAAGACGTCGGGTGTTAAAGTGATAAACATGGAAATAAAATCGAGGCGCTTTTTTGAGAAATGGATCATATTTTTATGCGATTCTGCACGCACTTTGTTTCTGGTGTGTAAATTATTATTGCTGACTTAATAACATTTATACTTTCCTATTATTTTAAAATAAAAACAATTTGCACGAGCAGCGTGCTGGAGTTGGAGGTGTCATCTTGCAGACGACGCAAATAATTTTGTTTCGCCTGGACAGAATAACGTTGTATAACGTCATCATCGTTTTTACTTTTCGATATTAATTATCCGCAAAATAACTGCCTTTCGGTGGAGGTTGTCATGTATCAACGCTGTTTTGATAATGCCATGGAGACCCTTTTTGAACAGGGGAAAACCCCGAGATTTTCGCGATTCGTCATCAGTGATGATCCTAACTGGGAGTCGGGCCATCATGTTCATGACAATGAAACAGAGCTTATCTATGTAAAAAAGGGTGTCGCAAGACTAATTATCGACTCTTCGCTGTATGTCGCGCATGCGGGTGACATCGTGGTGATAGAACAAGGGCGGTTACATGCGGTTGCTTCCGATAGCAGCACACCTGCAACCACTTACACCTGTGCGCTCTACGGCTTTCGTTTCAACGACTGGCAGGAGAACCAACTCTTGCAGATGCACTCGTGTCCGGTTATTAGCGTCAGCCAGGGCAAAGAGGTTATTAAAAGTATCTTTAATGAACTGAGTGTTATGATCCCGCAGAGCAAGAATAACCTGACGTCTTCCGCTTATGACGCCTTCGCTTATGCATTAACAGTTTTATATTACGAAAACTTTAAAAATGCTTATCGTTCTGAGCAGGGATATATTAAAAAAGATATCTTAATTAAAGATGTGTTGGTTTATTTAAATAACAACTTCCGAGAGAAAATTACGCTGGAACAGTTGTCTAAGAAATTTCGTGCCAGCGTGAGCTATATCTGTCACGAGTTTACTAAGGAATATCGTATTTCGCCGATTAATTATGTGATTCAGCGGCGAATGACAGAGGCAAAATTTGCCCTGACGAATACGGAGTCCTCGTTGGCAGAAATTTCCTGGCGGGTAGGGTATGAAAATGTCGATCACTTTGCCAAACTCTTTCAGCGGCATGTGGGTTGTACCCCCAGCGATTATCGTAAGCAGTTTAAAAATAACCTTGTAGAACAGGAATGTCTGATGCCAGAAATATGATTCACCTGGCACGTGCCGGATAACGCATTTGCGCTATCCGGCAAGCATTACTGCTTACTTATTCTGATAATCTTTCAGGATTTGGCGACCCGCGACGTAAATCATGATTTCATCTGTACCACCGCCAATGCGTTCACAGCGGACATCACGCCAGAAGCGGGAAACGCGTGCTTCGTCGGTGTAACCCAGCCCACCCATAATCTGAATGGCGTCATCAATCACTTCCATTGCAGTACGTGCACAATACAGTTTTGCCAGCGCTGCACTGGTGCGCAGAGACTGTTCCTGATCGGCCTGCCAGGCGACTTTTAACACCATATTGCGCATGTTATCGATTTTAATCGCCATCAGCGCCAGTTTTTCCTGGATCATCTGATTGTGACCAATTGGCTTACCGAATGCGATGCGCTGGTTGGCGTAACGGGCGGCATCTTCGAAGGCGCATTCAGCAAAACCGGTACTGCGCGCAGCGTTGATCAAACGTTCCATCTCGAAGTTGTACATGACGTTGAGGAAACCCATGCCTTCCTCTCCGACCATATCACTTTCATCCACTTCAACGTCATCAAGATAGACTTCGCATGTGCTGAGCATATGCCAACCGATTTTGTGCAGCGGATTAACCTTAATGCCGGGTTTCTTCGAATCGACCCACCACAGCGTAAAGGCTTTTTTCGGATCTTTTGGTTCTGGATCGCGGGCCAGTACCAGCATATATGGATACTCTTTCGCGCCGGTGATAAAGGTTTTCTGCCCGTTGAGATAGACCTTACCGTTTTTGCGAGTGTAACTGGTGGTCGCGCTGTTGTTGTCGGAACCCGCTCCCGGTTCGGTTAATGCCAGCGCATACGCTGGATCGCCAGTTTCCATGGTGCTTTCTGCGGTCTTACGCAGCTGTTCGGCGGATCCAAAACGACGCATACTGTGAATGCACTGACCGTTAGTGATCAAAAAAGCGGGTGCGCCGCATTTTGAAACTTCCATCAGCGCCAGCATCTGTGTGACGTAATCCGCCGGGATGCCACCAAACTCTTCCGGAACGCCCAGCATCGAAATACCGTTGTCCGCCAGGGCACGCATAAACTCTTTCGGGTAGGTCGCCGTCTGATCACAGGTACGGAAATATTCTTCCGGGAAATTGCTGGTAATCAGTTCCCGAATGCTGGCAAGCAGCAGTTCTTGTTCTTCAGTTAACGAAAAGTCCATCAGGGTACTCCTTTTAATTGGCAGCGTCGGGTAATACAAACCCCATCGAGGCATCGATAAATAATCTTTCGTCCATCAGCTTCAGATTTGGCGAAATAATTGGCGTGAAATCCATCTTGTCCAGGATGTCTTCCTGTAAAGAGACTCCCGGCGCAATTTCGATTAAATGAAGACCATCTGCTTTTAACGTAAAGACAGCGCGTTCAGTGATGTAACGCACATCAAGTCCACGTTCGAGGGCAATTTTTCCGCTGAAAGTCACTTCAGGAAGTTCGTTGACGAATTTTTTCACCCGACCTTCCTGCACGATATTTAACTTGCCATCGGCAACTTCCGTTTTCAGACTTCCGGCAGTTAACGTGCCGCAGAAAATAATTTTTTTGGAGGTGGCGCTAATATCGATAAAACCGCCGGTACCCATGATTTTGCCATTGAATTTGTGTACGCCGACGTTGCCGTGGCGATCCACTTCGGCAAAACTTAAATAGCACACATCCAGCCCGCCACCGTGATAGAAGTCAAACTGGGAGGTCATATCCAGAATGGCGCGGGTGTTGACGTTGGCACCGAAAGCAATACCTTGAGAGGTGATGCCGCCAATCGGACCCGTTTCGACTGTCAGAATAAAATCGTCAGCACAGCCTTCTTCGCGCGCGACGAGGCCAATGCCATCGGCAATCCCTACGCCAACGTTGCCGACAGCACCTTTGCGCATTTCAAACAGGGCGCGTCTGGCCACCAGTTTACGCTGATTGAGCGGCAGGGCAGTCTGTTGGCTGTCATCGAGAACAAAATCGCCAGAGATAAAGCGGTTAACCGGCGCGCCACCGTACAGTTGCGTTTGGTCGGGGTCGATGACCACAATATCGACCAGATAGCCGGGAATACGCACCGATTTCGGATGCAACGTGGCTTTCTTCACCATTTTCTGCACCTGCATCATAACGATGCCGCCGTTATTGTGTACGGCCTGGGCAATCACCAGCGCATCAAGATACATCACTTCATCTTCAAAGGTGGCGTAGCCTTCGCTGTCGCAGGTGGTGGCACGAATAAAGGCGATGTTTGGCGCAATGGCTTTGTAGTACAGGTACTCTTTGTTATCAATTTCCACCAATTTGATCAGATCTTCGGTGGTCACTTCATTCAGTTTGCCGCCTTGTTGACGAGGGTCAACAAATGTACCGATGCCGATATCACTAAGGATCCCTGGCTGGTGAGCCGCCGATGCACGCAGGGTTTGGGTTAATACGCCCTGAGGATAGTTATAGGCGGCAATTTTATTTTGTTCAGCCAGATCGGAGATTCGCGGTGATTGTCCCCAGTGTCCGCATAATGCCCATTTGACTAAGCCTTCCTGTGCCAGCGGGCTAATTCCCCGGTCGGCACGGTCACCCAGACCTGTAGGACTAATCAACGCTAAATTTCGTGGTGACTGAGAGTTTTTATATTTTTCAGCCAGTGCATTAATTAATGTTGTTGCTTCGAGAATACCCCCGCCTGCACCTAATACACAAAGAGTTGCTTCATCAGGAATATAATTGACTGCATCTGCAGCGGATAATACGGGTACCCGACCATCTATACGATTTGGCCTTGAAAATTTCATGTGAACTCCAGATTATATGCGTGCGTCTACCTGTCGCTATATTCGACAATAATATTGTGAGTTATATAATAACGCTTAATTACCGACCAGATATCCGTGGTTAGACGAATATCTGGGGTAGGGCAATACTGATATTTATATGGATATATCTGTAATTAAGCCTGATGCAATATTGTCAATACAGTACGCAGGTCGGTGACCGAAATTTGTCCTGGTGCGGAGGCTTTTTTTACTGCCCCAAAGGTTGCCGCTGAACCGAAAACCTCACCAGACAGACGTGAAATCACCCCTGTTTTAGCCATCGACATGGTGATTATCGGGCGATCGGCATAGCGTTCTTGCATTTCCAGCGTGGCACTAAGCAGCGTCAGAACATCCGCTTTATTTTGCGGCATCAAGGCAATTTTCGGGATATCTGCGCCCAGTTCCTGCATTTTACGCAAGCGCTGAACAATCTCTTCCGCGGCTGGTGTCTTATGAAAATCGTGATTGGACATAATCACAAAGACATTTTTCGTGTGCGCATGCTCGACGGTCGCTTTGACCAGTTCGTCTCCGGTAAACAGTTCCAGATCGATCATATCCACCAGACCGCTGTCTACTGCCGCGCGGTTAAGTGCAATATAGTGCTCAACAGACAGAGCCTGTTCACCGCCTTCTTTGGCGCTACGGAAGGTGAAAAGCAGTGGTTTGTCAGCCATCACATCGCGGATGGTGCGCGCAGCTTCCAACACCGCCTCAATGGAAGAGACATCGGTGAAATGGTCTACGCGCCATTCCAGAATGTCGAAATCCGCTTCGCGATAGGCCAGCGCTTCGCTTTTTACCGTTGCGATGTCTTTACCCATCAGCGAGACAATGATCTTCGGCGCACCCTCGCCAATAGCGAGGTTTCTTACGGTTACGGTTTTCATTGATTACCCTTTAACTATTGTACAAATGCTTGCCCGTCAGGCGGCAAAACCCATAACCTGTTTCACATACTCCAGTGGGAAATCTTTCCCGGTCCAGAGCTTGAACTGTTCAGCCCCTTGCCACAACAACATGCCGTAACCATCAATTGTTTTGCAACCAGCACTTTGTGCCTGCTGCAATAATTTGGTCATATGCGGGTTGTAGACGCATTCGGTTACCAGCAGTTCCGGACGCAGCAGGGAAGCGTCGGTCACGAGAGATTCATTTTCCAGCGGCTTCATGCCGACTTTAGTGCCGTTGGTCAAAATATCTGCGCTGGCAAGTGCGTGAGCAAAAGCCTGGCGATCGGCGAGATCGATAACGGTGACCACGCAGTCGGTGTTTTCATTGACGCGTTTGGCAAACTCCTGCGCTTTGGTAAAAAATTCATCCTGGCGGTTAAAGAGTTTAATTTCTTTGATGCCTTCAATCGCTGCCTGTGCACCAATGGCCGTCGACGCACCGCCTGCGCCCAACAGTACCATGGTTTTACCTTTGATATCGAAACCACTTTCCTTAATTGCACGAATATGGCCCGTGCCATCGGTATTGTAACCACGCAGGTAACCATCATCATTGACGATAGTGTTAATTGCGCCGACCAGCTTGGCTGCAGGTGTTAATTCATCAACATATTCACATGCCAGCTGCTTGTTGGGCATTGAGACCCCGGTACCCCGCATCTTTAAGGCCTTCAGCCCGGCAATGGCATTAGCAAACGTTGAGTTATCGACTTCAAACGCCATGTAAGTGAATGGCAATCCCGCTTTTTCTAATGCCTTATTTTGCATTTCAGGCGACAGACTGTGTCTGATAGGGTAGGCCATCAAACCAATCAGTTCATATTTTGCAGTTACGTCCATTTGATACTCCTTCTAAACAATTTATTGAAAATAACGCTCGCCCAACCGCACATCATTTTTGGGGATATCAAATACGCGGTAGTAACGAATAAAGACGATGATGGCGGTGACAAAAGCCAACAGAGCAAATGCAAGGTCCAGCAAAATAATGTATTGCAGACCAATGTTAGAGAGGTATCCGGTGATTAATGGGATAATAAAGTTAGCTACGCCACCCATCATCATATAAATACTGGTGACTTTGGCTTTGCTCCTGGGAAAGAACTCCGACATCACCGAAACACCGAGCTGTAAAATACCGCCAGCGGCAGAAAACCCAATGAGAAATGAACCGGCGTTACAAACCAGCGGAGATGGGTATAAATAGATGACGGCTGCGGTGATGGTTGCCAGTCCGGCGTTAAATACATTCGCCCAAATAGGCCGTACCCATTTTTTCAACAGTGCGGCAAAGATAAATACGCAGACCAACGAACCCATACTGTAGTAAGAGATTGTTTTCAGGGCGTCGGATTCTGCCATACCGGCAAAGGCCATCGCATATTTCGGCATCCAGACCACGATGACGTAAAAAGTCGAAAAGGCAGCAACACCAAACATGACGGATGCCACACCTTCCAGCCAGACCAACGGTTTACTGTTCATCTGTGGCAGATCTTTCGCGATGCCAGCATCCACCATCTGGCTGGGGAAACGACTTTTTAGCAGCATCAGGGTAATGACTACAAACAACGCACCCGGGATAATGACCGCATAACCGTACCAGATATGGTTGAGCAGCATGGTGCTGACGACGATGGGATAGATCATCTGCCCAAACGAGACCATAGCTTTTACCAGGATAACGGCTGAGCCAGAGGCTTTAGGGAAGCATTCCATTAACGCCGGGTACCCACCGGTATCCAGTGCCGAGTTTGCCACGCCAACGCAAACGGCCAGAATAAAGGCAATCATCAGATTAGGGCTGGCGGGAATACCGAAGAAGAACAGTATATAAAGAATCGCCCCTAACAGAATGATAGCCCGACGACCAAATTTATCTGAGAGCACGCCAAAGAATAAGATGCTCACCAGTCGCCCCAGACCAATGCCTGAAATCAAATAGGCAATTCCTGCATTGTCGGTGGAAAACTTTTCTGCAAGAGAGGTCATATTTTGCGCCAGTGTTATGACGCTAATACCGTGTAGGAAATAACTTAAATAAATACAGGTTATCGCCAAAAGAAATGGCGTATTAAAGGTCTTGCTTTGAGACATTTTCACAACTCCTTGCGGATTTTAAAATTGTTCTGTGCTCGTCGATATTGTTTAAATTGCGGCGACCTTGTAATTAATATACCGGGCGGCAGCCACAGAACCTACATAGCATGGCGTTTAAGTTACCAGGTATATTGCATAACACACTGTGAAATTGAACTCTGCCAGCCGGTGTTTTGCTGATGTTTTAAAATATATGCCAATTATTTTGCAGAAGGGGGGAACAATATTGCATCCACGCTATTCTACGGCTTGTATCATTTTTAGCTGATGCTTTGACGCGATGTGGCTGCGATAACCAATAAACAACGCCAACAGGAACCCGACAGCAGCTATGCCAGTATCAAACCACATGATGTGAGCAATACTGGTTTCTGAGAGTTTTGCTGTTATCAATGGAATGGTGAAGGTCGCAATGCTGCCCGCGCTATAGTAAATCCCGGTCGCTTTACCCTTCGCATGCGGAAAGCGTGCGGCCATAAGCGTTAAACCGATTTGCACAACGCCCCCGGCGGAAGAAAAACCGATGACAAACGCAAAGATAATGACCACGTAGGGTGTCGGATGCAGACAAACCATCAGCAGTGCGACAAATGAGATAAACGTATACAGCATCAGCATCGATGTCGCGCGTTCTGCTTTTCGCGCCAGCGGGGCGGTGATCAGCACGCACAGTAGAGAGCCGCAGGTATAAATGCTTAACAGTTTGATAGATAACGTATAGGACATTCCGGCGACAAACTGTCCGTATTGCGCCAGCCACTGGCTTACCAGGTAAAATGTTGCCATTGCGATGTAGCCGTACAGGGTGTAACTGGCAAGGTCGAGCAGGGAGCAACGATGTTCAGGTTGTGCGGTTTCCCGTTCTGCAGGTTGAGCCCGGATGATGGTATGAGGCCCGGGGTGTGGCGGAAACCGACAGCGAAACAAAAACACGCCGTTGAGTACCATAACGGCTGCAGCCAGCAGGAAGGACCAGCCAAACCAAAGTTCGGCCCACACCAGCAGACTGATAATCATTGGCAGCAGGAATTGACCGCTGGAGACGAAGGCTTTTATCAAAATATTGGCCGTGCTGGGTGAGCGGGGGAACGCCTCCATCAGGCTGGGATAGGTTCCGGCATCGAGAAAACTGTTTGCCATTCCTGCTAAAAAACCAAAAGCATAGGCAAGAACAATACTGTGAGTATTTATGATGCCAATAAAGAAAATCAGGTAGCAGGTCATACCAAGGATAATAAATGGTCTGCGACCGTAGCGATCGGAAAGCATCCCTGCCACTAATAAAACGCTTAAGCGGCCGATACCGAGTGAGGAAATAACAATCGAGACGCCCGCAGCATTGGTTTGCCACTGTTGTTCCAGCGAAGACATATTGAGGCTCATCAGAATGACCCCCATGCCGTGCACCAGATAATTTAGGTACAGCCCTATCGCAGTGGAGAAATAGGTGTTTTTCATAATGTGTTACTCAGCGAAGAGGCTAAATAGGTATGGCGTTGCAATCTCTTAACACATACGCTCGAGATCGTGAGCATAGAGTTCAACAGCAGCCGACTGATAGATTTTCCAGTCGAGAAAACCATCTTGGTGATAAACCGCCTGAAAAGCGTTCAGATCGGGGAAAAAACGCATGGTGTTATTACCGATACGGTTATTTATTTTGTCGATAATTGCATTAATTCTTAACTTCCTCCTGGCTTTCATTTCTGAACAAATGCGGATGATGTCGTCTGGAATTTCTCTTTCACCCTTTTCCCATTGTTGCCAGGCGGCAACATTGTCATCGCGCGCGATATACCTGGCGCTTTCTTCCACCGTCATAGCAAAAATATGGCGGATCGCCTGTAGTTCTAATGCGTTCATTATTTGGTCACTTCATAAAAGACGGTGGAATAGTAATAACATTGCTGTGGATATTTCGGCTTGAAGAGAGTCACAGTATTTTGTGCAATATTATTTGTTCCTTGACGGGGAAGATAATGTGTTGGTGCGTTAAGGTTGGTGGAGTGCGCGTGAAGGATAAAAAAAAGCCCATCGTGGGAGATGGGCAAAGACTACACACAGCAATTCGTTGTTTCACTCAGGGGATTTCCATGCTTATAAATCAATGTGTTGATCTAAAGCCATGGGCTAATAGTAGGCATAGTGATTTTTTACGTCGATCAGATTCATCTCAATAGTTTAAAAACTGTAAAGGATTTGCGACACAAATGATTATTTTAAGAAAGACAAGGTTAGGTCTAATCCCGCAAGAGGGAGGATTGGTTAGTATTGTTAAACAATCAGGCGGCGCTGCCGCCTGATGTTGGATTACTTATTGCGTTCGATTTCAGCAATTTCTTCGAGGATTTCATCCGGATTGGTACCTGGCGCAGGGGCTTCGTTTACCCAGGCGGAGAACAGACGCCAGGAAACGGCCAGTACCACTGGGCCGATAAACAGACCAATCATGCCGAAGGCAATCAGTCCACCGATGACCCCGGAGAGAATCAGGATCAGTGGCAAATCGGCACCCATACGAATCAGCATCGGTCGAATCACGTTATCCAGTGTTCCGACCACGCCGCTCCACACCAACAGCACGGTGCCCCAGGTGGAATCCCCCGTCCAGTATAGCCAGATAATGGCCGGAATCAGCACCGGCAACGGCCCCAGCTGCACCAGACAAGACAGGATCATCAATACCGCCAGCAGCGTGGCGTAAGGCACGCCGGTTACCGCCAGACCAATTCCCCCGAGCACTGCCTGCACCAGAGCGGTGACCACAACGCCTAATGCGACTGCGCGAATGGCTTGCGCGGCCAGCAAAATGGCAGCATCGCCACGTTTAGAGGCAAGACGGCAAGCGAAGTGACGAATACCTAATGCGACCTGTTCACCGCGCCAGTACAACAGGGCACTGAACAGCAGCATCAGACCACAGTGCATCATAAAGCGGCCGATATGCGCGGCCTGACCGACGAACCAGGTGGTGGTGGTACCGATATAAGGACGAACCTTGGCCATAATGGCCGAGCCGCCCATATCCAGTAAGCTGTGCCATGCGCCATACATTTTGGCACCCACCAGTGGAATGCTGTTCAACCATGCCAGATCCGGTAGCGTCATATCACCTGCGGTTACGGCATGGATTAGCGGCCCGCTGCCATCGACGATACTGTTAACCAGCAGCGCGATGGGGATGATGAACAACAGCACTAACAACAGCGTCATCACCAGTACGGCAAGTGAACGGCGTCCCCAGAGCAATTTTTGTAAGCGTAGCAGGATAGGCCAGGTCGCAATGACAATCGTGCCTGCCCAGGCAAAACCAAGGATAAAGGGCTGAACAATCCAGAGACAGGCCACAATCAGGATGGCTAAAAACAGCACCGATAGCAGCACTTGTGCAATATCCCTGGGCTGACGGAAATTTACCATAAATACTTTTCACCTTTGTCTTTGCGCCAGAACGTTGACGCGACGTGAATACTTAAATGACACCCTGTAATGATGAGCAATTTCAGCGGTTTTGAACAGGCGGATTCTGCCTGTAAATCTGCTGAGCGTATTAGAAAAAAATGTGATACAACAAACAAAGCAACACGCAAACGATTAAATTCACAACACAGACCGCAGGAAAGGGTCACTATAATGATTCCACAAATTTCTCAGGCGCCAGGTGTCGTTCAACTGGTGCTCAATTTTTTGCAGGCACTGGAGCAGCAAGGATTCACGGGTGATACGGCAACGAGCTATGCCGATCGTCTGACAATGTCGACGGATAACAGTATTTATCAGCTGCTTCCTGATGCTGTCGTTTTCCCTCGTTCAACCGCAGATGTGGCGCTAATCGCCCGTCTGGCGGCAGAACCGCTTTTCTCGTCGTTGATTTTTACCCCACGCGGCGGCGGCACCGGGACCAACGGTCAGGCGCTGAATCAGGGCATTATTGTTGATATGTCCCGCTATATGAGCCGCATTATTGAAATCAACCCGCAAGAAGGTTGGGTGCGGGTAGAAGCCGGGGTGATAAAAGACCAGCTCAACCAGTTTCTGAAGCCATACGGCTATTTCTTTGCCCCCGAATTATCCACCAGTAACCGGGCAACGCTCGGCGGGATGATCAACACCGATGCGTCCGGGCAAGGATCGTTGGTTTACGGTAAAACTTCCGATCATGTGTTGGGCATCCGTGCGGTGCTGATGGGCGGTGATATTCTGGATACCCAGCCCATGCCGGTCGAACTTGCCCAAACGTTGGGTAAAAGCAATACCACGATTGGCCGTATCTATAAGACCGTTTATGAGCGTTGTCGTGATAACCGACAGCTGATCATGGATAAATTCCCGAAACTTAATCGCTTCCTGACGGGTTACGATCTGCGGCACGTCTTTAACGATGAGATGACCGAATTTGATTTAACCCGCATTCTTACCGGCTCTGAAGGTACGCTGGCGTTTATCACCGAAGCCCGCCTTGATATCACGCCACTGCCCAAAGTCAGACAGTTGGTTAACGTTAAGTACGATTCGTTTGATTCGGCGTTGCGTAACGCGCCGGTGATGGTGGAAGCGCGCGCACTGTCGGTAGAAACCGTCGACTCCAAAGTACTCAATCTGGCGCGTGAAGACATCGTCTGGCACTCGGTAAGCGAACTGATTACCGATGTAGCGGATAAAGAGATGCTGGGCCTGAATATTGTCGAGTTTGCCGGTGACGACGAAACCTTGATTAATTCGCAGGTCAGCGCACTCTGCGAACGCCTGGATGGGTTAATCGCTCGTCAGGAAGCGGGCGTTATTGGCTGGCAGCTGTGTACCGAGCTGGCGGGTGTCGAGCGTATTTACGCCATGCGTAAAAAGGCCGTCGGTCTGCTGGGCAATGCAAAAGGTTCAGCGAAGCCAATTCCATTTGCCGAGGATACCTGCGTTCCACCGGAGCATCTGGCTGACTATATTGCCGAGTTTCGCGCGCTGCTCGACAGCCATGGTCTGAGTTACGGCATGTTCGGCCACGTGGATGCTGGCGTGCTGCACGTCAGACCGGCGTTGGATATGTGCGACCCGCAGCAGGAAGTGCTGATGAAACGCATTTCTGATGATGTCGTCGCGCTGACGGCAAAATATGGCGGTCTGTTGTGGGGTGAGCACGGGAAAGGTTTCCGTGCGGAATACAGTCCGGCATTTTTCGGTGATGAACTGTATCGTGAACTGCGCAAAGTGAAATCGGTGTTTGATCCGCAAAACCGGCTCAATCCCGGCAAAATCTGTCCACCGGAAGACGTTGATGCGCCGATGATGAAAGTGGACGCGGTGAAACGCGGAACGTATGACCGTCAAATCCCGCTGGCCGTACGCCAGGAGTGGCGTGGGGCAATGGAGTGTAATGGCAACGGGTTATGCTTTAACTTCGATGCGAAAAGCCCCATGTGTCCGTCGATGAAAATCAGCCTTAACCGTATCCATTCTCCGAAAGGGCGAGCTACGTTGGTACGTGAATGGCTGCGTCTGTTGGCCGATCGCGGGATCGATCCTGTGCAACTGGAAAAAGAGCTACCGGAGAAACGCGCCAGTTTACGCACGCTGATTACCCGTACCCGCAACAGCTGGCATGCACGCAAGGGCGAATACGATTTCTCGCACGAAGTAAAAGAGGCGATGTCAGGGTGCCTGGCGTGTAAAGCCTGTTCCACACAGTGTCCGATTAAAATTGATGTGCCGGAGTTTCGCTCACGCTTCCTGCAGCTGTACCACACGCGTTATCTGCGCCCGTTGCGCGATCATATGGTGGCGACCGTTGAGAGCTATGCGCCGTTAATGGCGCGGGCGCCTAAAACGTTTAACTTCTTCATCAATCAGCCGCTGGTGCGAAATCTGGCTAAAAAGCACATTGGAATGGTTGATTTACCGCTGTTGTCTGCGCCGTCGCTGCAACGCCAACTGGTGGGACATCGTTCCGCCAATATGACGCTGGAACAGCTCGAATTACTCAGCCTCGAGCAAAAAGCCCGTACGGTGCTGGTGGTGCAGGACCCTTTCACCAGCTATTACGATGCGCAGGTGGTCGCTGATTTTATACGTCTGGTAGAAAAACTGGGTATGCAGCCGGTACTGCTGCCGTTTTCGCCAAATGGCAAGGCGCAGCACATTAAAGGCTTTTTAAACCGTTTTGCCAAAACGGCGAAAAAGACATCCGAGTTTCTTAACCGTGTAGCGAAGCTGAATATTCCGATGGTGGGAGTTGATCCGGCGCTGGTGCTTTGTTATCGCGATGAATACAAGCTGGTGCTGGGAGAACTGCGGGGTGATTTCCATGTGCTGCTGGCCAACGAATGGTTATCGAAAGCTGTGGAAACACAGCAGTCAGTCGCTGTTGGCGGTGAACCGTGGTACTTCTTTGGCCACTGTACCGAAGTGACGGCTTTGCCGGGCGCGCCTGCACAGTGGGCGACTATTTTTGCTCGCTTTGGCGCAAAGCTGGAGAACGTCAGCGTGGGGTGCTGTGGTATGGCTGGCACCTACGGGCACGAAGTGAAAAATCACCAAAACTCATTGGGGATCTATGAGTTATCATGGCACCAGGCAATGCAACGATTGCCACGTAACCGTTGTCTGGCTACAGGGTACTCCTGTCGCAGCCAGGTTAAACGCGTTGAAGGTACGGGCGTTCGCCACCCATTACAGGCACTGCTGGAGATTATAGGATGATCTGGAAACGTGAAGTCACACTCGAGGCGCTCAATGCCATGGGTGAAGGAAATATGGTTGGGTTGCTCGATATTCGTTTTGTGCACATTGGCGACGATACGCTGGAAGCGACGATGCCGGTGGACCATCGTACCAAACAACCCTTTGGGTTGTTGCACGGCGGCGCATCCGTGGTGCTGGCGGAAAGCATTGGTTCGGTAGCGGGATACCTGTGTACACAGGGTGAGCAGAAAGTGGTGGGTCTGGAGATCAACGCCAACCATATCCGTTCTGCGCGGGAAGGGCACGTCAGGGGCGTATGTCGCGCGTTACATACTGGTTCTCGTCACCAGGTGTGGCAAATAGAAATCTTCGATGAGCAGGGACGATTGTGCTGCACGTCGCGTCTGACGACCGCAATTTTGTGATGCATATTGCTTTTGGTCATTATCTGCACAGGGAATGGTGTTATACTGTGCAGGTTTTGAACACAAGCGAGGATGATATGTCTACCCAATTAGACCCGGCCCAACTGGCAATAGAGTTTTTACGTCGTGATAAAACCGATCTTTCACCGGCTCAGTACCTGAAAAGGCTGAAACAGCTTGAGCTGGAGTTTGCAGATCTGTTAGCACTCTCTTCAACTGAACTGAAAGAAGAGATCTATTTTGCCTGGCGCATGGGCGTTCATTGATTCCGGTATGCTTATCGTAACGAAACCCCGACACGCGTTCGGGGTTATTTTTTGCCTTAAATCTTCATTACCACTTCATCTCGCCACTGTTAACCTTCGCACTTAGTTCCAGCGAGCTTACGTCTGCAAGGCCTGGCCATGCTGCCGTCATGGTTTTAATCACATAGTCCGATCCTTTCTTCGCCCCTAGCGCCTGCTCAAACGACTGCAAATAGTCCTGAGTGAAGCGGATCGCTTTATCGCCGGTTGAGCGTTCACCAATGTAATGACCCGGGACCACCTGAGTGGGCTGTAAGCTCTGCATTTCACGCAGTACGTTACGCCATGCACTGCGCTGTTCTTCAGACTGTGTATCCGCAGTCCAGACGTGTATACCGGAAGCCACGCCTGTGCCGCCAATAATGGCGCGATTCGCCGGGATCCAGATATACGCTGCATAATCGTTGGCGTGACGCAGTTCCAGCGTTTCGCCATCAACCGTGAACTGCGTTTGCGTAGTCGCCTGCGGAACGGTGAGCGATGTTGGCGCGCCGTCCTTCATTTGCGGGCCCCAGAACTGCAGCTTGGCCTCTTTGGTGGCGCGGATATGGTCTACCACCTGCGGCGTTGCCAGGACTTTTACCTGTGGGAAGGCCTTGACGATGGGCTGCAGACCAAAATAGAAATCCGGATCGCCGGAAGTGATCACGATAGCCTTCAGCGTTTTACCGCTGGCGCGAATCATCTGAACCAACTGTTCGCCATCTTTGGTGCTGAACTGGGCGTCAAACAAAATCGCCTCTTTTGGGCCAGACACCAGCGTCGAAGAGACCGGGAAAATAGCCTTATCTTGCGGATTATAGACGTCCAGCTGTAGCGGTGCGGCGAAAGCTGAAGATGCAAACAGCGGTAACAGCAGGGCCAGAGTTTTAACTTTCATACCAGGTAACCTTGTGCAGGAAATTGTCTTTTGATAGTTCCCGTATTTTAAGGAAATTCGGATCTGTTAGAATTCCCTCATTAGGACATGCTGAGTTTCATAAAACGATCGGATGGGATGCAATGGACAGAGTGATGGCGGCAACGGTATTCAACCATATCTGTGATTTGGGCAGTTTGAGTGCCGCCGCGCGTGCGCTGGGGCTTTCCCGTCCGATGGTCAGTCGTTACCTCGACGAGATGGAAAAATGGGCAGGTGCAAGGCTTATCCATCGCTCATCGCGTCGCTTGACGATCACGCCCGCAGGTGAAGAGGCATTAGTGAAAACACGTTCTCTGGCGCAACTTTCGCTGGATATTGGTGCCGCCAGTGCCGCGCAAATTCCCTCCGGCACGCTACGTGTGGCCTGCGCCCATTTTACTGCCATGCATATTCTTGCTCCGGTTCTGCCGTCGTTTATGGAGCAATATCCGCAATTACGTATTGAGGTGGAGATCAATAATCAACCGGTAAGCCTTGTGGGGGAACGCATCGATGTGGCGATCCGCATAACGGAAAATCCCGAGCCAGGAACCATCGCCCGTCGGTTGGGCGACTGTAAATCGGTACTTTGCGCGTCCGCAGATTATTTGCATCAACATGGCACGCCTGAGACAATCGACGATCTCACACGGCACAATTGCCTTTACTACAGCGGTTTTGCCGGACAATCCTGGCACTTTGTGGATGCTCAGGGGCAGTCTGTCTCCGTTGCAATCAAAGGGAATTTGAGTGCAGGGATCTCTTCGCTGCTCTGCGAATCGGCGGTGTCAGGAATGGGGATCGCGTTGGTGCCAGAGCTAGAGGCGCAGGAAGGGCTGGCGCAGGGAAAGCTAATTCGATTACTGCCAGAACTTCAACCTAAATGCCTGCCGATTTATGGTTTATACCTTTCACGTGAACATCAACCCGCAGGGCTACGCCTGCTGCTGGACACGCTCAGTGAGGCACAGTGTTAAATATGTGATTGAACGCGTTTATAAAAGAGTCAAACCGCAATTAGTGTTAAAAAAAACTAATCAGTGTATGAGATTCTTCTTATCGCCCCTTCAAGAGCTAAGCCAATATGAGTGCCGGAGATAAGCGCCGGATGGGGCCGGAACCCTTAAGCCTGCCAACAAGCAGACTTAAGGGTTTTTTGTTGCTTGTTTATTATTTGAATTGTTTTTCCCTACCTTCATCCCCACCTATCCCTTAAATAGACATTTTCTATACATCTTTTGATATTTGACCTGCCTGAACGATTGGATTTTTATAATCCATTATTAATCAATGTATTGAACAAAAAATTCCATCTCTGTGAACCCACGCAGCAGGGTCTATGCTTAGTAAAAGTAGTCAAAAAGGGCGATTAACCCGAATGCCCCTGCTGTTGAGGGGTTGAAGTGATAATCATTATCACTAACATGATGTTATAGCTTTAAAGCTAGTGACTCGAGGTAACCCTATGGAATTGCATTCAGGAACATTTAACCCGGACGATTTTGCCTGGCGTGGACTGACGTTAACGCCAGCGGCTGCGGCGCATATCCGTGAGCTGGTGGCAAAGCAACCTGACATGTTGGGTGTGCGTTTAGGCGTGAAGCAAACGGGGTGCGCGGGATTCGGCTACGTGCTGGATACCGTCCGCCAACCTGAAAAAGACGATCTGCTGTTTGAAACGGAGGGCGCCAGACTTTATGTGCCGTTGCAGGCGATGCCGTTCATTGACGGCACAGAAGTCGATTTCGTTCGCGAAGGATTAAACCAGTTATTTAAATTTCATAACCCGAAAGCCCAGAACGAATGCGGCTGTGGCGAAAGTTTTGGGGTATAGGCGGTACTATGTCTCGTAATACTGAAGCAACTGACGATGTCAACACCTGGGCTGGCGGGCACCTTAATTACAAAGAGGGCTTCTTCACCCAACTGCAAACCGATGAGCTGGCAAAAGGGATCAATGAAGATGTCGTGCGCGCGATTTCGGCAAAACGAAATGAACCCGACTGGATGCTGGAATTTCGCCTGAATGCTTTTAAAGCGTGGCTGACCATGGAAGAACCACACTGGCTTAAAGCGCATTACGACAAACTGAATTATCAGGAGTACAGCTATTACTCCGCACCTTCCTGCGGTAACTGCGATGAAACCTGTGCGTCTGAACCGGGAGCGGTACAGCAAACGGGCGCGAATGCATTTTTAAGCAAAGAGGTTGAGGACGCATTCGAACAGCTTGGCGTGCCGGTACGTGAAGGCAAAGAAGTGGCGGTTGATGCTATTTTCGACTCGGTATCGGTAGCGACCACCTATCGCGACAAACTGGCGGAGCAGGGCATTATTTTCTGTTCGTTCGGTGAGGCCATTCACGATCATCCTGAGCTGGTAAAACAGTACCTGGGCACGGTTGTCCCCGGCAATGACAATTTCTTTGCCGCGCTGAATGCGGCGGTGGCATCTGACGGCACGTTTATTTATGTACCGAAAGGCGTGCGTTGCCCAATGGAGCTGTCGACCTATTTCCGTATCAATGCGGAAAAAACCGGGCAGTTTGAACGCACCATTCTGGTTGCGGATGAGGGCAGCTACGTCAGCTATATCGAAGGCTGTTCAGCCCCGGTGCGCGACAGTTACCAACTACACGCGGCGGTGGTGGAAGTCATCATCCACAAAGATGCCGAAGTGAAATACTCCACGGTGCAAAATTGGTTTCCCGGCGATGGCAATACGGGCGGTATTTTGAATTTCGTCACCAAGCGCGCACTCTGCGAAGGCGAAAACAGCAAAATGTCGTGGACGCAGTCGGAGACCGGCTCGGCCATTACCTGGAAATACCCAAGCTGCATTTTGCGTGGCGACAACTCGATCGGCGAATTCTACTCAGTCGCGCTGACCAGTGGACATCAGCAGGCCGATACCGGCACCAAAATGATCCACATTGGCAAAAACACCAAATCGACCATTATCTCGAAAGGGATCTCCGCCGGACACAGTCAGAACAGTTATCGCGGCTTAGTGAAAATCATGCCGACCGCTACTAACGCCCGCAACTTTACCCAATGCGACTCGATGTTGATCGGTGCGGATTGCGGGGCACACACCTTCCCGTATGTGGAGTGTCGTAACAATAGCGCCCAGCTTGAACATGAAGCCACCACGTCGCGTATTGGTGAAGACCAGTTGTTTTACTGCCTGCAGCGCGGCATCAGTGAAGAGGATGCCATTTCGATGATCGTGAATGGTTTCTGTAAAGACGTGTTCTCTGAACTGCCGCTGGAGTTTGCCGTGGAAGCGCAAAAACTGCTCGCCATAAGCCTTGAACACAGCGTCGGTTAAATTTTAAGGAAAGCACATGTTAAGCATCAAAGATTTACAGGTCAGTGTGGAAGATAAGGCGATCCTGCGTGGGTTGAGCCTTGAGGTTCGCCCCGGAGAAGTTCACGCCATTATGGGACCAAACGGTTCGGGGAAAAGTACGCTTTCTGCAACTCTCGCTGGAAGGGAAGACTACGACGTCACTGGCGGAACGGTAGAGTTCAACGGCAAGGATTTACTGGAACTGTCGCCGGAAGACCGGGCCGGTGAAGGGATCTTTATGGCATTCCAGTATCCGGTGGAAATCCCTGGCGTCAGTAACCAGTTTTTCCTGCAAACGGCACTGAATGCGGTGCGCAGTTACCGTGGCGAAGAGTCGCTGGACAGGTTCGACTTCCAGGACCTGATGGAAGAGAAAATTGCGCTGCTGAAGATGCCGGAAGATTTGCTCACGCGCTCGGTTAACGTCGGTTTCTCCGGTGGTGAGAAAAAACGGAATGACATTCTGCAAATGGCCGTGCTGGAGCCTCAGCTATGCATTCTTGATGAGTCAGATTCCGGGCTGGATATTGATGCGCTGAAAATCGTTGCGGATGGCGTGAACTCGCTGCGTGACGGGAAACGCTCATTCATTATCGTCACTCACTATCAGCGCATCCTGGACTATATCAAACCCGATTTTGTTCACGTTCTCTACCAGGGGCGAATTGTGAAGTCCGGCGATTTCACGCTGGTCAAACAACTGGAGGAGCAAGGTTATGGCTGGCTTAGCGAACAGCAGTAACGTGCTGCAACAGTGGCACCATCTGTTTGAGACGCAAGGGGAGACACGCTCACACTATGCGCAGCAGCACTTGCAACAGATGCTGCGTCTGGGGCTGCCAACGCGTAAACATGAGGACTGGAAATACACACCGCTGGAAGGATTAACCAACAGTCAGTTTGTCAGTCATGTCGCTGAGATAACGCCTGCCCAATGTGCAGCGTTGTCGCCGACAACTGACGCTATTCGACTGGTATTTGTTGACGGACAATTCTCTCCGACGCTCAGCGACAGCGCGGACGGTAGCGGTTTTGACATTACCATTGACGATGCGCGCCAGGCGCTGCCAGCGGCTATCCAACCGGAAGTGTTTTTGCACCTTACTGAAAGCCTGTCCCGTAGCGTAACGCACATTCAGGTGAAGCGTAACCAGCGCCCCGCGAAGCCGCTGTTGCTGCTGCATATTACCCAGGGGGTGGCGGGCGATGAGGTGAATACGGCGCACTATCGCCACCATCTGGAGCTGGCGGAAGGCGCAGAAGCCACCGTCATTGAACACTATGCCAGCCTCAGCGAGCGTCGCCATTTCACCGGCGCACGCTTAACGATGAACGTCGCGGCAAACGCCCATTTGCGCCATATCAAACTGGCGTTTGAAAATCCGCTCAGCCACCACTTCGCCCATAATGATATTCAATTGGGTGCGGATGCGACTGCCGTCAGCCACAGTTTCTTGCTTGGTGATGCGGTATTGCGCCATAACACCAGTACGCAGCTTAACGGTGAAAACACCACGCTTCGGCTGAACAGTCTGGCGATGCCGGTGAAAAATGAAGTCTGTGATACACGGACCTGGCTTGAGCACAACAAAGGCTATTGCAACAGTCGCCAGTTGCATAAAACGATTGTCAGCGATAAGGGGCGGGCGGTATTCAATGGTCTGATCAACGTCGCACAGCACGCCATCAAAACCGACGGTCAGATGACCAACAATAATCTGTTGCTCGGAAAGCTGGCGGAGGTGGATACCAAGCCACAGCTCGAAATCTACGCCGACGATGTGAAATGCAGCCACGGGGCGACGGTAGGACGGATCGACGACGAGCAGATGTTCTATCTGCGTTCACGCGGAATCGGTCAGCAGGATGCTCAACACATGATTCTCTATGCGTTTGCCGCTGAGCTGACGGAAGCCCTGGGCGATGAAACGCTGAAACAACAGGTACTGGCGCGGATCGCCCAACGCTTGCCGGGAGGCGCAGCATGACATTTCCCATTGAAAAAGTACGGGCAGACTTTCCGGTCCTGACGCGTGAAGTGAACGGTTTACCGTTGGCGTATCTGGACAGCGCTGCCAGCGCGCAAAAACCCAATCAGGTGATTGATGCCGAGGCCGAGTTTTATCGTCACGGCTATGCGGCGGTCCACCGCGGTATTCATACGCTGAGCGCCCAGGCCACGGAAAAAATGGAAAATGTGCGCAAGCTTGCCTCGTTGTTTATTAACGCCCGCTCAGCGGAAGAGCTGGTGTTTGTTCGTGGTACGACGGAAGGCATCAATCTGGTGGCGAACAGCTGGGGCAGCAGCAATGTGCGGGCGGGCGATAACATTATCATCAGCGAAATGGAGCACCACGCCAATATTGTGCCCTGGCAGATGCTGTGTGCCCGCGTAGGGGCAGAACTGCGTGTTATTCCGCTCAATGCCGATGGTACGTTGCAGCTGGAGACGCTGCCGACGCTGTTTGACGATCGTACGCAACTGCTGGCGATTACCCACGTTTCTAACGTGTTGGGTACCGAGAACCCGTTATCGGAAATGATTGAGCTAGCGCATCAATACGGCGCAAAAGTGTTGGTGGATGGCGCGCAGGCGGTGATGCATCATCAGGTGGATGTCCAGGCACTGGATTGCGATTTTTATGTTTTCTCCGGGCATAAACTTTATGGACCAACCGGTATTGGCGTTCTGTATGCCAGAGAGTCGCTGTTGCAGGAGATGCCACCCTGGGAAGGCGGTGGTTCAATGATTGCGACGGTTAGTTTGAGTCAGGGAACAACGTGGGCCAAAGCCCCCTGGCGTTTTGAAGCCGGAACGCCAAACACCGGAGGTATTATCGGACTCGGCGCGGCTATTGAGTATGTTTCAGCACTGGGGCTTACTGAAATCAGCGAATATGAACAGTTCATGATGCGCTATGCATTGGAGCAGCTGGCAGATGTACCTGATTTGACGCTCTACGGGCCGGATAACCGCCTGGGTGTGATTGCATTTAACCTTGGTAAACATCACGCCTTTGACGTCGGCAGTTTTCTTGATAACTATGGAATAGCCGTGCGGACGGGACATCACTGCGCTATGCCGCTGATGGCCTACTATAACGTTCCTGCTATGTGCCGGGCGTCGATTGCAATGTACAACACCCATGAAGAAGTGGATCGCCTGGTAACGGGCCTCAAGCGTATTCATCATTTACTGGGCTAACAGGGAGGCGTTATGGCTGCGCTACCGGATAAAGAAAAGTTGTTGCGTAATTTTCTGCGTTGCGCTAATTGGGAAGAGAAATACCTGTACATTATTGAGCTGGGTCAGCGTTTGCCGGAATTAAACGACGACTTACGCTGCCCGGAAAATAGCATCCAGGGATGTCAAAGTCAGGTATGGATTGTTATGAACCAGAATGGCGAAGGGATTATTGAATTACAGGGCGACAGTGATGCGGCAATTGTTAAAGGACTTATTGCCGTGGTATTCATTTTGTATGATCGCATGACGGCCCAGGATATTGTGAATTTTGATGTGCGTCCGTGGTTTGAAAAAATGGCGCTCGCACAGCACCTCACACCGTCTCGTTCACAAGGGCTGGAGGCGATGATTCGGGCTATTCGCGCCAAAGCCGCAACTCTTAGCTAAACTGATAAAACACGTTAACTTTCAGACCGACTTGAAAGCGTTCGTGTAAGGCAACGCAGTGACTCGTAAGCCGGATTGGGCGCTCGCCGCGGTCCGGCAAGAACGCCAGGGGGGTGAGTGAGTATGAAACGCGCGTCTGTTATTACGTTAATGCTAATCGGCGCTTACAGCGCTATTCAGGCCGCATGGGCGGTCGATTATCCTTTGCCCCAGGCGAATAGCCGCCTTGTTGGGCAAAACCAAACCTACACCGTGCAGGAAGGCGATAAAAATCTACAGGCGATAGCCCGTAAGTTTGATACCGCTGCCATGCTGATCCTTGAAGCCAACAATACTATTGCCCCCGTACCTAAACCCGGAACCCTGATTACTATTCCCTCACAATTACTGCTGCCGGATGCACCACGCGAAGGCATTATTGTGAATCTGGCGGAACTGCGTCTGTATTACTTCCCGCCGGGAGAGAATATTGTTCAGGTATTCCCAATTGGTATCGGTTTGCAGGGGCTGGAAACGCCGGTAATGGAAACCCGGGTTGGGCAGAAAATCCCGAATCCTACCTGGACCCCTACACCAGGCATCCGTAAACGCTCTCTGGAGCGCGGCATCACATTACCGCCTGTTGTACCTGCCGGGCCAAATAACCCGTTAGGACGCTTTGCACTGCGTCTGGCGCATGGAAACGGTGAGTATCTGATCCATGGCACCAGCGCGCCGGACAGCGTGGGCCTGCGTGTGAGTTCTGGTTGTATTCGCATGAACGCGCCGGACATTAAAGCACTGTTTGCTCAGGTCCGCACAGGCACGCCGGTCAGGGTGATTAATGAGCCGATAAAATATTCGATTGAGCCGAACGGCATGAGGTATGTCGAAGTGCATCGACCGCTGTCGCCGGAAGAGGAACAAAACGTCCAGACCATGCCGTATGTGCTGCCAGCCGGATTTACCCAGTTTAAAGACAATAAAGCGGTGGATAACAATCTGGTGGAAAGGGCGTTGTATCGTCGCGCAGGTTATCCGGTCACCGTCACTGCCGGGCAAGCATCGGTCGCGAGCAATGGGCCAGAAGTGAAGTCTGCGCAAAATGGCGTGCCGGGAGGAGATGCTGAGGTACGCGCTACGCAATAACAGGGAAGGGGAATTCAGAGCAAAAAAAATGGCGCACAAAGTGCGCCATTTTTATTACACAGATACTATTACTTGCGGTATTTAGTAGCTGCGTTGTCCAGACGCTGGTTAGCGCGAGCTGCGTCATCTTTAGCAGCCTGAACGTCGGAACGCATTGCGTTCACGTCGTTGCTCAGCTGGTCAACTTTAGCGTTCAGAGTCTGAACGTCAGAAGACAGCTGATCGATTTTAGCGTTGCTGGAGCAACCTGCCAGCAGAGTAGAACCCAGGATTACCGCGCCCAGTACCAGTTTAGTACGATTCATTATTAATACCCTCTAGATTGAGTTAATCTCCATGTAGCGTTACAAGTATTACACAAACTTTTTTATGTTGAGAATATTTTTTTGATGGGAATGCACTTATTTTTGATCGTTCGCTCAAAGAAGCATCGAATTGTGCAAAAACGGCTAAAAACCCGAGTGAAAACAGAAAGCTTCCATCGGATTCATCTTAGATAATCACGGATTAGATAGTGAAATCCGATTTGATTTTTTATTAATTGTGGCTATCGATTAAATAAAAAAAGCGCCACCAGGGCGCTTTTTTAAGCAAATTAATTCGCGTTGGAATTATTACAGCACGTGAACGGATGCGGTGTTGGTGGTGCCGCTCGGAACCAGTGCACCAGAAACCATAACCACAACGTCACCTTTTTGAGCCAGACCGCTTTCCAGAGCGACTTCTTTACCCAGACGATAGAAATCATCGGTAGAGCTGATTTCTTTAACCACCTGTGCAACAACGCCTTTGCTCAGCACCAGCTGACGCGCGGTAGTTTCGTTGGTGGTCAGCGCCAGGATGGTGGCATCCGGGAAGTATTTACGTACTGCGCGAGCAGATTTACCACCCTGGGTTGCGACGACGATCAGCGGCGCGTCCAGTTTTTCAGCAGTTTCAACCGCGCCACGGCAAACGGCTTCGGTGATGCGCAGTTTGCGGCTGTCGTTGTTGAAGTCCAGACGGCTGGTCATCACACGGTCAGTACGCTCACAGATGGTCGCCATGATGGTAACGGCTTCCAGCGGGTATTTACCTTTTGCAGATTCACCAGACAGCATTACTGCGTCGGTACCGTCAAGGATGGCGTTCGCTACGTCACCGGCTTCAGCGCGGGTCGGACGCGGGTTTTTGATCATGGAGTCCAGCATCTGGGTCGCAGTGATAACGACTTTACGTGCACGGATACATTTTTCGATGATCATCTTCTGCGCGAAGATAACTTCTTCAACCGGGATCTCAACGCCCATATCGCCACGCGCAACCATGATGCCGTCAGACGCTTCGAGGATTTCGTCGAAGTTGTTCAGGCCTTCCTGGTTTTCGATTTTGGAGATGATCTGGATGTTTTCGCCGCCGTGCGCTTTCAGGTGCTCACGGATTTCAACGACGTCAGAACGTTTACGGATAAAGGACGCTGCAACGAAGTCAACGCCTTGCTCGCAACCGAAGATCAGGTCTTGTTTGTCTTTTTCAGCCAGTGCTGGCAGCGCGATGGAAACGCCCGGCAGGTTAACGCCTTTGTTTTCGCCCAGGTCGCCGTTGTTCAGCACTTTACAGATAACTTTGTTACCTTCGATGGCGGTAACTTCCATGCCGATCAGACCATCGTCAACCAGAACGGTGTTGCCGACGGACAGATCTTTAGTGAAGCCTTCATAAGTAACAGCAACGATTTCGTTGTTGCCTACGACAGATTTGTCGGTGGTGAAGGTGAAGGTCTGGCCCGCTTTCAGGGAAACGTCGTTACCGCCTTCCAGTTTGATGGTACGGATTTCCGGACCTTTGGTGTCGAGCAGGATTGCGGCTTTCTTGCCGGTTTTGCTCATGACGTTGCGCAAATTCTTGATGCGCTGACCGTGTTCTGCGTAATCACCGTGGGAGAAGTTCAGACGCATGACGTTCATGCCCGCGTCCAGCATTTTGGTTAACATCTCTTCGGATTCGGTTTTCGGACCGATGGTGCAAACAATTTTCGTCTTTTTCATGACAGTCTTAGTCTTTAAGTTGAGAAGGATATGGAAATCTGGCTCCCGCCGCGCACGGACGGGAAGCTAAACCTGAGTTACGAAAGTTGTGATGCCTCGCTCTAAGGATAGGTGACATCGAAAGAGCGTGCAGAGGAATGTGTGCTTGTGTTTCAGCCCAACGGGATGGTGAGTTTTGTAGTCGTTGAGTTTTACAGGTCAATGTGCTGAAACCATTCAAGAGACAATTGGCGCGCATTATACGCTGAAAATTATCAAAAAGGAAAATGGAAACAGCGTTTCAAAACACTTCTGTGCAGTTTTACAATAAATATTCATTAATTTGTTCATCGGTATGGATAAAGAGGTTATCGGGCGTTGCGTTCTGTTGCGCAACAAACTGCATTTAACATCCTGATGACTATGTTTTATACGGTTGACGTTGATCTTGTACTATATTTCTAAAAGTTATATCAAATTCGTTTTAATTCATTCTAAAAGCCAATTCCACTGATTACACTCGTTTGGACATCCATACTGCTAAACAGCTAAAAGCGATAGCAGAAGAACAATAAGCAGCAGCGGATACCCAAACGACATGATTGTCCTGAAAAATATTTCGAAAGTGTTTACGCCAGGCAGGCTTGCCATCACCGCTGTCGATAACGTCAATCTGACGGTTGAACAGGGGCAGATTTATGGAATTATTGGTTACAGCGGGGCAGGTAAAAGCACCTTAATTCGTTTGCTCAATGGTCTCGAAAAACCGACCTCCGGCAGCGTGACGATTAACGGCCACGATATCTCTGCCGCCAGTGGGGAATCGTTACGCCAGGCGCGACTGAAAATCAGCATGGTGTTTCAACACTTCAATTTGCTGTGGTCGCGGACCGTTAGCGAAAATATTGCTTTCTCTATGCAAATCGCCGGCGCGTCCAAAGCGTCCATCAAAGCGCGGGTTGCTGAACTGATTACGCTGGTTGGGCTGAGCGGTCGTGAAAATGCGTATCCTTCCCAGCTCAGCGGTGGGCAAAAGCAGCGTGTAGGAATTGCCCGCGCGCTGGCGAACAATCCGGATGTCCTGCTGTGTGACGAAGCCACCTCGGCGCTGGATCCGCAAACCACCGATCAGATCCTCGATTTACTCCTCGATATTAACCGTCGATTCAAATTGACCATTGTGCTGATCACTCATGAAATGCACGTAGTACGCAAAATCTGCGACCGCGTGGCGGTAATGGAAAATGGCAAGGTCGTTGAGGAAGGTGATGTGCTCAGCGTCTTTACCCATCCTCAGCAGCCTATTACCCGACAGTTTGTTCGTCAGGTGAGCCAGTACACCGAAGAAGACGAGTTTAATCCGCAACTGGCAAGCGAGCTTGGCGGTGTAGTTATCAAGCTTACGTTTACCGGGCAACGCACGCACCGACCTGTGGTTGGGGAATTGACCCTGCGCTATGGCCTGCCGTTCAACATCTTGCACGGCAAAATGACGCAAACCGCACACGGCGCGTTTGGTCAGCTCTGGGTGCACGTGGTGGCCTCTGAGGAACAATTGAACAATATTTTGGCCGACCTGCGCCAGAGCGACATTGAAGGCGAGGTGATTCAACATGGCTGAAGAACTGTTTCCCCATCTGAAGTGGGAGCAACTGTTAGCGGCAACCCAGGAAACGCTGTATATGACAGCTCTTTCGGGGGCGGCGACCTTTATCCTTGGCATCGCGCTTGGCCTGGCGTTGTTCCTGACAGCGCGCGGCGGATTATTCCCTAATCGCGCGGTATATAGCGCTATTTCACTGGTGGTGAATATCTTTCGTTCCATCCCATTCATCATTTTGATCGTGCTGCTTATCCCGTTTACCAAAGCGATGGTAGGCACCATTCTCGGCGCCAATGCCGCGTTGCCTGCGCTGATCGTGGGGGCCGCGCCGTTTTATGCGCGTCTGGTCGAAATCGCTCTGCGTGAAGTGGATAAAGGCGTTATTGAAGCGACGCGTTCGATGGGCGCACGGCTGAGCACGCTTATTTTTCGAGTTTTACTGCCGGAATCCTCTCCTGCTCTGGTGTCCGGGATCACCGTGACGCTAATTGCGCTGGTGAGCTACAGCGCGATGGCAGGGGTAATTGGTGCCGGTGGTTTAGGGAATTTGGCCTATCTGGAAGGATTCCAGCGCAACCACAGCGACGTCACGCTGGTGGCGACGGTGACGATTTTGCTCATTGTCTTCATCATCCAGCTTTGCGGCGATGTGATCACCTCTCTGTTAGATAAACGCTAATAAAATACGGAAACCATTATCATGAAAAAATCACTGACGTTACTCGCTGCAGCAACCTTAAGCGCCCTGAGCTTTGCCTCCTGGGCTGATACTCTGACCGTTGGCGCGTCTAATGTGCCGCATGCGGAGATCCTTGAACAGGCCAAACCGATTCTGGCGAAGCAGGGGATCGATCTGGAGATTAAACCGTTCCAGGATTACATTCTGCCGAACACTGCGCTGGCTGGCCGTGAGATTGACGCCAACTACTTCCAGCATATTCCGTACCTGAACAGCGTGATTAAAGACCATGCGGGTGATAAAACGTATGACTTCGTCAGCGCCGGAGCGATTCACATTGAGCCGATTGGTATCTATTCGAAAAAAGTGAAATCGCTTAAAGATCTACCGGAAGGCGGCAAAGTCATCATGCGTGATGCGGTATCTGAGGAAGGCCGAATTCTGTCGATTTTCGAAAAAGAGGGAGTGATCAAGCTGAAGCCGGGCGTGGATAAAGTAACCGCGCGCATTAGCGATATCGTCGAAAACCCGAAAAAGCTGAAGTTCCTGCCAAACGTGGAAGCCGCGCTGTTACCGCAGATGTATAACAACGACGAAGGTGATGCGGTGGTGATTAACGCCAACTACGCCATCGACGCCGGGCTGGATCCAGTGAAAGATCCTATTGCCGTTGAAAGTGGTGAAAACAACCCGTATGCCAACATCATTACCGTGCATCGTGGCGACGAGAAGAAAAAGGATATCGTGGCGCTGGTTGATGTCCTGCACTCAAAAGAGATTCAGGACTGGATCCGTACTAAATATAAAGGTGCAGTGATCCCGGTAAACAACTAATCCGCTTTTGCCGGGTGGCGGCAGTGCCTTACCCGGCCTACGACGTCCTGTAGGCCGGGTAAAACGCGTTCGCGATGCCATGCGGCGCCAGAGCTACACTCGCTCAATTCTCGCTGGCAACCCCTGGCGCACCGACGCACCCGACACCCAGTCAAGCCAGGTATTGGCTACCTGCCGGGTTGGGTCCGCAAAACCCAACTCGTTGAGATTAATCCCCGACTTAATCTGCTCATCAAACGCCATCGGCTCACCGTCGAGGGTATGCCGTGCCGCGCCCATTTCTTTATGTCCGTAACCATGTTCAATGGCGATGACACCTGGCATGACGCCATGCAGAAGGCTTATCTGCGCTTGCGCCTGACCGCCTGGGGTAGTGATACGCACGATATCGCCGTGTGCTAAGCCATACCGCTGACCATCCTGTGGATTGAGCGCCACCAGATTAACCGGCTTCAGATGATGAAGGCGTGGGATCACCGCCGTGGCGCTGGACATGGTATTGGATTTGAAGGAAATCAGTTTCAACGGCCACTCTTGTTCCGGGAACAACTCCTCAATTGCACGTCCATCTGACAGACGTGATGGATACCAGGCCGGGCAGCCGCTGTAGCGCTCGCCGGTAATCGCATGGCGGTGCGCGGCGACGTTCGCATTCCAGATTTGGAGCGGTTTTTCCCACGCATTGCCGACGCGGTTATCAACTCGCCCACTGTTGTCTGGCGCAAAGCGTCCGCCGCGGGAGTAGATAAACGCCACTCGGCTGATTTCATCGGCTTTCAGCGTTTGGGTCATCACAGGCATGATCCGCTGGACTCCGGTCAGCGCAATGTCTTCCGGCTGTGCCTCTGCAACCGGGGCTTTGCCCATAAACGCAATATTGGCGGCGAGGCGCAGGTAGTAATCTTCCGCACGATTCAACGGATAGTGATTACCTTGCGGGTCGGTAATCGCATTGTCGCCGAAACCGGGTAGCCCGATGCGTTTTGCCACTGCGATACAGAAAGACTCCATTGAGGCCGGTTGACCGTCAGCCGTGAGGCTGGTCGCCGATCTGACAACTGGCCAACGCGCGGTGGTGGCTTTGCTGGCCACCCCCGCCCACGGAGCGCTGAATCCCCAGCTTTCGAAGTTGTGGGTATCCGGCACGATGTAATCTGCCAGCGCCGTGGTTTCGTTCATAAAGGCGTCAATGGCAATAAACAGCGGCAAGCGAGCAGGATCCTTGAGCTTTTCTTCCGCCACGCCGCGTAATCCCGCAATGCCGTAAAACGGGTTGGTCATGTTGGAGATCCAGGCTTTCAGCGGATAAGGGTAACCTTCAAGTGCCGAGACGAGGAGTTCGGTAAGCTGACCGGCGACAAACGGATACCAGGGGGCTTTAGCCGGGAAGGGGGATTGTCCGGCTGCGACCTTATTGCGGTACTCTTCGGAAGACTCATAAGCGGTTTTACTGCGCGCGATGCTTAACCCTTTCGGTTTTACCTTCCCGGCGAAGCTGTCCATGTTGTAGCGCGGACCGTCGGTGGCACCATTGAATTTGCCGCCACCAACAAACACGCCGCCTTCAAGGCTGAGGTTACCAATAAGCGCATTGAGCATCATCACCGACCAGGCGTTATAAAATCCATTACCTGCCATCATACCGCCGTGCGTGATCACTGCCGCTTTACGCCCGTGGCGGGTGAATGCGTCGGCCAGAGCGGCAATGTCTGCTTCTGACCCCCCACACTGCTGGCTGTACTGCGTTAGCGACAGTTTCTCTGCGGACTCACGCAGACACTGGAAGCTGCTTTTTACCGTTACCGTCTGCCCGTCAGCCAGCGTCACCTTGCGGGTAACAAACAGCTGCGCACGCGGGCAACTGCTGGCGGCGACAATCTCACCTGCCTCGTTGACGACCACCGGCTCCTGGGCGGCGTTTGCACTCAGATGGGCGAGGGTCAGGTGCTGTCCGGCAAGCGTTGGAATTTCATCGGTAATCACCAGATGCGTGGCGTTAGTCCAGCTTTTTTCTCCTGCCTGCTGCATGGCCTGCACGCCGGGAATGGCGAGATAATCAGCGTTATAGCGTTGTTTATCGATAATCCAGCTTATCATTCCCATAGCCAGCGCGGAGTCGCTTCCCGGTCGTACGGGTTGCCAGTGGCCGCGATCGTCAGCCAGCACCGTGGTTAATGGCAGGGCTGGCGCCACCACAACATAGCGGAAGTCGTCACGTAAACGGGCGCTGGCCAGCTGGCGGGCCTGGCGCTTAAACGGGTTTCCGGATTGCGCCGGAGAGGTACCCATAAACAGCGCGAATTCGACGTTATCCCAGTCGGGTTTCACGTGGGTATTTTTATCCAGATCGCCCATTAACGCCCCGGAACCGGCCCGATAGGCCAGGCCGCAGTAAGCGCCATGAGCACCGAAGTTTTTACTGCCGAAACTGTTCAGCGCGAAGCGACGTAAAAAGGTATCACGTCCTTCATCGCTGGTATTGGTGACCAGCAGTTGATTGGATTTTGGGCCAAAGCCGGGATGTTTCGCATCAAGCGGTGTAGTGGGATCGTGGATGGCTCTTAGACCATCAACGTGGCCTTCACCAAACAAATCGCCACCTTCCACCACCTCTTTGATCAGTTGTTCGAAGCTGATGCGCTGCCATTTTCCTTCACCGCGTTTACCGACGCGCTTCATGGGCTCCAGTATACGTAGCGGGCTGTACAGACCTTCGAGTAAGGTTGCGCCACGGGCGCAGGCGGTAGAACGTGCGTCAAGACCTGACTCCCCGGCCAGCTGTTCCAATGCCGTGGCAAAGGGGACAGAGGCGTCTATATGATGCTCGTGCGACAGCGGATGATAAGGGTTGCCCGCAATGCGCAGCACTTTGCCTTGCTCAGTGTCAACGCGAACCCGTACACCACACTGCGTCCAGCAACCAAAGCACTGCGTCATCGAGATCACCTGCTGCGGGTTTTGCTGCCAGTGAGGCCGGGCGTTGGCTTCGGGGATGAGCGCGTTGGCAAAAATGCGGTCACGGGTAATTTTGCCCGAGGTTCCGTCCAACAAACCGTCTATTGCGCGCTTTGCCACATCCCGATAACTCAGGCCAAAAGTCACCATGCCACCTACGGCAAGGCCCACTTTAAGCCACTGACGACGGGTTAAATTAGCCATGTTGCATTCTCCTTGCGATCGCGTTCAGGGCTTCACGAACAATAATAATCAGTGCTATCCACAGGCCGAAGGTACCCATAATAGCCAGCCAGCCATCGGTGCCGCCGGGCAGGGTATAGGGATTAAACTGCGCGTTAAATTTCGGTACGGTCTGCACCTGGATGAGTAACGTCCAGCGCATTAGCCAGCACAGCGCCATAGCGCTAAAAGCGAGTAATATGCGCAGCGGTAGCGACAAGGGGTAACGTACAACCAACCCGCAAAGAGCAAGCGAAACAAGCCATAGCGCAACCCAACCGATAGCGTAGTGTTGTGCTGAAGAGGCAACATCCAGCCACTGACGGATAGCCGAACCGGAAAGCGTATTACCACTCGCCCAGATCACCACCACGATAGCCAGCGCGATCAACGTGACCATTTGCCCCCACGCTAGCTTACGCGGTAGTGCGTCCTTGCTATTTGTCGTGGCAATAAGCAGGGCAAGAAATGTTTGCAGCGCGCTGAGGAACATCGCAACCGGAAAGGCGTAACTGAACCAGATGGGACGCGCCTGTACCACCGACACTTCACGGCCGGTGTAAACCAGCAATCCGATGGCGGACAGCGCGCTACCAAGCGCTAACCATTTTGTGACGCTGTAACTTTTTAGCGTTAGTCGTTTCACATGCTGCGCCAGAAACCACAGACCTAAAAAACCGGTAAACAGCGGTAAAAACAGCGCGCCCCACGGCATCCAGGACCATGGTGTCGGATACGCATAGAAGTGCCAGACGCGGGCGGTTTGGTGTAGATCAGCGGTCAGCGCCAGCGGCGCGGTAATCGCACAGGTCAGGGCGATTAACAGCGTCAGATTCTCCAGGTTTGCCGTTTCTTTTTTGCGCCAGTGGAGAACGCATGCGAACAGCGCGGCGCAGGCGGCAATGCCGATGAAAAAGAAATATTGTACGGCCCAGGGTAACCAGCTTACGTCCTGGGGATGGGCCAGAACCTCGTCGATAATCAGTGAATGGTTCATTTAAACCTCCTGCCAGAGAGCGGGTTGAGCTCGTCCCATCAATGGGGTGACAAACGCCTCATCCAGTCCCAGATAGAACACGTGAGGAGACGTACCGCTTTCCGGCTTCAGGACTTTGATGGCGTCATGGTGTTCATGCAGCATTTGTGAAATGCGGCTGTGCGGATCTTTAATATCGCCAATGATGCGCGCGCCGCCGACGCAGGATTCCACACAGGCCGGGAGCAGCCCCGCTTCGAGGCGGTGAACGCAAAAGGTACATTTATCGGCGGTTTGCGTTTCATGATTGATGAATCGCGCATCATAAGGGCAGGCCTGCACGCAATAGGCGCAGCCCACGCAGCGTGTGTTGTCGACCACCACAATGCCGTCTTCGCGTTGGAAAGTGGCCTGCACCGGGCAAACGGGCACGCAAGGGGGATTATCACAATGGTTGCACAGTCGCGGCAGCAGGACGTTGGTGACGCTTTGCTGACCTTCAATCTGTACTTGATACTGGTTGACGAGGGTACGAAATTCGCCCTGTGGCGTCTGGTTTTCAATGGCGCAACTGACGGTACAGGCCTGACAGCCGATACAGCGTCGCAGGTCAACCAGCATGGCGTAGCGATGCTGTTGTGAGCCTTCCCGGCGTTCAGGCGAATAGGGAAATTGCGCCTGAGCCAGCGGAACCAGTGATGCCCCAGCGGTCAGGACGCCCAGTTGCTGGAGAAACTGCCGTTTACTGCTGTCCATATTTTCTCCCGTCACGATGCAACAACGAAACATTGGTCACGCCGTTGATTTGCGTGTGATGAATAAAGAATCTCAATGATTTACAGTGTAAAAATCGTGACGGGGTATACTCTATTGTGGTTAACCACATACCCGGCTTGTTGTTGATCTAAAACAACATAATTGACAGGGATAATTGAGTGGGACGTAACGTAGTAAGATGTCTGGCGGTGCTGGTGTCGCTGTGGATGCTAAGCGGCGCGGTCAGGGCGCAGACATGGAACATTGGCGTTTTGGCGATGCGCGGGGAGGTTTCAACACGCAATCACTGGCAGCCGCTGGAAACCTTGTTGAATCAGCAAATCCCCGGTGAGCAGTTTCATATTCAACCGCTGGACCTGCGACAGATGCAGGAGGCGGTGAATCGTGGCACGGTACACTTTGTGGTCACCAATCCGGCGCAGTTTGTCCAGCTAAACAGCCGCTCGGCGCTACGCTGGCTGGCGTCGCTACGCTCCACTCGTGGTGGGAAAGCCACCAGTAACGTGATTGGCAGCGCGATCCTCGTCAGGCGCGACAGCGGGATAACCTCCGCACACGATCTGATCGGCAAAACGGTTGGCGCCATTGATGCACAGGCGTTTGGCGGCTATTTGCTGGGATATAAAGCGCTCAGCGATGCTGGTCTGCGCCCGGAGCGCGATTTGCGTCTGACGTTCACCGGATTTCCCGCCGATGCCTTACTCTATTTATTACGTGAAAAAGCCGTGCAGGCGGTGATCGTGCCGGTGTGCCTGCTGGAAAAAATGGATGAAGAAGGCCTCATCCGTAAAACCGATTTTATGACCGTGTTGAACCATCCGACTTCAATTCCCTGTTTAACCAGTACGCCGCTCTATCCGGACTGGTCATTTGCCGCACTACCTGCAGTGAGTGACGAGCTGGCCGATCGCGTCACGCGGGTACTGTTCAATGCACCGCAAAACGCGGCGTTTCGCTGGGGCGCGCCCGCCTCGACCCGTGAAGTAGAAGCGTTGCTGCGCGACGTCCGCCAGCATCCGCAGCAGCGTCAGCTGTGGCTGGATGTCAAAAGCTGGTTTATTCAACACCGACTGGCAATGGGGGGCGTGGTCATCATATTGCTGTTGCTTACGCTCAATTACATCTGGGTAATGCTGTTGGTTCGCCGACGTGGCAGGCAGCTGGAGCGGAACAACGTGTTGTTGCACAAACAGGAACAGGCGCTGGAGACTGCCCGCCAAATGAGTGTGCTGGGGGAGATGACCTCCGGTTTTGCCCATGAGCTCAATCAGCCGTTGTCTGCTATCCGCCATTATGCCCAAGGCTGTCTGATTCGCCTGCGTGGTCAGGATGAGCAGCATCCGTTGTTGCCCGCGCTTGAGCACATAGACACCCAGGCACAACGGGGAGCCGATACGCTGCGCAATCTCCGGCAGTGGGTCAGCCAGGCACAGGGCAATCCGGTACTCACCGATGACTGGCAAGCAATCAACGTTCACGATGCTATCCATCACGTCTGGCAATTACTGCGCATGCCCCAGCAATTCCCGGCGATAACGCTGCACACGCAGGTTAGTAAGGCGTTAACGTTGATGCTGCCAAGCGTTCTTCTTGAGCAGGTGCTGGCTAATCTGGTACTTAATGCCGCCCAGGCAGGCGCTACGACAGTATGGTTTAGCGCCCTGCACAAGGATGGTGGCGTGCGTATTCAGGTGCAGGATAATGCCGGAGGCATTGACGAGGCTCAGTTGTATCAGGCGTTTCAGCCGTTTATGACCACCCGCAAAGAAGGTATGGGACTAGGACTGGCCATTTGTCAGCGATTGGTGCGCTACGCAAACGGGGATATTGAGATCAACAATCAGCAGGCTCCGGACGGCAAAGCGGGGGCGAGAGTGACATTGTATTTTAAACCAAATCAGGAAGGAGGCCGTAGTGGCGATAATTCATCTGCTGGATGACGACATTGCCGTCACCCAGGCCTGTGCGTTTTTATTGGAAAGTCTGGGATATGAGGTGTCTTGCTGGGAGCAAGGCGAGAAATTCCTCGCCGAGGCAAATCTGCACCAGGTGGGCGTACTACTGCTGGATATGCGTATGCCGGTACTGGATGGGCACGCTGTGCATGAAATCATGCGTCAGAAAGCAAGCACGCTGGCGGTGGTCTTTCTCACCGGGCATGGCGATGTACCGATGGCGGTTGAACAAATGAAACGTGGCGCGGTCGATTTTTTGCAAAAACCGGTGTCAGCCGTGCCGCTGCAGGCAGCATTAGAACATGCCTTGCAGGTCTCGGCAGCGGCGTTCTCGCGACAAGAGATCATCTGCTGCTATCAACAACTAACGCCAAAAGAACGGGAACTGGCGCATCTGGTTGCAAAAGGATTAATGAATCGGGAAATTGCTGATGCCATGAATATTGCCGTGCGTACGGTTGAAGTGCACCGGGCGCGGGTGATGGAAAAAATGCAGGCAGGAAGTCTTGCTGAGCTTGTTAATCGACTTCAGCGAGTTCAGTAGAATGATGACATTTCTTTGATTTTCATTGAATTTTGTCTAAATCCTCAGAGTGATATATGCTGTTGGTTTGAGTTAATGACGAGCGGGCAAAAATGGGAAATCAGACGAAAGACGACGAGTTGTACCGTGAAATGTGCAGAGTAGTCGGTAAAGTAGTGCTGGAAATGCGCGATCTGGGACAAGAACCTAAGCATATCGTCATTGCGGGAGTACTGAGAACCACCCTTGCTAACCAGCGCGTGAAGCGCAGTGAGTTAGAAAAACAGGCTATTGAGACCGTAATTAAAGCATTGGCCGGTTAATTCATAAAAAGAGGACCGCAGAAATTTTTTGCCGTCCTCTTATTCTCGATACGTTAATCTATCAATCTATATAATTTATCTTCGTTAATAAATTCTTGTAGAGAATTATAAATCGATATATATTTATTTATATACCGATGATCGTGCAGTATTATATTTGTGAGAGGGTTCACAAATATTTGTAATTTAAATGGGCTGCTATTACACTCCATTTCTTAATGATAATAAATCTCACTCCGCATTAATTATATCCCTTCCGTTTTTTAATTGATGACGATCAAGGCTATGCATGCTGAATAACCACATTATTTCTGCGCCTAACCCTAAAGGATTAGATTCATTCAGTTTAACCACCGTCATTTACGCGATCAGGTTAGGGCAAAAATTTACGTGTTGTTGGCAACATTAACCGCCCGATATGGCTTGAGCTGCGCTGGTTTAAATTAGCCTGGATGTGTTGCTACCACAGCATTTGCGAAGAGGATGCGAAATAAATGAACCAGGTTGATCGTCCATTTTTAGATTGTGGTTTAACGCGACTAGAATTCCTGCGGATATCAGGGAAAGGACTGGCGGGATTAACGATTGCCCCCGCGCTGTTATCCCTATTTGGTTGTAAGCAGGAAGATGTCGATAGTGGGACCGTGGGGCTTATCAATACGCCGAAAGGGGTTCTGGTGACCCAGCGAGCCCGCTGTACGGGCTGTCACCGCTGTGAAATATCCTGTACCAATTATAACGATGGTGCCGTAGGGACCTTCTTTTCCCGGATAAAAATCCATCGCAATTTCTTCTTTGGCGATGATGGCGTCGGGTCCGGTGGTGGGCTGTATGGCGATTTAAACTATACCGCTGATACCTGCCGGCAATGCAAAGATCCGCAGTGCATGAAGGTCTGCCCAATTGGTGCAATTACCTGGAAACAGGAAGACGGTTGTATTGCGGTGGACCACAAACGCTGTATTGGCTGTAGCGCGTGTACCACAGCCTGCCCGTGGATGATGGCGACCGTAAATACCGAAACGAAAAAGTCCTCAAAATGTGTGTTATGCGGGGAATGCGCCAATGCTTGTCCGACTGGCGCATTAAAAATTATCGAGTGGAAAGATATTACTGTTTGATAGATAACAGGCATACCTGATTCGCGCCATTAATTACCAAAAATACTGCAGTTTTGGATAAAAAAGCTGCCTGAAGAATGGCGGGTATATCTATTAAACCTTCTTGCAAAGGAAAACATGATGGCTAATGGTTGGACAGGTAATATTTTACGGGTCAATCTCACTACGGGTAATATCACCCTTGAAGATTCCAGTAAATTTAAAAAATTTGTCGGTGGGATGGGCTTTGGTTATAAAATTATGTACGACGAAGTCCCGCCAGGCACCATGCCTTTTGATGAAGGGAATAAACTGGTTTTTGCCACCGGACCATTGACGGGGTCTGGCGCTCCCTGTAGCTCCCGCGTCAATATCACCTCCTTATCGACGTTTACCAAAGGTAACTTAGTCGTAGATGCCCATATGGGCGGTTTCTTTGCTGCACAAATGAAATTCGCCGGTTACGACGCCATTATTATTGAAGGCAAGTCCGCATCACCGGTCTGGATCAACATCAAAGACGATAAAGTCAGTATCGAAAAAGCCGATTTCTTGTGGGGCAAGGGGACTCGCGCTACAACCGAAGAGATTTGCCGGATTACCAGCCCGGAAACCTGCGTTGCCGCTATTGGGCAGGCGGGTGAGAATCTGGTGCCACTGTCCTGCATGATCAACAGCCGCAACCACAGCGGCGGCGCCGGTACGGGTGCGGTGATGGGGTCGAAAAACCTGAAGGCCATTGCGGTAGAAGGGACTAAAGGCGTCAACATTGCCGATCGTAAAGAGATGAAGCGTCTCAATGACTACATGATGACCGAGCTTATCGGCGCCAACAACAACCACGTTGTGCCAAGCACCCCGCAGGCCTGGGCAGAATACTCTTCGCCAAACTCGCGCTGGACAGCCCGTAAGGGACTTTTCTGGGGGGCGGCAGAAGGGGGGCCAATCGAAACCGGTGAAATCCCGCCGGGCAACCAAAATACGGTGGGTTTCCGTACCTATAAATCGGTGTTCGATCTGGGTCCAGCCGCAGAAAAATACACGGTCAAAATGAGCGGCTGCCATTCATGCCCTATTCGTTGTATGTCGCAGCTCAATGTCCCGCGGGTGAAGGATTTTGGCGTGCCGAGTACCGGCGGCAACACCTGCGTGGCGAACTTTGTTCACACCACCATTTTCCCCAATGGCCCGAAAGATTTTGACGATAAAGACGATGGGCGAGTCGTAGGGAACCTGATCGGACTGAACCTGTTTGACGATTACGGTATCTGGTGTAACTACGGCCAGCTGCACCGTGACTTTACCTACTGCTATTCGAAAGGTGTCTTTAAACGCGTGCTGCCAGCCGAAGAGTACGCGGAGATCCGTTGGGATCAACTGGAGGCGGGCGATCCTAACTTTATCAAAGATTTTTACTATCGACTGGCGCATCGCGTGGGGGAACTCAGTCATCTTGCAGACGGTTCGTATGCCATTGCTGAACGCTGGGGTTTGGGCGAAGAGTACTGGGGTTATGCCAAAAATAAACTGTGGTCGCCGTTTGGTTTTCCGGTCCACCATGCAAACGAAGCCTCGGCGCAGGTGGGGGCGATCACCAACTGTATGTTTAACCGTGACTGTATGGCGCACACCCATATCAACTTCATCGGTTCCGGTTTGCCGCTGAAATTACAGCGCGAAGTGGCGGGCGAGTTATTTGGGTCGCAGGACGCCTACGACGAGACCAAGAATTACACCCCGATCAATGCCGCCAAGATCAAATATGCCAAATGGACGCTGCTGAAAGTCTGCCTGCATAACGCGGTTACGCTGTGTAATTGGGTTTGGCCAATGACGGTTTCACCACTCAAGAGCCGCAACTATCGCGGAGATTTGGATCTGGAAGCGAAATTCTTCCAGGCAGTCACTGGTGATGAAACCACGCAGGCGAGTCTGGACCTGGCCGCTGAACGCATCTTTACCCTGCATCGTGCCTATACGGTCAAACTGATGCAAACCAAAGATATGCGTAATGAACACGATCTTATCTGCTCCTGGGTGTTTGATAAAGATCCGAAAATTCCGGTCTTCACCGAAGGCACCGACAAGATGGACAGGGAGGATATGCGTCAGTCACTGACGATGTTCTATCAGGAAATGGGCTGGGATCCCGAGTTGGGTTGCCCAACGCGCGAAACCCTGAACCGACTCGGACTTGAAGATGTGGCAGCCGATTTGGCTGCGCAGGATCTGTTGCCAGCGTAAGGAACGCGAGATGACTAACGTGAGCAACGTTCAGGCACCCGTTGAGGCGATTCCTGATGAGGTTGATAGCCAAAAGAGACACTGGCTACAGGCGTTTCACCCGCCGGTCGAGCAGGTGACTGCGCCGCAGGTTCAGGAAGCCGCCAGCCCGGAGTCGATTGTGGCAGATTTTATCCGCCAGCATTCGGCATCGGGGCACCTGGTAGCGCGCAGCGTGTTTCTGCAGCCACCTTATTCGGTCCCTGAAGCCGACCTCTCCGCGCTGCTGGATGTGCTGTGCCAGGACGCGAATAACGCGGATATCAACCGTGTGCAGGGGGCGGAAGATGTCTATTTCTACTCAACGCAAACCATGACGGCAAACTACGCCGACATGTGCGTGCAGGTGGTGGAAAACGACATCTGCCGTGCGATTGCCGAGGCGGTACGCTTCGACTGTCGAACGTATCCTCGCCCCTATAAGGTCGCCATGTTGACGCAACCGCCGTACAGCTTTGAGTCTCAACAGATTACAGCGGCGCTCACGGCCATGGAAACGCATCCCGATTACGCGGATATACGTACTGTGGAATCGTCAAATGCGGAGCCTTATCTGTTTAGCGAACGTTTTATGAGTTATGGCAAAGCGTACGGCCTGTGTGAATGGCTTGAGGTTGAGCAGTATCAGAACCCCTGAATTATTCAGGTTGATGTCATGGAACGTGTGGACGACCACTGTCACAGTATTAGAGGATAACCCGATGTCCTTCACCCGACGAAAATTTGTCATTGGCATGGGGACGGTGATTTTTTTCACCGGTCCAGGTCAAAATCTGTTAGCGAGTACCAGGAGCCCTAAAGCCGTTCGTTACGTCATGATTCACGATGAATCACTGTGTAACGGATGTAATATCTGCGCCCGGGCTTGCAGGAAAACCAACCATGTTCCTGCCCAGGGCAGCCGTTTGTCGATAGCGCATATTCCAGTCTCGGACAACGACAACGAAACGCTGTATCACTACTTCCGTCAGTCCTGCCAGCATTGTGATGATGCGCCTTGTATTGAGGTGTGTCCGACCGGTGCCTCTTGGCGAGATGAGAACGGTATTGTGCGAGTAGATACGTCTTCCTGTATTGGCTGCAGTTACTGTATTGGTGCGTGTCCTTATCAGGTTCGCTATCTAAACCCGCAAACCAAAGTGGCTGATAAATGCGACTTCTGTGCAGAATCTCGGCTGGCGAAAGGTTTCCCTCCGATCTGTGTTAACGCTTGCCCGGAACATGCGCTGATTTTCGGTCGTGAAGATAGCCCGGAAATTCAGACCTGGTTGCGAGAAAACAAGTATTACGAATATCAACTTGCAGGCGCCGGGAAACCCCATCTGTATCGTCGGTTCGGTCAACATTTGATTAAAAAGGAAAATGTATGAACGCGTCGCAGAATGCCGAACAGTTTCACGCCCAGCTTGCACAGTATGTTCCCCTGTTTTCACCGGACTACTGGCCTGTGTGGTTAGTCGTTGCCGGGTTAATGCTGGTGGGAATGTGGCTGGTGCTGGCGCTTCACGCCATGCTGCGCTTTCGGGCGGCACATAAAGCGTCGGCAGGGCACGGTGAGAAGGTCTATTTATATTCGAAGGCTGTTCGTTTGTGGCACTGGTCGAATGCGCTGCTGTTTCTGCTACTTTTGGTCAGTGGCCTGGTCAATCACTTCTCTGCCGTCAGCGCACCGGTAATGAAAAGCCTGCTTACCGTTCATGAGGTTTGTGGCTTTTTGCTACTTGCCTGCTGGATTGGTTTTGTGCTGATCAACCTGATTGGCGGCAACGGACATCACTATATTATTCAACGTCAGGGCTGGATCGCACGCGCGCAAAGACAAACTCGTTTTTACCTGTTTGGCATTATGCAGGGCGAGTCACACCCATTTCCGGCCTCACCTCGCTCTAAGTTTAATCCGTTACAGCAGGCGGCCTATGTTGGCGTGATGTATGGTTTGTTGCCACTGCTACTGATCACTGGATTGTTATCGCTTTACCCGACGGCCGTCGGCGATCTGTTCCCCGGGGTGCGTTATTGGCTACTTCAGGCGCACTTTGCGCTGGCAATAGTCAGTCTGTTTTTCATTTTTGGGCATCTTTATCTCTGCACTACGGGTCGCACGCCGGGCGAAACCTTTAAGTGTATGGTGGATGGCTACCACCGGCATTAAGCGATGATGATTACGCGAAGTGACTTACGGGCCTGGCGTGTTGGGCCCGTCATGTACCGCTGGTTTCTACGCGCGTTTCCTGCAGGAGGAAGCTATGCCGATGTTCATCGCGCGCTCCAGCGGGAAGGGTATACCGATTGGGCAAATAGCCTGGTGGAATACGGCTGGTCAAAATGGCGGGAAGAGGCGAGTTTTGCTCAGCAGGATATTGACGCAATGGGGAATATTTCCTGTGAGCAAGCCGCGGGGGAAACCAGCCGTCCGTTGGCGAGTGCGGAAGATTATGCCCGGTTTAGCAGTGCGGGTGACAACGTTAAAATTGCCAGCGCCGGGTATGCTGCGCAGATCGCCTGTGCCGGTTACAGCGCACGGATTGGCAGTGTAGGCTATAACACGCATATCGGCAGTTCAGGCGATCGCGGGCGAATAGCGATTGCGGGAAACTCGGCGCGTATCAGCAGCGTGGGCGACGGAACGCGTATTGCCAGTACCGGCATGCGCGTACGTATCAGTTCGCTCGGCGAGCGAAACCGGATTGCCAGTAGCGGTGATTTAACCCAGCTGGCCTGTTTTGGCGCAGAGGCGAAAATCGCTAACTGCGCGGACAATATCCACATTATTGCCAGCGGAGAGAACGCCGTTGTTGCCAGTACCGGTGCTGTCGACTCGATAATTCTTGGTCCCGGCGGATGTGCGGCGCTGGCTTATCACGATGGCAAAAGAATGCGTTTTGCGCTTGCCGTTGAAGGGGAAAATAACATTCGGGCGGGCGTGAAATATCGGCTCAACGAAGACCATCAGTTCGTGGAATGTTGAGCCGAGAGGTCATTTTAGTGCGAATCGGCGCTGGGTGATTTTTTCAAGGCTAAAGCACAGCAGGTAATAGACCAGCCCGGTAAAGATAAAAATGGCAGCGGGGTAGATCTGCACCCGGCTGTTAACCTGACCGGCAACCGTCGTGAGTTCCGGCACGTTAACAATAAACGCCAGTGACGTGTCCTTCAGTAGCCCAATAAAAATCCCTGTCAGCGACGGCAGTACGTTACGCAGCACCTGCGGCAGCAAGATAAGCCACAGGGCCTGATCCGGGCGAAAACCCTGAACAACTGCCGCTTCATATTGCCCGCCAGGCAGTGCGCTAATTCCAGCATACACCGAGTGCATCACCGAGGCGGCGGTGAACCATGCCAGCGCCAGTGTCACGGTAACGGCACCGGGCAGATCGCTTCCGGTCAGCATGGGTAGCAAATACCACATCCAGAAAATCACAAAGATGAGCGGAATGCCGCGAATAAATTCCGCCCAGATAAACAATCCGTTGCGAACCGCGCCCGGAAATCGCCAGGCACAACAGGCAAGAACGATCCCGCCAGGCAGCGCCAGCAAAGCCGCACCGATAGCCATCAGCAAAGTGAGCAGGACGCCGCCGGGTTGCCCCTCAGCTACACGTCCCCACAGGAGATAGTCAAGATTGTCGGTAATGACCGAAACATTAGCGATCATGCAGTATGCTCCTGACGCTGAAGATGCGCATTCTTATCTTTGACGATTTACCCGACGCAGACTGAGGGCCAAGACGGGTAAGCAGCATACCCAGAACGATGCCGGTAAACAGATAGAGTGCGCTGCCAACGGCAAAGGCTTCCAGCGCGTGCGCGTTGTAGCTCTCAATTTGCCGTACCTGGTAGGTGAGCTCAGCAAATCCAATACCGCTGGCAAGCGAGGAAAGCTTCATCAGGTTGAGATATTGCCCAACAATCGGTTGCCAGGCGTTTGCCAGCCCCTGAGGCAGCAGAATATGACGAAATATCGCCCAGGATGAAAACCCCTGCGCCACGGCAGCCTCGCGTTGTCCGGCAGAAACAGCCTGTAAACCAGAGGCGATCTCTTCAACCAAAAATGCTGAGGTAAATACGCCAAGCCCCCATGCTGAACAGATAAACTCCGGTGTTAACCACCAGACATCACCCGGCAAAATTGACCATGGATGATCGGCATTGATAAAGCTAATGACGTCACGGGGTAGCCAGTTCCAGGCGGCAAAATACCAGAACATCAGTTGCACCAGTAAAGGTGTATTACGAAACACCGAGACCCACACCCCGACCATCGCTTTAGCGAGACGATTGCCCGTCAGGCGCAGGCCGAGCAGTGAGATGGCAATGAGCGTGGCGAGCACGATACCTGCCAGCGTCACCCAGAGCGTGGTGAGAAAACCGGAAATTATCCATTGCAGGGGTTGCCCGCTCAGCACTCCCTGCCAGTCCATTGCATGCATTATGATGATGACTCCTGGTGTAACGGGTCGAGCACTTTTTTCAGGAAACGCTGGGTTCTTGGGTGCTGTGGTCGGACGAAAAAATCCTCCGGCGGGGCCACTTCAAGAATATCGCCACCATCGATGAAAACCACCCGATCGGCAATCTCGCGGGCAAAATGCATTTCGTGGGTCACGACGATCATGGTGATACCGCTGTGGGCCAAATTTTTCATCACCTGCAGTACCTCGCCGATCATTTCCGGATCCAGCGCGGAAGTGGGCTCATCAAACAGAATAATTTGCGGTGATGAAGCCAGTGCGCGGGCGATGGCCACGCGCTGCTGCTGCCCTCCGGACAACTGCGCGGCATAGGCGTTGGCTTTTTCCGCCAGTCCTACCTTTTCCAGTAACTCGAGTGCCCGACGTTCCGCTTCCGTCTTGTTCCAGCCGTGAACATATTCCAGCGCCAGCGCGATGTTCTGCAGCGCAGTCAGGTGCGAATAAAGATTGAATTGCTGAAATACGAAACCGATACGGCTACGTAGCTGGCGTAACGCCGCCCCACGCAACTGGCTAATCGGTTTACCATCAATGAAGATTTCGCCACCGCTGAGCGACTCAAGCTGGTTGATAAGACGTATAAGAGTGGACTTTCCTGAGCCGGAAGGCCCCAGAATGGTCACCACTTCACCGGGTTCAACCGCCAAACTAACGCCGTTAAGGACAGAATGAGCGTCATACTGTTTAATCACATTGCGCAGTTCGACGCTCGCCTGGCGCAAATGGGTAAAATCCGCAGCCGAAGCTGCGGAGCGATGAAAAAGGGCTGAGAGCATATTACTTGACTTCTATTTTAAAGGCGCGGGGTTGCGGATTTTTGGTTTCAGGACCAAACCAGACATCATAAATTTTGGCCGCCTGCCCGGTATATTCCAGCTTCAAAAGTTCATCGTTGACGGCTTTTAACAACGCTGGCTCACCTTTTTTCACCCCCACGCCGATCTCTTCTTTGCTCAGCAGGTCCGGCAGAATTTTGAAATCGGCTTTATCCGGCGCAGCACCTAATAAACCGGCCAGAATCGTACTGTCCTGGGTAATGGCCTGAACATTGCCGTTGCGTAGCGCGGTTAACGCCAGCGGGATGTCGTCGTAGGCCACCACGCGCGACTGCGGGAAGCGCTGATGCAGTGCCTGTTCACCAGTAGTGCCTTTTACCGCGCCGATGCGTGCCTTGCTGTATTCATCAAGCTTGTCCGGAGATTTTGCCGGCACAAGGAACTGCTGGCCGGTAACAAAATAGGGGACGGAGAAATCTATTACCTGCGCCCGTTCAGGTGTAATCGTGATATCCGCGACGATTAAATCGGCTTTACCGGATTGTAATAACGGAATGCGGTTTGCCGGATTGGTCGCGACCAGTTCCAGTTTTACACCAAGGGATTTGGCCAGCGCTTCGGCAAAATCAACGTCGTAGCCGACAATCTTATGGGTTTTGGCATCGACGGAGCCAAACGGAGGATTCGCGTCAAATGTCGCGACTTTTACAACGCCTGCGGCTTTGATATCGGCCAGTTGGTCAGCCTGAGCCTGCGAGACGGTAAGTCCTGAGGCCAGCAGCACGCCGAATGCCAGCAGTGTTTTTTTAGCGCGGTACGTTTTCTTTGCCATCATTGTATGAAATCCCTGTAGTTTTTGGTTTGTGCTTTTTACGCTCCCATAACTTACGGTTGGGACAAAATAAGAAAAAATTCTTATCTATATACAAAATGTTATTAGTGAAGGATGTGTTAATAGCGGGTGAAAATAATGCATAAGTGAAAGGTAAAAATAGTGCATAAGCCTGGCAATAATTTGCATTTTGTTTTTGTGTGAGGGCTCGCTTGAATAAGACCGAGCTGGGCTAATGTCCAGAAAGGCTACAGGAATCCCCTCCAGACCTGTACCATATGTCACAACAGGTTTGGATTGGGGATAAGCATGCTGCGTGATAATTTTAACGATCTCTATTATCTCATTATCGTTGCCCGCGAGCGTAGTTTTACCCGGGCAGCGGCAAAACTTGGGGTTTCGCAATCCGCGCTAAGCCATGCGATCCGCGGGCTTGAAGAGCGGCTGGATGTACGGCTTCTGACCCGCACCACGCGCAGCGTTGCGCCGACCGAAGCCGGAGAACGGCTTATCAACAGTATCAGCCCGCGTTTTGATGACATTGAAACTGAGCTGCTGGCATTAACCGATGTCCGTCAGCGCGTGGCCGGTAACATTCGCCTGACGCTGGGCGAACATGCATTGCAATCTACCGTCTGGCCCGCGCTGGAGCCGTTTTTGCAGGCTTACCCTGATGTGAATGTGGAAATGACCATCGACAATAGTCTGACGGATATTGTGACTGGCCGCTATGACGCGGGTATTCGGCTCGGTGAGCAGGTGGCAAAAGACATGGTCGCCATAAGAATTGGCCCGGACTGGCGCATGGTAGTGGTGGGGTCACCGGCGTATTTTGCTCGTCATGGCAAACCGCAAACCCCTCACGACCTGCAAAATCACAGCTGTATTAACATGCGCATGCCGACGTTGGGCGGATTATACGCCTGGGAGTTTGCTAAAGACGGGCAAGATTTGCGCGTACGGGTGGAAGGGCAGCTTATTTTTAACAATCTACCTCCGCGAATTAGCGCAGCGATGGCGGGAATGGGGCTGGCATTTGTGCCGGAAGACACCGTCGAACAGGCTGTTGCTGAGGGGGCATTGGAAAAAGTGTTGGAGGACTGGTGTGAACCTTTTCCTGGCTATTATATGTACTATCCCAGCCGAAAACAGCATACCGCCGCTTTTGCGCAACTGATTGAGGCGTTGCGGTATACGGGCTGAAGCGGGTGGCTTAAACAGGCAATAAAAACCGGCATTGCGCCGGTTTGGAAATCAGATTTTGCAGGCGTCGCCGCAGTCATTATCAGCAATAATTTCCTGCGCTTTCTTGTCTGCATCTTCCAGACGTTCAGCGTTACGCTCTTGCGCTTCTTCCAGTCCATCAAAGACCAGATTATCGAGATCAATTTCCATCATTCACCTGCTCAGGTTCAGCGTTTAACATCGCGTTATTATATTGCAAAAATGTTGCTTAACAGCAGCGATTCTTGCTACTTAGCATCGAACGCAATCCGCTGTGCGTATTTATCCGCCAAAATAGCCTATGGTTCGCAATTGCTAAAGAATCGTTGGTTGTAAATACCGCAAAACTCTCGCTCTCTCTACCGTTTTATCTCCACTTTTTCATTAACGTGATGCGCGATCATTTTTAACAAATCTGCGACAAAATCACTATACATATAACTTAATATCTTTTATACATTAATCGTTCAACCCTGCGACTATTCCACAAAAGAGAAAGCTATATGGAACAGACACCTGATAAGAAAAACGATAATTTTCAAAAAGATGGCAAAGAACAGTTCAATAGATCGATAGGTCTTATTTCAAACTTTGCGTTGGGTTTTACCTACCTGTCGCCGCTTACTGCCGTCTATTCGCTGTTTGCGCTGGCCGTAACGCTGGCGGGGCCGCCCGCAGTATGGTGGATTTTAATCGTCGCATGTGGGCAACTTTTGGTGGCATTGGTGTTTGGTGAGGTTGCTTCCCAGTATCCGATAACCGGCGGGCTTTACCCCTGGGCCAGAAGGTTGTGGGGCAAGAAGTATGCGTGGATCGCCGCCTGGATCTACCTGTGGGCGCTGGTGGTCACCATTACGTCGATCGCGGAATATACATCAACGTTTGTTGAATCACTCTTCCACTATGGTCAGACGCCGGCCACGATGTTGGTGACTTCTGTCCTGCTGCTGCTGTTGATGATGGCCGTTAATATGTCCGGGACTAAAAATCTGGCCCGGGTGGCAAAAATTGGTTTCTGGTGTGAAATTGTCAGCGTGATCGCGCTGGGGATTTATCTGCTGATTTTCCACCGTTCGCAGCCGTTCTCTGTGATTTTTGACTCGATGGGCGTGCTGGCGCATGACGGCAGCTACTCCACCGCATTTATGTCCGCTGCGCTGATGGGGCTGTTTATGTTCTTTGGCTTTGAGGCCTGCGGTAACGTTGCGGAAGAGGTGCAGAATCCGAGTAAAAAGATCCCGGTGGCGATGATTTTAAGCATCGTATTCGGCGCGATTTCCGCCATTATTTCTGTTATGGGTTATTTGCTGGCTTCACCGAATCTGGTCAGCATCGTGAATGGCAAAACGTCCGATCCTATCCCTGCAATCCTTAATGAAGCTCTGGGCGAAACTGGCGCAACTGTCTTTATCGTCGTCGCAATTATCGCCATGTTGTCGTGCATTTTGTCTCTGCAGGCTGCGTTAAGCCGTCTTATCTTTTCTTTCTCCCGCGACAGAATGCTGCCGGGAAGTGAATGGATGGCCAAAATCTCTAAAAATGGTGTTCCGGATAATGCCATGGTCGTCAGTTGCCTGCTGCCAGTGATTATCTGCGTTTGGGTTTATTTCCAGCCAGATAACCTGTCGCGTATCACCGCGTTTGCTGTAATCGGGATATACATCTCGTTCCAGATGGTTGTGCTGGCCGCGCTGCGTCAGCGTCTGAAAGGCTGGAAACCGGCGGGGGAGTGGACCATTGGCGGTTGGGGCGTAATCGTGAATGTGCTGGCGTTAGCTTACGGATTGTGCGGGATCTGGTTACTGGCGCAACCGGCAGACAGCAGCGACTTCATCGACCGTTGGACGGTCCTGTTCGGCCTGGCGATTGTTGTTGGCTCGGGGCTTATTTATATGTTCCTGACCCGTCCGTTTGGTCGTTCAGCGGCGCCGGAAAACGACGCCATTGCCTACGCCAATAAGCTCAATATGGGGCAGGATAACTAAAAACTCAGGGCCTTCGGGCCCTTAGTTTTGATAGTGATAAAGGATAAAGTAGTCGCTCTGATACACCACTGTACTGTTTGCAGGTGACAGCAATTCACCCACGCGAAAACGTGGCCAACTGGAGAAAATGATCCTGTTTTCCAGATTAGTCAGAATCACATAGTCAGGATGGGCGCAGGAAAGCAGTTCGGCTTCTATCTGACTGACCAGCAGATCGACCGCGGCAACACCGAGAAACTGATCGTTGTAGTAGACCGGGACGGCTGACGTCAGGGTATAGGAGATATTGCAAATATAGTCGACGTAGGGACCGTGGATATAGGCTTTGCCAGCCGGAGGAGAATGCTTAAACCACTCAAAGGTTCTGAAGTCCAGTCGTTGTTGCGTGGCCTGATCCAAATCCAGATGCGCCTGGCTCAAACCATTATCTTTCTTATACCACCACTCCAGCAACCAATACTCTTTTGTGGTTGCGGTGCTCTCAATATGGCTGGCGAATCCCGCCCCTGAGCAGTAATGGTTGTTATTGAGCGTGCGCTTGATGTGCTGTTGAACGGTGGATCTGACTGAGGGGTCGAGAACGACCTCGGCTGAGGCCTTTTGTACCCCTGAAATCGCCTCATGGATGCTCCTCGCCAGCGCAACGGTAGAATCTACGGTAGAAACAGTAATGTCATCAATTTTACGAATTAATGCGCTTAGGGATGTCGAAGAGCTCATTGTCTGTCCTGCCTTCACTGATTGTCAGTTCGAGTTATATTTCAGCTTTTTTTCAATAAGGTAGTAGGTAAACGTGTCGATGATCCGCGTGGCAAACTGTACTGACTCTGCCTCGTTGTGAGCAGCCAGCGCATCGGCCAGCGCCGAATAAAGCGCGGTAATTTCTGCATGAATACTGTCTGTGCGATAAAGTATCGCCACCAGCGATGCCCATTCAGCCTGAACCTGCAGCTCCTGATTGGCCAGTCGCGCTGAATGCGAACTTGCGGCAATCGCCAGCAGACAACGCATATCGGCCTGGGTCATCAACTCAGGTGAGTTTGCCTTTCTGAGCACCTCGACAAACTCGCGAAATTTGGCGATATCCGCACCGGTCATCCGTCGGGAAGCCAGCCGCGCGCTATGGCTAATAATGGCGCAATGCATTTCACCCAGATCAGACAGATAATCCGTACTGATCGCCTTGAACGGATGCAGGGCGCTATTTTTGCCATCAATATTTTCGCAAACGAAACTCCCGCCATTACGACCACGAACCGTATGGATAAGATTATTAGCCCGAAGCGTGTTTAGCGCTTCTCTGATAGTGATATGTGAGACACCCATCATCTTTGCCAAATCAGTTTCGTTGGGAAGCTGTTCTTTTGGTTCCAGCAAACCCGTGATAATGGCGTTTGAAAGGCGTTGCACTATCTGGTCTGAACGACTGACCTGCCCGATAGGCGCAAATATGACCGCGTGAGTAATCATAATCTTTTCTGTACTCAATTCCCTGAAACAACGACCATTTTTAACACATGCCCGTCGGGCAAGGAAGGTAAGAATGGCCGAGTTATTTTACATGCCTGGGCGCAACGTCACTGCACAAGCGGATGTGTGTCCCGATAACCTTATGATGAGCTGGGCGTAACGCGTCAGCTGGCAATAAAAAGCCTCATCCTGAAAATGTAAAAATTAAGTTAAAAATGCGAGGCTTATCATAGTGTCAATGTTGCGCATTTGAAAAAATTTTACAATATATATATTACATAAGATTCTTTATGTATTAATTGGCAGGAGACAAACATGAAAACCCTGAAGCATTTTATTAATGGGCACTATGTAGCAGGCAGTAGCGAAGATAGCTTCGAACTGGTGAGTCCGGTTGACGGTGAAACGTACGCAATATCTCCCAACGCTAACGAGGCGGAGGTAGAGCAGGCTTACTCAGCAGCGGAGGCGGCGTTTAGCATCTGGAGAAAATCGACGCCGGCACAGCGGCAAAAAGCATTGTTGCGGCTGGCCGATGAGATTGAACGCAACGTTGAGCGACTGGTAACCGCGCAGAGCCAGGAAACCGGTCAGCTTCGCCATTTTATTGAGAAAGAGGAGATCGCGGCATCTTGCGATGCCATCCGCTTTTTTGCTGGTGCGGCGCGCTGTCTTGAAGGAAAGGCGGCTGGAGAATATTCCGCAGGATTTACTTCAACCATTCGTCGTGAACCGTTGGGTATTGTTGGGCAAGTGACGCCGTGGAACTACCCGTTCATGATGGCGGTGTGGAAGATTGCACCAGCGCTGGCGGCAGGCAACACTGTGGTGTTAAAACCAAGCGACACCACGCCAGTCAGTACGCTGCTGTTGGCTGAACTGGCCGCACCGTTGTTCCCGAGAGGGGCATTTAACGTTGTGTTGGGCAAAGCCAGCACTGGTTCGCTGGTGGTTTCAAACCCGAAGGCTTCATTGGTTTCTATTACCGGTTCGGTCCGTGCGGGTTTGCAGGTTGCGGCTTCGGCGGCGGCAAACCTGACCCGAGCACACCTGGAATTGGGCGGGAAAGCGCCCGCAATCGTGTTCGCCGATGCGGATATGGACAAGGCGATTTCGACGATCACCACAGCAGGCTTTTTCAATGCCGGGCAGGATTGCACAGCGGCTACGCGGATCCTGGTAGAACAATCTATCTACGCTGAGTTTCTGGAAAAACTGATCCAGAAAACAAAAAGAATCAAATTTGGGCCGCCAGAAGATCAAAATGCACTGTACGGTGCATTGAATAGCCGGAATCAGCTGGAGCAGGTGAAAGGCTTTATTGAGCGTTTACCGGCACATGCGAAAATTGAAACCGGTGGGCGCGTCGGGCCTGGTCCAGGCTTCTATTTTGAGCCGACGATCGTCTCCGGAGTGCATCAAAATGATGAAGCTATTCAGCATGAAGTATTTGGACCAGTGATGACTATTCAGTCGTTTACTACTGACGAAGAGGTACTACACAAAGCGAATGATGTGGAGTATGGTCTTGCCGCCAGCGTCTGGACCAGTAATCATGGTCGCGCCCAACGCTTCAGCATTGACCTCGATTTTGGCACGGTGTGGATTAACAATCACATTCCTCTGTGCGCCGAAATGCCGCACGGCGGGTTCAAAAAATCGGGTTATGGCAAAGATCTCTCATCCTATTCGCTCGAGGAATACACTCGGGTGAAACATATCATGTGCGACATTTCTGAATAGAGAGGATTACGATGAAAACATTAAAACTCGCGGTGCTTTCATTAGTGATGTTCTCGGGCTATAGCCTGGCAGAAAGTACATCGCTGAATACCGTAAAAGAGTATATGGCGGCATGGAATGCGCATGATGCTTCGCGAGCCGCTCAATTTCTTGCTGATGATGCGGTCTATTATGATGCCGCCGCGGGAGAACCGGTAAACGGCAGGGAAAAAGCAGAAAAAGAGGTTATCGGAGCTTTTATTAAGGCGGTTCCAGATCTTAGCTGGAAAATGGTCGGCAAGCCCGTCTACGACGAAGACACCGTGGCCTTTCGTTGGGAATTTTCAGGCAAAAATAGTGGTGAATGGGCAGGGAGTCCGCCGACAAATAATCCGATCAAATTTGAAGGCGTCAGCTATATTCATGTTAAAGCAGGAAAAATCACCTGGCAGGGTGATTATTATGATTCTAAAAAACTGGATGAAGAGTTAAAGCCAGTGAAGTAGTCGGTTGTACCCCTTTATAAATAAGAAGGGGTATCTCTCTTATTTGTGTCGTATTAAAGGCAGTGTGTAGCAATAAGGAAAAAAGTTAATGGCAATTACCAGACGTGATTTTCTCAACGGCGTCGCGGTGACTATTGCGGCGGGACTTACCCCGCTGGAGTGGGTCAGGGCGGCAGGAAAGGGAAACGCATTTATAGATGGAAATTATTATCCTCCTGCGCTGACGGGGCTGCGGGGCAATCATCCTGGATCGTTTGAAATGGCGCATGCGCTAGGTCGCGAGCATAAACATTTTGATTTAAACGCTCTGCCCGTTGAGGAAGAGTACGATCTGGTGATTGTGGGTGGCGGTATTAGCGGGTTAGCTGCCGGTTGTTTTTGGCGTCAAGTTGCCGGGCAAAATAGCCGGATCCTGATCCTCGATAACCATGACGACTTTGGTGGACACGCCAAACGCAATGAATTTACCAGCTCGGGTAAGAAATTACTCGGTTATGGTGGCAGCGAAGCATTCCAGTCCCCTGCGCATAATTTCAGCCCTGAAGTACAAAAGTTGATGGAAACCGTGGGCGTCAGCGTCACGCGGTTGAAAGAGAGTTTTGACGTAAACTTCTACCCCGACTGGCAGCTCAGTCGCGGCGTTTTCTTCGATAAGAAGAATTTTGGCGAAACAAAAATCGTCAGCGGCGATCCGGGCCGCGCGGTATCTGATGATATTCCGCCGGACAGGCTCAATGGGCGTAAAATTGAAGACTTTATCAATGATTTTCCGCTAAGTGAGAATGACAGAAAAGCGCTGATCGACCTGCACGTCCGGCCCGGTGATTACCTGCCGGGAATGACGGTCGATGAGAAAATGGAATGGCTGGATACCCACAGCTACAGTGAATTTTTGGCAACAAAAGTCGGTTTGAGCAAAATGGCGCTGCTCTATTTCCAGCAGCGTTCCAACGACTTCTTTGCTATTGGTATTGAAGGTATTTCTTGTAGTGATGCCAGGGCGTGCGCCTTACCCGGCATGGAAGGGATGGGGTTGCCGCCGCTGGACGGAGAGTCGCTGGCCGACCTCGAAGAGCCGTATGTTTACCACTTCCCGGACGGTAACGCCGGGTTAGCCCGCCTGTTAGTCAGATATATGCTGCCGGATGCGCTACCGGGCAACACGATGGAAGACTCTGTCCTCGCCAGACTACATTACGAAAAGCTGGATCTGCCGGAAAACACTACGCGCCTGCGCCTGAACAGCACGGTGATTAATGCGGCCAACGTGCAGGATGGCGTGGCGGTGACCTATCTGCGTGACGGTAAAATGCACCGTGTGCGCGGTAAGAACACCATCATGGCAGGCTATAACATGATGATCCCGTATCTGGTGCCTGAGATGCCGGAACAGCAGCAGGCGGATCTTAAACTGAACGTGAAGGCACCGCTGGTGTACACCAACGTGGTGGTCAAAAACTGGCAGGCGTTCAAACAGCTTGGCGTGCATGAGTTTTATTCTCCGGCGGCACCTTATAGCAGGGTCAAGCTCGACTACCCGGTCAGTATTGGTGGGTATCAACATCCGGCCTCCCCGGACGACCCGATGGTCATTCATATGGTCTATGTGCCGACCTATCCGGGCAGTAACCTGTCGGCCAGAGAGCAGTTCCGTCTGGGACGAGCCTATTTGCTGGGGACCACCTTTGCGGCGCATGAGGAGATGATTCGCTCCCAGTTGCAGGAGATGTTTGGCTCAACAGGCTTTGATAATCAACGCGATATTTCCGCCATTACGGTTAACCGCTGGGCGCATGGCTATGCGTACTACGCCAACTCGCTGTTCGATGATATGGATAAGATGCCAGAAATTATCGAGCGGGCGCGTCAGCCAGTCGGTCGCATTGCCATCGCTAACTCCGATTCTGACTGGAGTGCTTATGCCCATACGGCAATCGATCAGGCATGGCGTGCGGTTAATGAACTCAAGGATATGGGGTGATCTATGCGTAACGTAACCATTCTCGCCGCCTGTTTATTTACCGCTTCGGTAAGCGCTGCTGAATCTAACGGTGAATACATCGCGCGAATTTCAGACTGCGTCGCCTGTCATACCGCTGAAGGTGGTGCGGCGATGGCGGGGGGCAAAAAGTTTCCTACTCCGGTGGGGGATATTTATTCGACCAACATTACCCCAGACAAGACGCAGGGTATTGGTAACTATTCTTACGAGGATTTTGACAAGGCCGTGCGGCAGGGGATTGCCAAAGATGGTCATCCGCTCTATCCGGCGATGCCTTATCCCTCGTATGCAAAACTTTCTGACGAGGATGTTAAGGCGCTGTATAGCTATTTTATGCATGACGTCACGCCGTCAGCACAGCCCAATAAAGAGAATGCCATTCCGTGGCTACTCTCCGCCCGCTGGCCGCTGCATATCTGGAACTGGTTGTTTACCGACGCGCCAGCGGCGACAGCAGAGAGCGCGAAAACGGATGATAATGCTGCTCTGGTAAAACGGGGCGCTTATCTGGTGGAAGGCCCCGGACACTGCGGTTCGTGCCACACTCCAAGAGGTATGGCGATGAATGAAAAAGCGTATACCAATGCTGATGCCGAGTACCTGAGCGGCGCGATGATTGACGGCTGGTATGCACCTTCGCTGCGTGGCACCGGTATGTCTGAGCAGGAGTTAAAATCGCTGTTGCTGACCGGTAAGAGCAAGCATGCCGCAGTTTCAGGTTCGATGGCTGAAGTCGTCACGCAGAGTACACAGTATCTGACCGACGAAGATGCCACGGCGATCGCCCAATACCTGTTGAGTCTGAAAAGCGCGAAGCCTGAAACGGAACGTGCTGCGGCGACTACAGCGTCCTGGTCGAATTCACCTGAGGCGGGCAAAGTGACCTATAACCGCTATTGCTCAACCTGTCACGGTCTGGAAGGGAAAGGTACGGATGATAACGCTCCTTCACTGGTCAACAATCCACTGGTGATGGTTGATGACCCGACGCCGCTGTTCAGAGTCATTGCCCACGGCGCAGAAACGCCGACAACACGTGGCAACGTCTCCTTTAAGATGCCTGCCTACGGTGGCATCTTAAGTGACAACGAAATGCGCGACGTGATTAATTACGTGCGTAAAAGTTGGGGGGAAGGGAATGGCGAAGTAAGCCAGGAGGATCTGGCAGGGGTTAAAAAAGCGTCACATTAAACAGTATGCCGGATAAGATGCTTGCACCGTCATCCGGCAGTGCTTACACGGCGTTTGCCCTGATAATATCCGCGAGTCGGGTAAACGCCGCCGTCATTTCATGCTCTTCAATGCTGGCAAACCCCAGCAGCAAACCGCTGCGTTTCTCTTCATTCACGTAGTAGCGTGACAGCGGGCGCACCAACACCCCTTGCGCATTCGCCTGTTGGGCAATGACCGCGTCATCGCTCCCGGCGGGTAACTGTAAGATCATATGCAGCCCGGCGTTGCTGCTGAAAGAACCAAGATAATGTTCACCAAGTTGGCGGCTGATAAGCTCTACCAGCATCTGGCGTCGACGACTGTATAACTGGCGCATTTTCCGAATGTGTGCTGCGTAATAACCCTCGCGAATAAACTCTGCCAGCGCGGCCTGAATCAGCAAATGCCCACCACGATAGAGGTCGTTATGAACCTTTTTCAGCGGAGCGGCTAACGATTTAGGTAGCACGACATACCCGAGTCGCAGTGCGGGATAGAGTGTCTTACTGAATGTCCCGATGTAAATGACCGGTGTTTCTTCTTCAAGTCCCTGCAAAGAGGGAATCGGCTGGCCGGAAAAGCGGAACTCACTGTCGTAATCATCTTCCACTATCCAACTTCGCGTTTCGCGTGCGCGAAAGAGAAGTTGCTGACGGCGGCTCAGACTCATTACCGAACCGAGTGGGTATTGATGTGACGGTGTCACAAAAATAAGTTTTGGCGGTGTTTCGCCTGCATCCGGCGGGACCATGCCTTGTTCATCAACCGGGATAGCCGAAAAATTTACCGCATTGATGCGCAGAATATTTTTGATTCCCCAGTAGCCCGGCTCCTCAATCCAGGCATGATCGCCCGGGTTGCATAAAGTCCGGGTCACCAGATCCAGCGCCTGGTGAATACCTTCAGTAATCAGAATTTGTTCCGGTGAGCACCGTACGCCGCGAGCGGTGCGTAGATAGTCTGCCAGGGCTTCTTTTAGCTCATTCACGCCGCCTGCTGCATCGTAAGTGAGAAACTCCGGGCGCAGTCGTCTTGCCAGCCTGTCCTGAATTTTCTTGAGCACCCGGTGCGGGAAATGCTCTACATCAGGTACGCCTGGAATAAATGCCCCCCACTGACGGGGACTGGCGCTGGCATTACCTAACAGCTCAAGGCAGCGGGAGGATAAACGGGTGTGATCTTCCTGAGCGGCAGTAACAGGCTCTTTGTCAGGATGCAGGTCGAGATTGTCCAGCACGCTGTCGGTCACAAATGTGCCGCTGCTGGTGCGCGCGGAAATATACCCTTCAGCTTGCAACTGTTCGTACACCCGCAGGACGGTATTGCGCGATAGCGTCAGCTCTCCTGCCAGGTCACGCGACGGAGGCATTCGGGTAGCCGGTTTCAGGCTACCTTCGAGGATGCAACTACAAATGGCGGCATACAGGCGGCGATGTAGTTTTTCGTCAGTCTGCTGATTAAATGCATGCTTGATCACATCTCCGGCAAGTGAACGCATTTGGATCCTTAAAATAAAACGATTTGGCTCTCGATTAAAGTACCAGACGGCGTCTAAATTTAAAGGGTAATTCAACCGAAATGTATTAATGGACAAGGTGTAGAGAATGAACAATAAAAACCTGCAACAACGTCGTCTGGATGCCACCCCGCGTGGCGTGGGTGTGATGTGTGATTTTTATGCCCAGTCGGCAGAAAACAGCACAATTACCGATATCGAAGGCAATCAGTACATCGATTTTGCCGCCGGGATCGCCGTGCTGAACACCGGACACCGCCATCCTCGCCTGGTGCAGGCAGTCGAAGCGCAACTTCAGGCTTTTACCCATACGGCTTATCAGATTGTCCCGTACGAAAGCTATGTGTCTTTGGCTGAGAAAATCAACGCCGTTGCGCCAATCGACGGCAAGCGTAAAACCACATTCTTCACTACCGGGGCTGAAGCGGTAGAAAACGCGGTGAAAATTGCGCGCGCGCATACCGGCCGTCCTGGCGTTATCGCATTTGGCGGTGGTTTTCATGGGCGAACTTACATGACGATGGCGTTAACCGGCAAGGTGGCACCCTATAAAAAAGGTTTCGGCCCGTTCCCAGGCTCTGTTTACCATGCGCCGTATCCTTCTGAATTGCAGGGCATTTCCACGGCGGATTCCCTAAAAGCGATTGAGCGCCTGTTTAAAGCCGATATCGATCCAACCCAGGTTGCGGCGATTATCTTCGAACCCGTCCAGGGCGAAGGGGGCTTCGTGGTGGCACCGCCGGAGTTTGTGGCTGCCATCCGCCGTATTTGCGACGAGCATGGCATCGTGATGATTGCTGATGAAGTACAAAGCGGGTTTGCCCGTACGGGTCAGCTGTTTGCGATGGATCATTACGCCGATAAAGCGGACCTGATGACCATGGCGAAAAGCCTTGCGGGCGGCATGCCGCTGTCAGGCGTCGTGGGCAAAGCCGAAATTATGGATGCGCCTGCGCCGGGTGGTCTGGGGGGAACCTACGCTGGAAACCCGCTGTCGATCGCGGCGGCCCATGCGGTGCTGGATATCATTCGTGATGAGCAGCTATGCCAGCGTGCGGCGGCTCTCGGCGAACAGCTGCGCGCCGCTCTGACAGATGCACAAGCAGGGTGTCCTGAACTGGCCGAAGTGCGAGGTTTAGGCTCTATGATTGCCGCTGAATTCTGTGATGCAGCGACAGGAGAACCCAACGCCGCAGCCGCGCAACGCGTGCAGAAGAAAGCCCTTGAGCAAGGATTGCTGCTGCTGACCTGCGGTCAGTATGGCAACGTTATTCGTTTCCTTTACCCGCTGACAATTCCGCAGGATCAGTTCGCCAAAGCGCTCGATATTATCAAAGCAGCAACCAAGTAATTCGTTAATTGTCATTTACCCAAAGCCGACGGTCGTCATCACCGTCGGCTTTTTTGTTGTCGTGAATTTATCAACAACACGTCGTTATATATTTACATATATATCGATTGGGTCTATCCTATTCATCATACAAATATAATAACTGTACTCTTCAAGAGAAGGCGCTTGCGTTAGCGGCCTCCAGTCTTTCTATCTAACGAATTGAATTAACGAATGTTAAATAACAAATTTACCCCAGTGGCCTCTGGGTTGTTAACCTTTGCCTGTTTTTCCACCGCCGTCACGGCTCATGCTGAAGATACCGTCATCGTTTCGGCGCCAGCCACGTCACAATCCTCGTTATCGGAACATGAACCTCCGGCGAGCGAAAAAAAAGCAACGTTAGGTAGCCTCGGCGAGCGAGAGTTGATAGACGTTCCCTGGTCGGTGCAGACGTTGTCGAAAAAAGTGCTGGATCAGCAACAAATCAAAGATGTGAAAGACGCCTATCGCTACCTACCGTCCGTTCAGGGTGACGGCGTCCGCCCACAAACACGCGGCATGCAGGGGAGCGTGGTACAAAACCATATGATTGATGGCCTGAACGCCGTCTCCACGACGGAATATTCGACCGAACAGTTCCAGAACATTGAGGTGTTGAGCGGCATCGCTGGATCGCTGTATGGCCCTGCTAATCCAGCAGGGATGTTTAATTTGGTGTCTAAACGACCTGTCGATACACCGTTGCATCGCGTCACAGTAGGGCAAGGTACAGGGTCGGGAACGTTGGCATCGATGGATTTCAGCGGCCCAATCGATGCGGGAGACCGGGTGAAATATCGCCTCAACTTGCTGAACGATGAGGGCCATAGCTACACCACCGATAGCCATGTCCGTCGACAGTACGCTGGCTTGGGGCTGGACTTTCAACTGACAGATCAAACGGTGCTGGAGAGTAATTTCAGCTATTACCATTATTACGAAAAAGGCATGCCGGGTAGCTTTGCCCTGGCGAAAGGCGTTCACTTTCCCGCGGCATTTGATCCTACGGACAGTAAATATGGTCAATCTTATGCGGGTCATGATGACGAAACGACTACCGTCGATATGCATATTAAGCATGATTTTGACGGCAACTGGATGCTGGACCTGGGGGCGTTGCACCAGGTTGCAGACCGCGAGTCGACGGCCGTGACCAACACCCTGACGGATAACCGGGGCGATTACACCACTACAACCTCTAATTCGGCGGCCAGTCGCTTTACCATCAACTGTTATTTAGCGAACCTGACCGGTAGCGTTGATACCGGCTGGCTGACGCAGGATATTGCTACCGGAATGCGTGGATTTGTGTGGAAAAACTATAATCCAAGAAACGGCGGCACTTTCACTCTGGGGCATTCTTCTCTCGATCAACATCCCGACTATCCACGACCACCGTATCCAGATTTTAACGATCGCTATCATTCAGCGACCACCACTCAGCATGCATTTTTGCTCAGCGATACGCTGCATTTTTCCCCGCAGTGGAGTTTGCTGCTTTCCGGCAGTGAGAACCTCTTTACCGTCAGTAACTACAACAAAGCTGGACATGAAAGCAGCCGTCAGCAGGACAATGGCATGAGCGGTTCTACCAGCCTGATGTATAAACCGGTGGAGAACGTCACGCTGTATACCACCTGGGCGGACAGTTTGCAGCAGGGCGATACCGCGCCCGCCGGGGCGCGCAATGCCGGGCAGGTGTTAGATCCCTACCGTAGCCATCAACTGGAGGTGGGCGCAAAATATGCGCCAGTAAAAGATCTGCTGCTTACCGCTGCGCTTTTTGAAGCTAAACGCCCCTTTGCCTATACCAACGACAATGGCGATTTTGCTCAGGATGGTACGCAGAAGAACCGTGGGCTGGAACTGATGGCTGATGGGCATATCACCCGTAATTTGCGCGTGTTAGGCGGGGGAGCCTGGCTTGATCCAACACTTCATAATACCGCGGCCAGCAATGCGGATGGTAAGCAAGTAGTTGGTTTGCCGCGCTTCGCCTCGAATATCCTCGCAATCTACACCATCGAACGGGTTCCGGGACTGGATGTCGACACGAACGTGCATTACGTCGGACGTCGGGCTACCGATAATGCCAACGACAACTGGGTCGGGAGTTACACCACGGTGGACATCGGTACGCGTTATGCCACCAGACTGTGGAACACGCCAACCACTTTCCGGTTTGATATCACCAATCTCACCGACCGTCACTATTGGACCAATATTGTTCCGGGCGCATTGACTGGTTACACGGGTGCAGGGGCTGCCAGCGCTCAACTTGGCGCACCGCGCCAGGCTCAGTTTTCTGTTCAGGTTGATTTTTAGAGGTTGCTTATGAAAACGTGCCACACATGGCTGCTTTGTGTGTGGCTGGCGTTTCCTGCCCTGGCAACACGCCAGGTTGTGGATGATGCTGGTCACACAGTTACCGTTCCCACGCATGTTGAACGTATTGCGGATGGCTGGTTTGCACATCATTCGGTGCTGATGACGCTGGGCGCAGGTCGTAACATTGTTGCGACGGTCAACCATGAGGAAAACCAGCCATGGATGTTTAAAATCAATCCTTCTCTGAGGCAAGCCTTACAGATACGGGGAACATCATTTAATAGTGAGGATTTGCTGGCCCGGCACGTCGACGTGGTGTTTGTGGCAAAAGGAAAAGGGGATGCTCAAAGCTACAGTCAGGCGGGTATTCCGGTCCTTGAAATGGCATTTACTGACTATGCTTCGATGGAAAAATCGGTCACTACGACCGCAGAGGTTCTGGGTACCGAGCAGGCTCGCGTCCGGGCAACGGCTTACAATCAGTATCTCAACCGTGTGCTCGCGGATGTGCAGGCTAAAACTGCGGAGCTGACGGAAAATCAGCGCCCTCGGGTACTTCATATTCAATCGCTAAATCCGCTTAAAGTCGATGGCAGTAACACGTTGATCGATACCTGGATTACGCTGGCGGGTGGACGGAATGCGGCAGGTGAAGTTGACGGCAACATGAAAGAGGTGTCGCCCGAGAGGGTGCTTTACTGGCAACCGCAGGTCATTATTCTCGGTGCGGGGTGCGGTGATATCGCCAGTTCGCCATATGCGGCATTGTTCAAAGAACTTAACGCAGTGAAACAGGGTAACGTCTGGCGCAATCCGGCGGGCGTGTTCCCCTGGGACCGTTACGGCACTGAAAGCGCGTTGCAGCTGCAGTGGGCCGCATCAAAACTGCATCCTGCGCTGTTTAGCGGCCTGGATATGGTCAGCGTAACGCGAGATTTTTATCGCCAGTTCTTCGATTATTCGCTCACTCAGGAGCAGGCGATGCGAGTTTTAAACGCGTTACCCCCACAGGAGTAGCGCTCACGTATAAAGACAGGCGTGATAAGGATTGCACGCCATTTTTTCCCCTCTGAAATGTGGGGTTTGGTGCGCTCATGATGAAAATGGTTTGCCAGGCCTCTCGTTATATAATTTAATGCATATCGTTTTTACTCCTCTATTCAGATGGTATCCCATGTTAACTTTCCGCTCTTTTGTGCTGGTTTGCGCCAGCATGTTGTTTGCGTTTTCTGCTCAGGCCGACCGAACGATCACCGATCAGCTTGGTCGACAGGTCACGATTCCTGACCACGTGGACAAAGTGGTCGTGCTGCAACACCAGACGTTGAATATTCTGGTTCAGCTCAATGCCCAGCAGGACATTGTTGGTGTGATGTCGAGCTGGAAAAAGCAGCTCGGGCCTGAATTTGCGCGCTTTATGCCGACGATTACTACATTGCCGACGCCAGGCGATCTCACCAGCGTGAATATCGAAAGCCTGTTGGCGATTCATCCGCAGGTGGTTTTTGTCGCCAACTATGCGCCCGCGGAGATGATCCAGCAGATTCAGAATGCCGGTATTTCGGTCGTGGCTATCTCGTTACGTAAGGATGCCACCGGGCAACAGAATAAAATGAACCCGACCATGGCCGATGAAGAGCAGGTCTACAACGAAGGGTTGAAGCAGGGTATTCGCCTGATCGCTGACGTGGTTGGGCGCAAACCGCAGGCCGAAACGTTAATCGACTACGTTTTTGCCGCGCGGGCAAAATTCAATGCGCCGGTTGCAACAATCCCGGATGCGCAAAAAGTCCGTATTTATATGGCTAACCCCGACCTGATGACCTACGGCTCCGGGAAGTACACGGGACTGATGATGCAGCACGCGGGGGGATTAAACGTGGCGGCTGCCAGTGTGAAAGGTGCCCATCAGGTTGCGCTGGAGCAGGTATTAGCGTGGAACCCGCAGGTGATTTTTGTCCAGGATCGCTATCCGCAGGTGGTAACTCAGATCCAAAACGATCCAAACTGGCAGGGGATTGATGCGGTGAAAAATCATCGCGTCTGGTTGATGCCTGAATATGCCAAAGCCTGGGGCTATCCGATGCCGGAAGCGTTGGCGATCGGTGAACTTTGGATGGCCAAAAAACTGTATCCGGATGCCTATAAAAACGTGGACGTTGATGCGCAGGCCCAGGACTACTATCAACGTTTTTATCGTGTGAACTGGCAGCCTGATGCAGCTAAGTAACCGTATTTTGCCCCAGCAACCGCTCTTAATCGTTGTGGTCCTGTTGCTGGGCGTCAGTTCGCTATGCCTCGGACAGTATCCGCTGTCGTTAAGCGAAGTGTTTTATCACCTGACGCACTATAGCGACGCTGAGGGAATAGGCAGCCAGGTTATCTGGACAGTCAGGCTACCGCGTATTCTGATGGCACTGCTGGCGGGGGGCGCGCTTGGGTTATGCGGCGCGACGCTGCAAGGGGTATTTCATAACCCTCTGGTCGACCCGCATATTATCGGCGTGACGTCGGGGGCGGCCTTTGGTGGAACACTGGCCATCCTGCTCGGTCTTTCGCCCTGGCTGATGATGGGATCAACGTTTTTCTTTGGTCTGACAGCGTTGATCCTGGTGTATGCCATTGCTGCGTTACAGGGGCTGGAGAATACGCTGGTATTGATCCTGTCGGGTATCATTTTGAGCGGATTTTTTGCCGCGCTGGTGAGCCTGATCCAGTATCAGGCAGATACCGAAGAGACGTTACCTAATATTGTGTTCTGGCTGCTGGGCAGCTTTGCGACGGCCAACTGGCATAAAGTGCTGCTGTTGGCGGTTCCGGTCGGTATCGCCGCGACGGTTTTGTACCAGCTACGCTGGCGGATAAACCTGTTGTCGCTCAATGACAAAGATGCCAGAGCACTGGGGGTGGCGGTGGTTCCTCTGCGACGCAGCGTTTTGGTGTGCTGCGCATTTTTGGTCGCCGCTCAGGTGGCGGTCAGCGGCAGTATTGCCTGGGTTGGATTAGTGATTCCGCATCTGGCGCGTTTGCTGGTGGGCGTTGATCATCGTCGTCTTCTGCCGTGTGCCTTCTGGCTGGGGGGCGGTTTTATGATTGTAGTGGATGACATTGCCCGCACCCTGATGCATGCGGAGATACCGCTGGGGATCATTACCGCATTATTCGGCGCGCCGCTGTTTGCTTTCTTGCTCATTCGTACCAGCCGCCGGGAGAAATCATGATACCTGCCGCACTGCGCGTAAATCAGCTTATTTATGGGCATCGCGCGCCGCTATTTGAGCCGCTAACATTCTGCTGCCAGAAAGGCGAGATCTGGGCCGTGCTGGGGCGCAACGGCCTGGGTAAAAGTACGTTGCTCGATACGTTAACCGGCACGCTGCCTGCTATAGGCGGGAGTATTGAAAATAACGGTGGGATAGGGATTGTGGCACAGCATAGCCATCTGCCGTTTCCGTACACGGTCAGCGACGTGGTGTTGATGGGGCGAGCACAGCACGTGAAGCTTTTTGCGCAACCCAGTCCGCAGGATCAAAAAAGAGCAATGCAGGCGTTAGAGCAGTTGAATATCACGCATCTCGCCTCCAGCTCATTTGGCTCACTTTCTGGCGGGCAGCAACAGTTGGTGATGATTGCCCGGGCTCTGGTGACGGACTGTCAAACGCTGTTACTGGATGAACCGTGTTCCGCGCTGGATCTCGCCAATCAGCAGGTGGTGCTGCAGCTAATCAGCGATCTGGCCCATCAACAGGGATGCAGTATTGTCTTTTCGACCCACGATCCGCTGCATGCGTTACAGGTTGCTTCCCATACTTTGCTGCTACTCCCTGAAGGAAAATGGCGGGCTGGGCTAACGGACAGCATTGTGACGGAGGAGAATTTATTCCTGGCTTATGGTTTAACGCTGAGAAGACTCAGCGTGGAGAACTACCAGACGCCGTTTATTGCACCGTTGTTTTCTATTCGTCGTTAAGCGGTAAGAATCCTGCGGCGGTAAGGAACGCCTGACCGCCGCGGGAAAGTATGAATTCAACCAGCGCCATCACTTCTTTGGATGCATCAAGCACCGCCAGTTGGTATTCGCAGCGAATATTGTGCTCATCAGGAATAGCTACGTAATGTACGTCGGGCATCGCGCGCAGCGCGTGTGCGTAATGCGCGTAACCGATAAACAGATCGGCCAGCCCCTGGCGCAGGATCCAGGCGCTCGCCAGTTCTCCTTGCGGGATTTTTACCGTATCACGACCACCAACCAGCGGGATGGCGCGAGCGCGAAGTTGTTGCCCGAGTCCTGGTTCCAGTACATCCATATTGTCGAAAAATGCCCAGGTATAGTCTCCGGAAGGGTCGCAGCCGGGCGTTGATGTACTTGGTCGCAGCGTTGGGTCGCGGAGTAAATCTAGCCAGGTTCCGATTCGGTTGCTGACAAGGCTCAGTTTGTTCCAGCAAAAGGTGTGCGTAGAGACGGCTTTATTACGTGCTAACAGGTTTTGTGGATGGTCCCTGTTGGCCGAGGCAAAGAGCGCACACGGTTCTCCCGCTTCAATACGCTCACGCAATAAACCGGCCGGACCATATTCAACCTTGACGTCTATTCCACTCATGTGCGTGAACTGGCTTATCAGTGGCGTAAATGCAGGGCGCAAACTGCCTGCGGCGAACAGGAGGATGGAAGAGGGCATAGTATCCTGGCTCTGACGAAAGACATTATACGAAGAAGATGAATGATACGCGTTGAGCATGGAATTTAGAATGATTTAGCGCAGTGCTATTGAATCATCAAGGGAAATGACAAAACTGACGGATACAAACTGAAGATAAATAGATAGTTTTGAAGTGAAATAGCACCAAATCAAAGGGATATGATTTGGTGCGTCCGAGTGGACTCGAACCACCGACCCCCACCATGTCAAGGTGGTGCTCTAACCAACTGAGCTACGGACGCAAGATGGTGCGTTCAATTGGACTCGAACCAACGACCCCCACCATGTCAAGGTGGTGCTCTAACCAACTGAGCTATGAACGCAACGTTGTAGGTGACAACGGGGACGAATATTAGCGGCACAGACCGAATGAGGCAAGAGGGAAATAGCATTTTTCTTCCTGATCTCACGCGATTGCAGAGTAATTAAGCAAGTTGATTATATTTTGTTGATTTTGCAGCGTGTTTTTTATTCAGACAACGAACTGGGGCATACCAGGGACGGTTTGAATTACAGAGGCGCTCAGACTTTAAGCACTGTAAGGATGGTGGTTTCTATTTTCTCTGGGGTAGTGAAGGGTGCAAATCGCTTAAGCGGCTTGCCGTCACGCCCGATCAGGAACTTAGTAAAATTCCACTTGATCCGCCCACCTAGCACGCCGGGTAATTCGTCTTTCAGGTAACGAAATACTGGGTGCGTAGCAGCACCGTTGACTTCCACTTTCTCAAACATCGGGAAGCTCACACCGTAGTTGATGTGGCAGGTTTGCGCGATTTCGTCGGTTCCACCGGGCTCCTGGTTACCGAACTGGTTGCAGGGAAAACCAAGCACCACCAGACCCTGCGCGGCGTACTTCTTGTAGAGCGCTTCGAGGCCTGCATATTGTGGAGTGAAACCACAATGGCTGGCGGTATTAACCACCAGAACCAGTTTGCCAGCGTAGTCGGCCATACAGATGGGCTGGCCATGCAAACTGGTGGCAGTCAGTTGATGAAAGGGGGCCATGCCAGAATCCTCAAATAAGATAGCATTACTCATGTTGCCCGCGAGTGACAGGCTTCGCTGCGTATCTATTTATTATGATCGCAACTTCAGGATTAATAAACTTGCCATTGGTGCAGGGCAAAAATAGAAATTCTCTACGGTTCGGTTATGGACATTCCATAATTTATTTTAACCAACCTGACGAGCGTTCCATTCGTCGCGCGTGATTTCCCAAAGTTCAGAATCCAGCAAACCGCTGACATACTCTTTCTTTTCCGTTTTGATAAGCCGCATTCCGCTACTGTCTGAAATACGTCTGGAACGGATATTGAGAGAGGCTTTCGGCGCACGCAATACCGTCTTATTTAACGTATTAAACCAGTAATCCGTAGCGACATTACTGGCTTCACGCATAAAACCCTGACCCTGATATTCCGGAGCTAACCAAAATCCACGGTTATTATCCTTAACGTCATAAAGGCAAATTAAACCTATGAGAGCGTCAGGGGCCTCACGGAGTCTGATAGTCCAGATCCACGCAATCCCTTTTTCCATATCAGGCAGGGCAACGTTGTTGACGTAATTCTCCGCACCGTTATCAGGATAGGGCCAGGGTACTGAGGAGACCATATAGCGAACTATCTCCCAGCGGGGATAAAGCACCTGAATCTGCGAAGCATCTTCGGCTTCTAATGGTTTTAACAGCAAGCGTTCTGTATGGAGTATTGGTATTTTCATATGCACTTTTCCTGCTCGATCAAGATAAGAGGATCAATGTGGGGAGGATTTTGAAAAAATATTAATAACCAGAACCCCAGCACAAATAAGAAGCATACCTGCGATCGCCGGAAAATCTAGCTTTTGCCCGCTTATTAACCAGCCCAAAAGGCTGATTAATACGATTCCAGCACCTGACCAAATTGCGTATGCGATACCCGTTGGAATGGTCGACAGAGTTTGGGAGAGAAGATAAAAGGCTGCACAGTAGCACACAATAGTTGCTACAGATGGCCATAGGCGTGTGAATCCGTCAGAGAACTTCATCAGGGTTGTACCTACGACTTCAGCTACGATGGCCCCGGCAAGGAAAATGTATGAATTCAAAATCTGACCCCATGTGACAATTTAAAGCGAATATCGTATCACAAAGGGTTGGGTGAGTTTGAACACAGCCCAAACTACTGCTGAAATGCCCGTTTCATGGCATCTAGTGAAGCGTCGCAAGGTCCGCTTTGAGCGAGGAGCGGACCTTTGCGAATAAATCAATCAAACTCAACAAAAAGGGCAAGTACATCCTGCGCACTGGCAACAAGCCCCCTCCACACAGCCCCCGAGTCAAACATACCGATACGCGTAGGTTATGCACTAGGATAAAGGTAAAACAGGACTGCATCAGGATCTGTCAAATTCTCTGCGCAGCCCTTAAGTATTATTCCTCGAGTGATTTGCCGTTGGTGGCAATGAGTTTCTGATACCAGTAGTAACTTTTCTTGCAGAAACGTTTGCTATCGCCATGACCCAGATCGTCAAGATTGACGTAAATTAGCCCGTAACGTTTTGACATCTGGTTCGAGGAACAGCTGATTATGTCAATCGGCGACCACATATAGTAGCCCAGCACCTCCACGCCATCGGCAATAGCTTCACCGACAGAGCGGATATGATCCCTGAAGAAGGCTATACGGTAATCATCCTCTACAGTCTCATTAATCAGCTCGTCAAAGCAGCCAATGCCGTTCTCAGTGATCATGATGGGCTTTTGCCAGCGATCCCAGAAGAAGTTAAGCACATAGCGAAGTCCCACCGGGTCAATTGCCCAGCCCCATGGGGTCTGCGATAAAAGCGGATTACGCTTGTTATTCCCCCTGAACTGGTGCGCAATCTCAGCATTGCTCACATAGGTGGTGTAATAAGAAAACGTCATGAAATCTGCCGTATTCTTCAGGAGAGCGCTATCCTCATCGGTGATATTGAGAGCAATATTTTTCTCTCTGAAGAACCGTTTGATGTAGCCAGGGTACTCACCTCGTAAAAGCACATCCGCGAAGTAGACTTCATACTGGTTTTTCTGCCATGTAGCGAAGTTGTCTTCCGGGCTTGTCGTTTCGGGATAAGCGAAATCGGTATACAGCATCATGCCGATCTTAATATCACCGCCCAGGGATGCGGCATATTTTTTTACCATCGCCGATGCCACCAGTTCATGGTGAACGCCCTGATATTTATCCTGCTCGAGATAGATGCCTTCATCTTCGAAAATACCCAGATGATTAAAGGACTCATAGCGAATGAGGTTTATCTGGTTAAAAGGGATCCAGTACTTAACGCGATCGTGATAGCGATCGAGGCAGGTGCGGGCAAAGTTAAAATAAAAGTCGATTAACTGACGGTTCTTCCAGCCATTATATTTCAGTGCGAGGTTCAGCGGCATCTCATAATGGGCGAGCGTTATCATCGGCTCCATACCATTTTTGATTATTTCGTCTATCAGCTCATCGTAAAATTTCAGGCCCGCTTCGTTAGGTGCCGTATTATCCCCGTCCGGAAAAATACGTGCCCAGCTGATTGAGGTACGAAAGGTCTTCAGACCGGCGGCTTTTAGCAGCGCCAGGTCTTCACGGAATGTGTGATAAAAATCGACACCCGTTCTTTTAGGAAACAAGCCGTCTTTATCGTCCTGTGCCTGGACAGCATAGTCCCGGGTGAGTTCGATATTATACATTTTGCGCATGTCTTCATTGAAAACATACTCATTGATGTCGGCAACGCTGATACCTTTACCATCAAGATCCCAGGCTCCTTCAGCCTGGTTTGCCGCGATAGCGCCGCCCCAGAGGAAGTTTTCAGGAAAATTCATTGATTCGTTACTCATGTTCTCTCCCATTTTTAAGACCGGCTCTTGTAACCAAAAATAACCGGTAAGACTGCGCCAGTAATTAAAGTGGCGAATAGACCCACGCTGTAGATCAGCATGTTACTTGCGGTCGGGATGGAAAGCAGACTCGCAAAAACAAGGTTATTAATCGTGATGTTATAGCCACCCACAATTCCCCCTCCGACCGCACCGGCAATGATGATGTAATAAATCGTGCGGCGGTTAGGAATGATGAGGCCGTATAAGATGGGCTCAGTCACACCACTGATTAATGAAGGGAAGAAGGCACTGCTGGCAAGCTGTCGCGTACCTGCATCACGGGTTCTGATTAGGATCCCCAGCGCCACTCCCATCTGAGCGATGGCTGACATACCGCCAATGGCATAGATAGGGTCACCGCCATGGGCAATGTTTGAAAAGACTACCGGAATAATGGCCCAGTGCAGCCCAAACAGGACGATAAAGGAATAGGCTGCCCCGATGATCATCCCGGCCACAAGACTGTTCACACCAATGATGTAAACGATGGCTGATGCCAGATAATCGCCGAGGTATTTCCCGAACGGACCAAGTAAAAACATGGTTAGCGGTACCACAATGACGACACATAACAACGGCACCATAAACAGCTGTACTGAATCCCACAGTCTTGCCTTCAGGAAGCGCTCAAGCGCGGCAGCAACCGGTACGGCAAAAAAGACAGGGAATATGCTGTAGCCATATTCCATGACCACAAGCGGCAGGCCAATAACATTCAGCGTTTGCCCTGCCAGGCTGGTAAATTCAGGATACAGTAACGATGCGCCGATAATCGCCCCTATCAGTTCATTAGATTTGAGCTTTCTGGCGATGGTGAAACCAAGCAGCACGGGCATGAAATAAAACGGCACATTAGCGATGAATGACAGCAGGGTCAGTGTGCTGTTTCCCGCCAGCGAGGGCAGGCTTAGTAACAACGTGGTGAAGGCTCGCAGCAGACCTGCGGCGGCGAGGATACCGATTAATGGCAGGAAACTGCCTGAAATGAAGGCGAAGATGCGGCTGATGAAGGACTCCCGCTTTGTTGCCGTCCCGGAAGAAGACGGCGGACTGTTTTGACCGCCAGTTTCAAGCATGCCATGCAGGGCGCTGTAGACCGCCCCTACTTTGTTGCCGATAATGAGCTGGCACTGTCCACTGGCTTGCACGACGGAAAGGACCAGCGGGTTCGCTTTAAGGGCATCCTTATTAATTCTGTCATAATCGAAGAGATTAAAACGCAAGCGCGTGGCGCAGTGGTAATAATCCTTAATATTTTCACGGCCACCTAAATTGTCAATAATAGACAATATCTGCTGTTGTTCAGACATATGCGGGACTCTCTTGATGTAGGGTATACCCAGAAAATATCCGCGAACAGGCTGGAAATCAAAAAATATCGTTTTCCAGTTTTGGAAAATAATTTTGTGAGCTAAATCACATCCTGTACGATATTAAAGACAATGCTCTCAAGGTATTTATGTGAAAAATAATTGGCGTATAGCATCTGCGGGTAATTGTTCAGCTCGATGATATGAGCCGGTTTCTTATTCAGAATGGCCGGTGTGCTTCCTGATATAAGACATAGTTGCGATTTTTCAGAGACGTTATTTATATACTGGCAGGAGTTTATCCATTGCCCTGTCAGGGTAAGTATAAAAACGCAGTCCACCTGCCGCAGAATGGTATTTATCAGTTCATTGTTTGAACGTTCGACAAGATAAACCTTCCGGTTGCTGCTGCTGATGCTTTCCCTCATGACGTTTGCGATATTGAAAAGGAATGAATTCGACAAAATAATGACAGAACGACTGACATTAATCACCTCTGCCATTTTTCTGCATTCTTCGTAAGGTATGTATTTGTATATTTCCTCAAAAACCTCTTTTTCTGTCATTCCTTTTATGCCCTGATGCGTCAGTCGGTAGGGCGCTGTGTCATTTTTTAATTCCTGGAACGAACCGTACCCCAGTTCCCTGACGAATTTGGTGATGCTCGAAGGCGTCGTATTACAGTACGACGCCAGTTCCTCAATATTCACATAAGGAAATTCTTCGATTTTATCAATTACCGCTTTCGCAATGGTGGTAAAGACGTTTCGTTTACCCGCATAAAAAAGGTATTCAGATACTCTCACATAAAGAGGACTGTAAAATACGCTATCTGGAGTGTTTTGCATACCTGCTCCATCTGAGAGTTAACAGTGTTTGCCTGACAGTCATAATTATAATGGAACACACTACAAAGGTGGCGAATGTCAGTGCTGCCAGGGCCAGCGTGTGGTTCAGCGTGGTCATGGACGCCGCGTCAACCCTTATAAGTGCAGAGGCCAGTGCGGTTGAAGGAAAGGTAAACCCCCACCAGATCCGCCCAAAGGTATCAGGGATCATTCTTCGCCAGAGGCTGATAAGCACAATGGCAAAGAAGAGTGCGGTCCACGCCATAAATTCAATCACATCATTCATACCGCCATAAACGCAGTAAAGTCCGACAGCGATGACCGCAGGCGCTGAAACCATAATAGCCAGGCCAGGCATAGCCTTTTGCGGCGTAACAGGACGAACAAAAACAATCCGCCAGAGGATAAGCGGCATAAAAAGTGCCCAGCAGAGCAAGGCTGAAAACAGCAGCATCTTACTCAGGCCCGGAAACCCCAGATCCACGCCCGCGAAAGCTGGAGAGGCATTGCCCACCATTGGGATAAGCCAAACCGGACTGATTTCATGCGTATCAAGCAGGTCGATAAGCCAACGGCGGAACGTACACGTCAGGAAAAATATCTGCGCGGTGACGGCCGCTATCCAGAGCACCTTCGCCAGTTGAATACTGTAAGGCAGCAATCCCATTGCAAGCAGAAACCCTGAGATCGTGGCAGCACAAAAAAAGTTCTTACTGGCGCGTGATTGCCATTCTGCAAGGATAGCCTGACGGCAAAAAATGAGCCGCAGAAACTGGATACTAGTCAGTATTAAAAATACCGCCAATCCTGAAGCAAGAAAGACTTCACCTGGCAAAGTGGTTACGTCGTAGGTTTTTGCTGCGGCCCTCCATACAAGGCCCAGGCCGGTTATCCCCATTACCGAGGAATAGAGATCGAAGCTGACAGTTTGAAGTTTTTCGGACACCGCACATCTCACTTTTAATTTCCGGGCTAAATTACTGCGCCACGGACAGAAGAATGCTAAATTTCCACTATATTGGTCCTGTTCCATTGCTGTTTAAAGGTCCAATCCAGGTAAATAATTGGACCACAGGGGGTTGTGTGATTGACATTCATCTCAGCCATAGCGCGACGGCTCTCCCGCTTTACCTCCAGATTGAGCAGCAGATCAGCTGGCAGATCATCAAAGGTCGGCTGAATTATGGCGATTACCTTCCCCCTTCCCGGGAGTTGGCCCGTCAGCTGAGGATATCCCGTGGAAGCGTTGTCCGGGCTTATGAAGCGCTTTGCGTGAAAGAGTACTGTCACAGCCATACGGGAAGAGGAACGATGGTGATTTACCGGGAAAAGCCGGATGCGTCACCGCCAGTTCCGGTTACGTCTATCCCATCCCAGATCCCCCACGCGATTGATAAATTCCTTCCAGGAGGATTATCCCTGCTTCCCAGCCATGCCAGCACGGCCCATCTTCCGGTCAGTGAGTTCCGGCAGGCTTTCAACCGCGTGCTGCGTTATCCTGACAGGCTTAATCATTTTGGCGAGAGCGCCGGTAACTTGGAATTACGTCAGCTTATCTGCGACCAACTCCTCCCTTCCCGAGGGATCTCAGCCAGTCCCCAGGAAGTGCTGATTGTGCCCGGTTCACAGTACGGAAGCCTGCTTCTGGCCATGACTGTACGGCAGGAGAGAACATGTTTTCATTTTGGTGAACCAGGCTATCTGGAATTTGCCCGTAATTTTTCGCATTTCGGCTACGAGTTGCAGTCACACAGGATGGATCCTGAGGGGATCGATGTTTCTGGCTTTGGACCATCTTCAAAGGACATTCTTTATCTGATGCCGGAGCATCATTTTCCACAGTGCATCACGCTGTCAGATGCCAGACGAAACGAGATTATTCATCTGGCCTGTCAGAAAAAGGTGCTTCTACTGGAAGATGATTACGACAGTGAATTTTACTTCGACAAGGTTCCGCGTCCCGCACTTCGTTCAACCGCAGCTGCGGCGCAGGTGGTTTATATGGGCACCTTTTCCAAGGTACTGTTTAACAACGTCCGGCTCGGATATCTGGTTGCAGATACCCACCTCGTACAACAGATGGCAGCCCTGCACTGGAGTCTGTCTCGTGGTACAAGCGGCCTGCTGCAGCAATGGGTTGCTGAATTGCTGAAAAGCGGAACTTACGCACGACATTTGCGAAGGATGCGTACGGTATACCGGCATAAACGAGACGACATGGTGGCCCTAGTACGGAAATTCCTGCCGGACGCGCAGTTCAGTGTTCCATCTGGAGGGTTACAGCTTTATATAAGATTCAGCCAATCCGGGAAAAGCCAAAGGATTGCTGACTGGCTTTCCAGAAATAATATTCAGATTGCTGATACAGAAAACTACGCGTCAGATACTAACGCTGCGTCCGATTTTATCGTGATAGGGTTTGCCAATACTGATGTGAATGAATGTAAAGCGGTTTTTGAAAGGCTTTACCAGATGCTGTATTCAGGCTCCGACAGGTTATGATTTTTGCCGCTCAGTTTTCTGTCTTAAAACCATGGAATGATATGCATGTAATCTGGGGCGACTGACTGGAAGTCAAAGGCATACTAAAGGTCCGCTCCTGGCACTAAGCTGTCGTAAGAGAGGGCACTGTTTATCACGTAAGATTTGATTAGTTGAAGGTCATAAGTACGGATGATCAAATCGGTGATGAGAATGAGATGTGCAAAAGGCAGGCATACAACAACTCAAAGACTGAACAATGTGCGATGGCTCGAAATGAGCTATGGAAATATGTTAATGAGAGGAATGAATGATCTGTGTGGTTATGGAGTAGTTTTACCATATTCGAAGGCGTGATTTTGGAGGTAGATTGGAGCATAAACAGGGACACATTAATAGCTGCTATACCCTGACCCTTAAGTTTAATATCTTACTGATCTATATGTATTTAACTTTGTGGCTGATTGATTTTTTCCTGTGTAATTGCAGCGTGTTTTTCGTGCAAATAGCGTAACAGGGCGTCATTGCAAAAAACACCCAGCGCATTGGCTCACTGACCGAAAAATCTGTGAGTTAATAAGTTAACGTAATCACTACAGTGTCAGTATAACCCCCTGGTGATGGCCATTTCTGTGCTGGGACGGAACCGTAAACCACCAGACTCTGCGCTTGCCCATCAGCGGAATACTGTTTTTCCGGATTGCCCTGCGTCCATTCCATGGAGTGTGCTGCATCCTGATACAGCGCATAGTTTACGCACTCACCGTTATGACACATTGAACGCTGGTTCCCCTTGGGGTGCAGACCATGACCGATGCTGATGGAATAATCCGTCCCGGTTGGGCACTGGACAGTAATATTCGCCGTGGATGTCGCCTGTAGCAAATCGCTCTGAGCGGGGCTCTTGCTGCCGAATGCCATATCATCCACGTTGACAACTTCACAGCCGTTTTTCACCGTAGCAGAGGCGCTAATCTGGTCAGTAATTGTTGTACCATTCAGGGCGCCACAGGCCGGGAGCGCTTGTAATGAACTGGCTGAGGTGTATGTAATTTGGATTGCTGTGGCGTAATCATAGTATATCCCGGCGCTGACATTAGTCAGACCAGGGTTTATCTTGCCGATAAGCGGTATGTCATGTTCAGCGGTTCCGCCTGTAGACAAAGCAAAATCGATTTGAGCATACACGTTGTTGTTTTGACTCAGCGGTGAATGTTGATTGTAAATCGAGTAGACCGAAAAATAGAGCGGGGTACTTGAAGGTTCGTTCTGGCTCATCGCCAGCGGATTGTTCGCCATAACCTTTAGACAGGCGCGGACATACTCGACCTGACCGTCGTAATTATTACAGGTAAACGAAAGTCGGGTTGCGGTTGTCTCAGTTTGTCCGGGGGTGACGGTACCAAAATCCAGTCCAGAAGGGCTACCATTCCAGCAGTTAGCGGCCTCGGCTACTGGGCTGAATTTAAACATCATCACCACAAAAAGGGCGATAAACCAAAGGGAACGAGTTACTGACATAGTGCGTTAATTTTCTCCACCGAATGAGAAGCGTAAAATTGTGATGGCAGTTTTAGCGAACAAGAGTTAGATGCCCACTGAACGTTCAGCGTTCCGCCTGTCGGGGGATCTTCCAGATAAATTTTACCTTCATAACCAACAATGGTTTGTGGGGTACCCTGACTGGGCGTCTGTCCATGAGTATCCTGTACGCTAACTTTTGCGGAGAAGGGCACATTTTTACCATCACGCGTAGTGACGGTTAGCAGAACGGCATGTGTGCGATAAATGTTAAAATTGGCGACGGCACCGCGCCCGGTTTGCGGGATCAGGATTTCATTAGTGTAGGGGGCGCGATAATCTTCATCGAGACTCAGAGGGTCGATGTCGATATGGTTTGCCTGGTACGGATTAAGGTTGTTCAGAAACAGCATGCCATTACTATCCGTATGGCCAACCGGGCGATGTTCGAGATAAACCGGCACATTCGGTACCTTAGCCGTATCTACGAGGGCGAAAGCGCTACCTAATTCGCGGGTGGCGTAAAAGTGCCCCATAAACAAACCTATGGCACCGGTCATTGAACCGTAGTAGTTATTTTGTTGTTCATCACGATTATAGCCTAACGCCAGATCGCTCCAGGTGTTGCGGCGCTGGAGGCTAGCATGGATGCTTCTATTTTTACCTTGTTGTGCAGAGAGATTCCAACCCCAGCCCGGTTTATTAGATTCCAGTGAGCGCGTTAGGTTAGCTTGTACGGAATTTCCGTCTTTATCATGGTTATCCTGGATTGAGAGGTAATCCTGATGACGGAACAGTGGAATACTGAACGTGACGTACACGGTAGTGTTGTGATCGTCGCCAAGTGCTTGTGTGACGCTGGATGAAATGTTGATCTGGTTATCAAAACTTTTTGACCAGGATAATCCCAGATAGCGTTCTGCATACTGAGGGAATGTCTGGCTGACCCAACTCGCACCGAAAGTGCCCGTCATATCAAACGACACGCTGGCAAATGCAGAATCTTCACGGGTGGCAATATCATTATCTGCTATAGATGAAATATCGCGAAACCCCCTGGTGGCCCGTGAGTGTGAGAGCGAGAAATTAAAAATCTGATTGTTCCACTGCCAGCCGGAACCCCATTGGTTGCCACTATTGGCCTGATAACGGCTGGTGGCTGCGTTGGCATGTAGCGTCCCCAGTGACGGAGAGAGCAAATAGTCCCAACCGATCCCCTGATTATGCAGACTGCCACTCTGTTCGGTATGCATGCCGATGGTGGTACTGTCGTTCAGTCCGTGACGCCAGTCGCCCACACCTATCAGTTGCGGATCATAGGCAAAAGAACGATAGGTATAGTCTTCACGCACCCAGCCCAGGCTCATACCCCAGGTTGTAAGACCATCAGAAAGGAGTTGGTTGGTGCCGTACAGATTCAAATCCACCACGCGTTGTTTACCATTCACATCGGTGATGACCACCTGCGCACCTTCGCTGCCGGTAAAAATCGGCGCTGTGTTAAGCGTAAATTGTCCGGGCTGAACTTTCTGCGAGGAGGTTCTGATTCCTCTGACGTACAGATCAACCGTGGATGGGAGCGTAACACTATCGGTCAGGATATCCTGCGATGATGTATTGAAGGTGGGTTGGGTACTGTAGTTATGCGCAAGGCTAACGCCGCCAAAACGAACGCTATTCGTCCATGATTGCGAGGATGTAAAACCATCGCCGATCCTGAGTGTGAGCAGTTTATCCACGTTTTCGTAGTTCCAACTGCTCATCAGGCGATGAGTACCAGTTTGTGCCTCGTTGCTGCTCGACTCCTGCGTGTTAAAAGAGGTCGAGAAAAAGCCTGGGCCAACGCCAAAGGTGCGAAATTCGCTATAGGCTGAAGTCTCTTGTATGCCGTCTTCATTGCTGGCAAATAAATCGTAGTTAAGTGCCAAACCCCGCACTTCAGGTGATAACTCGGACATACGGATAAGGCGCGAGCTATTGCTATTGGAAAGATGGCTTTCTCTGTCGAGCCAGTTTTTACTGGCAGTAATAATCAAGCTTTGATTCAGGTTGTCGAAGGTAACACTGAGGCCATCTTGTGAACTGATATCAAAATACCCCTTTTGTTTCGGCAGGGATGACACTTTCAGGTTAAGCTTATCCATATCTTGAGCAGCAATATAAATCTTATTGTTGCTATTTTTGGCTTTGATAAACCCCTTAACTGGTTGATCATTTATCGTTGCAGTCAGATACAGTGTCTCATTTTCTGCTGACTGGACAGAGGGACATACCAATAAAAAAACAACAATGGATTTAAGGTGTAATGTTAATGATCTGCGTTTTAGCATTGTCATTCAAATTAAGTGATAAAGATGACGCAGTAGTTATTCCATTCGGTAACGGCCATTCCTTTTCACTATGCGGTAATACATACCCGAGTAATCCTTTGCTCATGGCAACACTTCTCTTGCCAGAAAAAATAAAAACATCGCTTAATTTAACATGCTGTGTGCCATTGTTTTTTATTTTTAACATTAATGGATGAACTGAACGATCGATTGATACATCTAGTTGACTACTGATGGGTTGGGTATCTTTACAATTAACAAATACCGGGATGGAATAACGCAGCAAGAAACGAACCCCATCTTTATCAGCCATATTATTTTTACCAGGGAGTTCATCAACGATAATACGGTAGGCCTGCTCGTTATCACCACTACCTGGCGTTGTTAAGATAACCCGGATCAATTGCTGGCGGGAGACCGGGATTGTGGTCATAGGAGGGCTAACCATTACGTCCTGGGTCTCGGTCAAGTTGTCTTTATTATTTTGCTGTTTCCACGCATAGACACGGATCTGTGCCCCGATAGTGGCGCTACCTGTGTTACGTACATAGATAGCCTGGGCGGATTCTTTACCACAGAATCCTAGAGTGACCGGGTACACCTGCAAGGTGGCAGCGTATGAGTTTATTGTGCAGGCCAGGCTCAAGACGCTAACACCAACCCATAAAATAAATCGCTTCATATGCTGCACCTTTAATATTAAATCAATATGTAACTGTTAATGTAACGGTATCGGTATAGTCCCCAGCAGAGGCCTGTTTCAGGGCATTTGCCGTTACTTTCCCGAAGATGGGCAATGCTTGCTGTTCACCGGTACCGATAGCTGAAATACCATTATCAGCCAGAGAAGTGCCGCCAGGATGGTCGGTAGAAAGGGTATAGGCTACTTTTTTTGCATCGGCGGTGTCGTTAGAACTCATTTCGAAATCGTGAGTTTTATCCGTTCCGAGCATATACCCTGTGCCGTTTGTACAGGTTACATAAGCTTTGGCAGAGGCTGTAACAGCCCCATCATTACTACCGTGTGAGCCAAAATCCATATCATCAACGCTGACCTTGCATGATTTTTCGACGGTCAGTTTTACCGTCATTTGGTCGCTAACGCTGCCTGAATCATCTGCAAAGACAGCGGATGAAAATAAAATGCTAATCGCAGTCAGAGATAATGCAGTGGCTTTACGGTTAATCATTTTAAAACTCGCTAAGGTTATATAATCGATTTTATAAGGGTGGGGAAAGGCGAGGAAGGATAGAGATTACTGGTTAATTTTGATTATGTAATTGTGCTATGTGTAAATCATGTAAATGGCTGGAAAGGGTATTTACATTCAGTAGGGAATCGTTGAATCACAACCTCGGGTGTCACGTGATATGAGTTGAATTAGCGCCATAAAGAGTCACCCCTCCCGGTGGTTATTTCCCACCGGGAGAGACATCAATCCAGATTAGAACACCGGCAAACCCAGCCCTTGCTTCACTTCTCTTAATGTCTGCTGCGTAATCTCGTGCGCCTGCTCGCTTCCTTTTTTGAGCATCGCCATCAGCATGCCTTTATCCTGAATGTAGGTTGCACGCCGCTCGCGCATTGGCGCGATGAGTTCTTGCAAGCACACTTCCAGCTCGTTTTTGCATGTCCGGTCACCCAGTCCACCCCGTTGGTAATGCGCTTTCATTTCCGCCACTTTTGCTTTATCCGGATGAAAAGCATCGAGGTAAGTGAATACCATATTGCCGTCTATTTGCCCTGGGTCGGACACTTTCAGATGATTAGGGTCGGTGTACATTGCGCTGACCGCGCGGTGAATGGTTTCTTCGCTGGCTGACAGGAGCAATGTGTTACCAAGCGATTTTGACATTTTAGCGTTTCCGTCGATCCCTGGAAGGCGGCTGGTTTCACTCAGCAGCGCTTTGCAGTGCGATAGGACGGGGGCCGGTAACAGGCTATTCATCTTATGCACGATTTCGTTAGTCTGCTCAATCATTGGCAACTGATCGTCGCCGACGGGAACGACTTCGGCTTTGAAGGCCGTAATATCTGCCGCCTGACTGATGGGATAAACCAGAAAGCCAACCGGTAACGAACGGGCGAACCCTTTCTGCGCAATTTCGTTTTTGACCGTAGGATTACGCTCCACGCGAGCCACGGTGACGATGTTCATATAAAGTGCGGTTAACTCTGCGAGAGCAGGCAGTGCAGATTGCAGACAGATGGTGGTGAGTGACGGGTCTATTCCTGCGGCAAGATAGTCGGCAAGTACTTCGGGAATATTGTTGCGGATCTTTTGCGGTGTGCTGCCGTTATCGGTTAACCCTTGTAGGTCAGCCACCAATATAAACTGCTGATAATCGTGTTGCAGCGTGGCGCGCTGGCGCAATGATCCCACATAATGGCCAAGATGCAGCGGGCCGGTGGGACGATCGCCTGTGAGGATGATGGTTTTATTGTTCATGTCAGACTCCTTAGTCATAAAACCGAAAGGGGTCTCTAAATGCAAATAACCGCCTTTCGGCGGTTATTTAAAATGAGGAAAACACATTCTGACCGCCTTTAAGAAGGCAGCCACCACAGGTTGTGATTAAAAGCGGTGATATCGTTGTTTGTGTTCATCCAGTTAACATACCACCTGGCGTAGAGGTAAAGCAATGCCCGAAGTGCTGGCCCATATCAGCTCGCTTCCAGCATGCCAAAGCTCACAATGCGCGAACGACCTAACTCTTTCGCGCGGTACAGTGCCACATCTGCGGCGCGTAACAGGTTGTCGCTCTGGGCGTGCTGCGGATAGCTGGCAACGCCAATAGAGACATCCACGTGTCCAATATCGGAAACGCCAAAGCGCAGCGACAGTTCGCGTACGCCGTTGTAGATTTCTGTTGCAAAGCGGTTAGCGGCCTGTTCATCCGTATTGGGCAGTAGTACCAGAAACTCTTCACCGCCGTAGCGGAAGGCCATACCGCTGTCGTGGACAACGCGCTGAATAGTCGCAGCGATACTTTTGATTACGCTATCGCCTGCCTCATGGCCAAAGCGGTCATTAATACTTTTAAAATGATCGATATCGATCATCAGGCAACTGATCGGTTCTTTATTACGCACTGCCTGGCTCATCTGGGTACGCAGTGTATCTTCAAGATGATGACGGTTGCGCAGTCCGGTTAGCGGGTCGTAGAGCGCTTTTTCCAACAGAGCATCACGCAGACGCTGGTTGGCTAATGCGAGGCCGAGTGCTTCTGCCATTAGCTCCAGATACGCACGAGAGGGGGCGGAATCATCGCTAAGGTTCTGGAATGAGAGCAGGCCGATGGCTTCGCCCTGGGCAATCAGCGGAATACACAGGGTGTGGTGTTGACATGACTCTGGCAGATGGTAGCAGGCAATATCGGGTTCACCTTGTACCGGAGGATGGCTCTGGCCGCGGCGCACAGCCCAGCATTCGTCCGGGTGGAACGCATCCGCTTTACCCTGCGGAGAAAGCCACTGTGCAACGCAGCGCATTTGCCAGGGTTCCTGGTCCAGTATGTAAAGCCGCCCGGCAATACCTGGAGCAATATTCGGTGCAAACAGCTCTGCAACATTGATGACATCGGCAAAACTCTCGCAACCCTGCAGACGTTGCGTCATACGTGCCAGCAGATCGCGGATTGCCCAGTCGGCATCTCGCTCTTTCTCCAGTCTCTGACGAGCCAGACCGTTCTCGCGAAATATCCGGATCGCCTGCGCCATGTCGCCTATTTCATCTATCTGGTTAAAACTGGGCGTCTCAACGGCATAATCCTGCGATGCGAGACGGTTTACGACATCGCTCAAACGCACGACGGGGCGCAGGACGCGACGCTTTAGAATGAAACCGAGAACGAATAAAAACAGCAGCGCCGTCAGACCGACCATCACTTCAGAGGCCGTCCGCAGCATGCGGGATGACTGTGTTGCATCTTCAATCGTGTTGCGTACGCGGCTATCGAGCAGTTGGCGGAAATGATCTATCCGGTCCTGGGCGCGTTCCAGTTCCTGCTCATAGGTCTTCCCATAGAGCAGGGCAATAGCCTGCGACTCTTCTGCGCGCGCGACGCTGGCAAGCGCCGCAGCTTGCTCGTCCTGCAGGGCATCAACAATCTGCAGCCCTTCGTGCAATAGCGCCAGCTCTTCATCCGTTGCTCCAAGGTCCTTGAGCTTCGACAGACGATGCTCAACAGCTTTCAGCGACGTTTCTTTCTGACGGTAGGCGTCAAGCACCTCAGGATCTTTTGCAATAACATAGTCGCGTGCCAGGTCGGACAGCGACCAGGCATCGAGTTCGACTTCTTCGGTAAGTTGATCGAACTGATAACGCTGTTCTACCACCTGGCGTTCTGTGTTATCGGCGCTGGATGCCATCAGCATGACAACGCCTGAAGCGATGGTCAGGCATACCGTCGCGCTATAGGCCCAGTTGGTAATTGTGGCTATTCGCACTGATTAGTTCCTTCTGCGACGATTAATGAATAAGCATGATTGAAATTATAGGAAACGTATGATTTTGCGTGAAAATAAAAAAGGCGGTCCTGAAACCGCCTTCTGTTATCGTCCTGCAATCATAAATCTGGAGGATTTTTTCCTTCTTCCATAAAGGCTTCGTCGATTCCTTCCACGTTGCCTTCATGATCACGCCCGGAAAAGAGGTTCCAGCAGGTTATGAAAAGCGCAGCAATCAGGGGGCCAATCACAAAGCCGTTAATGCCGTAGATCTCCATGCCGCCGAGAGTGGTAATCAAAATCAGGTAGTCCGGCATTTTGGTGTCTTTACCTACCAGCAGCGGGCGCAGGATATTGTCCACCAGCCCAACGATAATCACGAAGAAGCCAACGATAAACAGCCCTTGCCATAGCTGGTGGGTGGCGAACAGGAATATTGCTGCAGGTACCCAGACGATCGCTGAGCCAACGGCAGGCACGAGGGAGAGAAACGCCATCAATGCACCCCACAGAACGCTGCCGTCGATATCCACAATTGCAAACGCGATGCCGCCAAGAATACCCTGAACCAAAGCGACAACCGCCGTGCCCTTGACGGTTGCCCGCGTCACGCCGACGAATTTGGCAAACAGGTGCTGTTTGGCAAAATCAGAAAGGGGTAATGAGTCCAGAATCTGGCGCACCAGATACGGTCCATCCTTCAGTAAGAAGAACAGCAGATACAGCATGATGCCAAAGCTGATAGCAAAGCCGAATGTCCCTTTCCCAATCAGGAATGCACTGCCAGCAAGGTACTGCCCGCCTTGCAGCACGACATCGGACAGTTTTTTCTGGATCTGCGCGACATCATCCAGATTGTGTTCTGCCAGAAATCCTCTGGCCCAATCAGGAAGGTACGAAAGAACAGAAGTGACAACTTCCGGGAACTGCGTGTCATTCTGTTGCAGTTTGGTGTACACCACATTCAGTTCAATGGCCAGCGATGACAGGATTACCATCAGCGGGATAAAGACAATCAGACAGATAATGGCGATGGTAATCAACGATGCCAGCCCGTTGCGTTCGCCAAGCGCGCTACGCAGTCGGTTTTTTACCGGGTTAAAGATAGTCGTTAATATCGCGGCCCACAAAATGGCGGAAAAGTAGGGGGACAATACATCGAAGAACGCCCAGGTCACGAGGGCAAGTATGAAAATGAAGAAACCTTTAGTCAGTCCGTTAAATCGCATTAGTGAACCCTGTAATGAGAAGCAGTCCCGACTATAGAACCGTTCAGGGGATTTACCAACTTTAGCTGCAGATTGCCGCTTATTTTGGCTAATACGGTGACTTAATGAAGATAAAAACCAATGGATATCCACAGTATTAATGTGATTTTCGAATGGCCGCAGCCATTAGATTTTTAGTGCATCAAGGATGACGGTTTCTATTTTTTCGGGAGTGGTGAACGGGGCAAAACGCTTAAGCGGTTTGCCGTCACGCCCAATCAGGAATTTAGTGAAGTTCCATTTGATCCTCCCACCCAGTATGCCGGGTAATTCATCTTTCAGGTAACGAAATACCGGGTGTGTAGCGGCACCGTTAACCTCCACTTTCTCAAACATTGGAAAACTCACGCCGTAGTTGACGTGGCAGGTCTGCGCGATTTCGTCGGCTCCACCGGGTTCCTGCTTACCGAACTGGTTGCAGGGGAAACCAAGCACCACCAGACCCTGTGTGTCGTATTTCTTATACAGTGCTTCCAGGCCTGCATACTGTGGCGTAAAGCCACAATGGCTGGCGGTATTTACCACCAGTACTAGTTTGCCGGCATAGTCGGCCATTGAAATAAGCTGACCATTCAGGCTGGTGGCGGTAAGTTGATGAAAAGTGATCATTTTTTAAACCTCAGGTCAGGGTGAGTTTAGCGTCGAGATTGCCACTCAGCGCGTTGCGGGCAGTTAAAGCCTGATAGAAAATCTTCATGGCATCGTTTTTCTGTTGTTTATTGGTGCAACTTGACCATTTCTGATTTCCTCATTGACACAAGGTTGAGGTTTACCAAACAGATATCCTTGGGCGAAATCGCAGCCCAGCGCCTGAAGGCTTTTTAGTTGTTCCTGCGTTTCAACACCTTCAGCAACAGCCTTCATATTAAGGGATTTCGCCATGCCGGTGATCAGTTTGATGATATTAAGTGCATCTTCCTGTGTGGATATTGAATGGACAAACGACTTGTCTATTTTAATTTTATCGAAGGCAAGCCTGCTCAGGCGCGAAAGGGAAGAATATCCGGTGCCAAAATCATCGATGGAGATTTTTACACCCATGGCTCTGAGTTTGTTAAGTGTGTTCATCGGCGTCGTACTCTCAGTGAAGAGAGAGGATTCTGTTACTTCCAGTTCAAGACGATCGGCTGGGAGTCCAGTTTCTTTCAGAATAGACAGTACGATACCGACAAAGGCTTTGCTGCTTAGCTGGACAGGAGAGACATTCACTGAAATTTTAGCCGGAACCGCCCAACAAGCCGCTTCCCGGCAGGCAATTTCAAGCACAGCTTTCCCCATCTCATTAATCATTCCGGTTTTTTCAGCAACAGGAATAAAGTTATCCGGCGACAGGAGGCCCTTTAGAGGATGGAGCCAACGAATTAGGGCTTCATAGCTATAAATTTCCTGGCTGAAGGAGTCAACAATGGGCTGATAATAAACCACGAATTCTTTGTTCACTATTGCCAATGCCATATCATGCTCAAGCGTTCTGCTTTCTTGTAGCTTTTCTAACATTCGTTGTCGGAAGACTTTTATCTTACCAGAGCCTTCACCTTTGGCTTCATAAAGGGCCAGATCGGCAAATTTATAAAGATAGTCGGAACGACGTTCAGTGTCTGAGATAACAATGCCAACACAGGTGGTTATGTTGATAATCGTGTTATAAATAGTGTAGGGCTGGCTGATAAATTCACATATTTTCTGGGCGCGCGAAACGGCGTGGCTTTCTGTCAGGCCGCTTGAGAGAAACGCAAATTCATCTCCACCCAGGCGATACAGCGTATCCGAGGTAAGGCTCATCGAAACCAGTCGGTCAGATATCTGGCGTAGCAACATATCACCGGCATCATGACCATACGTATCATTTACTTCTTTGAATCGATCTAAATCAAACAACATCACAGTCACAGAATCGTGATTTTTTTCTGCTCTCTCAATTGTTTTATTTAAATCGCTCCAGAATAGCTGACGGTTATTCATCTCGGTAAGAGAGTCATGGTAGACGTCATATTCCAGTTTAGCATTCTGCATTTGCAGTTTTTCTTTAGATTTCTGCAGTTCTTCGGCAAGACTCTTGACCTGCAGGTGCGCCCGCAGAATATTTCTGTTTTGATAGAAAATGAGCACGCCCAGAATCGCACTCAGTATTATCAGCAGCACAGAGGTTGCAGAATAAATATAGTACAGCGTCTGAATTTTTTGGTTGGCGTTATTGATCGAGTTAACATCTTTGTTTAACGCACCAGATGAAAGACGACCCAGTGGCGCATCCAGAGTATGCATTTTTTTCAGATAAGCCTGGAGTGCTAAACGGTTCATTTTCTATAAATTAACATCCAGAAAACTAAGGGTATTTTCAAGTTTTACCGCCAGTTCACGGTGGGCTATATTGCTTTCGATGTAGCGCCCCAGGTCTCCTTCTTTTATCAAATCACTCTGGCTAAGCATAATGTCGAGGCGCATGCGTACATCATCGAGATTCATCGTATCATCGATAGTGTAAAGACCAAGCAACGATTCAAATCGGTAATATTGTGATACCAGCTGAGCAGCAGACCAGGAATCGGTGTAGTGAGTCAGTTTCTGTAACTCTTGTTGCCGTTCATGCACGAGGAAAGAGATATACCCGGTAGATATAAAAAGAAAAAAGATGATGCCAGCCAGTATTCTGTTCATGATGTTCCCCTGAACGCTTACTCAATATCCATACTACTGACCTGCCATGCAGACCTTGAATAATAAATCTGATTATTCAGTTCTGGCATGCTGTCATAGGGGTACACAATGAATAACGGGCCTTTGTCACGGATGCGCATATATTTTCCGTTGATTTTTAACGCAAGGATAGCATTGTATTTTTTGAAATCACTAAGAGGGATAACGGTGGTGTAGTCATTGAGTGCAGTGACCTTAACAACAGAGCCGTTAGCCCCGACATAATCCATGAGCTTTTGTAGCGGAATACCCGTAAAGGTAGTACGCCCATTATACCAAGGGGAGGTGGTCTGGAAACTGACCATGCCCAGCTTCTCAAGGCTGGCGGTATCAAAAACGGCTTTCCCGTCTGCATTTGTATTTTCAATATTACCCGACAGCGTTAAAAGCACTTTACCGGTGGGCCTGGAAAGTTCACCTGCCCATAGCTGGGTGGAGAGTACAAAGCTTACCAACATGACCATTAACCGCATTCTTACCTCACCAATCAGCCGGATGTTAAAGAATTATAATTTAGATATCACGCTATTTATATATATTGCATGGGTATTATTGGTGTAATAACTTCAATGGCTTTTTAACTCTTTTAAATCAGTGGGTTATTTGTTGTCTGTTCTGCTGTGGTGCATTAAAAATGCTGGTGTGTTATTTGAGTAAAGCTAAATTTCACTATGTATGTACAAAAATAAATCATCTATTTACTCAGCGCCAATAAATACGCACGAAAATAAAGGTTTATTTTTTCACTGTCGCTGGATTTGGTTGTTTACTGGTGGATAACTATATCGGGCACGAAGCCGCCCTTAGTATGGCGGGAGCGCTTCGTGTCGATAATCAAGAACAGACATTCTATACGCGGCAAGGGCGGTGTAGCTGAATCCGTTTATTCACCCGCCTGAACTGACTGGCGGGCATACAGATAAGCAGTCGCCCTGGAAACGCCCAGATGCTGTGCTACTGTATCCATAGATTTGCGTACGTTCAGTAAACCGTCCTGGCGTAATTGTTGAATCAGCAGCTTACGGTCTTGAGGTTTAAGGGCCCTGGCCGTCGTCGCGCGTTTAGCGGCAAAGTCATCAATACGCTGGCGTATGGCTTCATTGCTGCCGGGATCGATATGTTCCTTAATGGGGGAGTTTTCGGTTTCAGTAAAACGCGCAAGAGTACTCTGCATACCACGAAACAGCGTCATATCGACATTCAGGCAAAGTGCTGCTACGTATTTGCCTTCTTCGTCCTTGATGCCAATTGAGGTACTTTTCACCGGGCGACCATCGGCAAACTGATTACTGTAGTTCGCAATGATGCTGGGAAAGTCAGGTGATGCGATTCTCGCCAGGCCAAGCTCGGTTGCTGGCTGGCCGGGTTGACGTCCGGACAGATTATTATGGATGGACAAAATGGCATGTTCAGGATTTTTGAGGTCATGAACCACCACTTCGCAAAACGGAGAGAAGGTCTCACTCAATCCCCTAGCGATAGTATCAATTTGGCTGAGAAGCGAGTTATTGTCGTTTTTTGGCATGCCAGTCTCCTGCGGTGATGCCTGTTGCCATGATTGCGAGCAGTTTACAGTGACCTGGGATCGTTTTTCCAGACAGGAGTGTACAGACAGTAACAGTAGGGTATCTGCATGCAGATACCCTGTTTATCATCCGGCCAGAAATTCACTGTAGCGACTGATATCCACGTTTCCGCCGCTGATTATAATGCCGATTTTCTTGCCGCGAAGTTCAGCTTTGCGCGCTCTGGCGGCAGCAAAACCCAGACACCCGGTCGGCTCAACAACGATTTTCATACGTTCAGCGATAAATTTCATTGACGCGACTAATTCATCGTCTGAGACAGTCAGAATATCGTTCACGTTTTGCTGAATAATCGGAAATGTAATATTTCCGAGATGTTGAGTCTGAGCACCGTCAGCGATGGTTTTGGGCGTATCGATATGAACTATTTTTCCACTGCGGAACGACTGTTGACCATCGTTACCCGCCTCAGGTTCGACACCATAGATGATGCAGTCGGGAGACAGATGTCTGGCCGCCAGAGAGGATCCTGAGAGCAGACCGCCACCGCCCAGACACACGAAAAGGGCGTCTAACTGACCCACTTCTTCAATCAGCTCTTTTGTGGCGGTGCCCTGGCCTGCAATCACGTGCGGATGGTCGTAAGGGGGGATCAGCGTTAATCCCTGTTTCTCTGCCAGGTCCCGACCAATTTTTTCACGATCTTCAGTATAGCGATCGTAAGTTACCACCTTTCCGCCATAGCCTTTCGTCGCCGCTACTTTGGCTGCCGGGGCATCATGCGGCATGATAATCGTCGCCGGAATCCCCAATAGTTTTGCCGACAGGGCAATGGCCTGCGCATGGTTACCGGAAGAAAACGTCACGACGCCCGCAGCGCGTTGTTGTGGTGTGAACTGGCGTAGCGCATTCATAGCGCCGCGAAATTTGAAGGCGCCCATTCTCTGAAAGTTTTCGCACTTGAAGAAAACTTCCGCGCCAAATTCTTCATTAACCGTTCGGGATGTCATCACCGGCGTTTTGTTAGCATAATCTGCGATGCGCTCTGCCGCAGTGGCAACATCGTTATAATCAGGCAGTATTGTTTCAGTCATTGTTGTTCACCCGTATGTTGTTAAACGTCACGCTTGTGGGGCCAACGCAATAGCTTCAACTTCCAGCGCAAAACCATAATGAAGTTCCGCAACACCTGCTACTGCACGGGATGGACGAAAATCACCGATCCATTCCCCATAGATTGTATTAAACGTCGGCCACTGGTTCATATCCGTCACATAGACACGAACTGACACCAGATGCTGACGGGAAACCCCAGCACCCGCCAGACAAGCATCAATATTCTTGAGTACCAGTCGGGTTTGATCTTCAAAAGAGGCATCCGCTTTTTTCTCGCCGTCGAAAGTGACCGGCAACTGCCCGGAAATGAAGACGAAGCCGCCAGCCGTTGTACTGTGCGAGTAATGACCTGCTGGCGGGAAGCTTCCGGCAGATGAGTTCAGTGTAATGTCCGCGGACATAATAAACCTCCTGTGGCTGATGATTCATTTTGTATAAAATAATACTGTTTGTATTATTTTATACGCCTTTATGCCACTTCCGGCTAGAGATAGTTTTCGCGAGTGATGATTTTGTGAACTATTGCAAACCTGGCACACGCTATAGCGCAATCGCGAGGCGACGAAAGAGGGGGATCGCTTTTGATGAGGGGAAAGCAGGGGAAGAGAAGAAACGCCCCGGGCGGGGCGTCTAAGGTAAACGTTTAGCCGATATGGCCGTGGTTAATTTTACTTAACGGTTCATTGATATCGAAGATTTTGAACGTTACTTCTTCCACACCCAGATGCTTCAGGCGGGCGGTATGCTTTTTGATATAGGCCTGCGCGGTGTCGTCGTCCTGGAACAGGTAGATGCCACCCGCTTCGTGGTTTGCTTCGTTCTCGGTCCAGATTTTCCAGATGAATCCCGGCTCCTGGTTGATTGATTCGGCCAGTTCAACGAGCTGATTCGACATCTCAGCCCCAAACGGACCATGAAAATCAAAGTGTATCTGCACGAGTTTGTTCGACATAAATCCTCCATGGATTGGTTATTGCGGGTAAGGCTGCTAGCGCAGCAGCACTTTACCGGTCAGATAAGTTATCGCCTGGCCACTGATATAAACACGCGTTCCTGCTAACTGACAGCGTAAATCCCCGCCGCGTTCAGAGACCTGGCGTGCCAGCATCTGTGTTTTATTCAGTTTTCCAGCCCAGTAAGGGATCAGCATGCTATGTGCCGAGCCTGTGACCGGGTCTTCCGCGACGGCTTCACCCGGGCAAAAGAAACGGCTGACAAAATCGTATTCCCCGTCACCCGGCGCGGTGATGCATACCATTTTCCCCAGCGGCAGCATGGCGTGGATGTTTGGGCGCACAGCCTCAACCTGCTGTTGATTTTCCAGCACCACCATGTAATCTCTTGCCACACGCACCTCTTTGTATTCGGTGATGCCTAATGTTTCCAGCAGTAAAGCTGGCGGCACGGCAGATTCGCTTGGCCAGGCTGGAAAATCAAGCGTCAGCCATTCACCGCAGCGCGTGACCGTCAGCGGTCCCACAAAGCGGGTAGCAAATTGGATTTTCGTATCCGGGTAATCCAGATGTTCAAAGATGACATGCGCGGCGGCAAGCGTGGCATGCCCACAAAGATTGATTTCACCCTGAGTGGTAAACCAACGCAACTCATAGCCATTCTCATTAGCGACAAAAAAAGCGGTTTCTGACTGGTTATGCTGCTGCGCCATCTTTAATAATGTTTCATCGGGCAACCAGTCCGTGAGCGGACAGACTGCTGCGGCATTACCGCCAAACGTCGTGGTGGTAAAGGCATCCACCATATAAAAATCGATTTGTTGCACAGAGTAACCCTCTCATCGCACTCAGGATAAATCACACTCTACCATGCCAGCCATTGGGTCAATGCTCAGATTCGCCACTGTGGTGAAAATTCGTTATCATCCGTTCCCACACCTCATTCTGGCCGCCTGATGTCTACGATCCTCGATACCTTTATTGCCCCACCTTGCCATGACGAGATAGAGACCCTCTATCAGGACGAGCATCTGTTGCTCATCAATAAACCCAGCGGCTTGCTTAGCCTGTCGGGCAAAAATCCGCAGAATCTCGATTCGGTACATCACCGGCTGGTACAGATTTACCCTGGCTGCACGCTGGTACATCGGCTTGATTTCGGCACTTCTGGGCTGATGGTGGTCGCTCGTAACAAGGCTATCAACGCCGCGCTTTGCCAGCAGTTCAGCCAGCGGACGATCATTAAGGTGTACAGTGCGCTGTTATGCGGGCATCTGGAAAACGACGAAGGGGTTATTGACGCCGCGATTGCCAAAGACCCGGCGCTGTTTCCATTGATGTCGATTTGTGCTCTCAACGGCAAACCCGCACGCTCGCGCTATCAGGTTGTCGAGCGTTTTTATCATCGTCAGGAAGAGGGGGCGTTGCTCCCCTTGACGCGAGTGCAACTGACGCCTGAAACCGGGCGTACCCATCAACTACGGATCCACTGTCAGCAGTTAGGACATCCCATTTTAGGATGTGATTTGTATGGCGGGTGTTTGCTGCCTGGCACTGAACAAACGCCGCGATTGATGCTGCATGCCAGTGAACTGCATTTCAGGCATCCCATTAGTGAAGCGTGGATGAACGCCAAAAATGACAGCCCGTTTTGAGGCGAAAAAAAGCCGCCTGGCGGCGGTTTTTACGAGGTTATCGCGCAGCGCGTTGCAAAATAACCGCTGACGGCTGGCGTTGTAGAAACCGCATCCGCAGCATCATCAGTATCGCCGCAGAGGTCAGGCCGATAATAAAGCCCATCCAGAATCCCGCTGGTCCCATTCGGTCAACTACCAGATCGGTAAGCGCCAGAATATAACCGCTCGGCAGACCCAGCACCCAGTATGCCGTAAAGGTAATAAAGAAAATGGAACGCGTATCTTTATAACCACGCAGGATCCCGCTGCCAATAACCTGGATAGAGTCCGAAATTTGATACACCGCGGCCAGTAACATGAGCTGAGCCGCCAGGGCGACAACTTCCGGGTTATTGTTATAGAGCAGGGCAATATGCTCGCGGAATGTCACGGTGAAAATCGCCGTTACGACAGCCATGCAGACACCAACACCCAGACCCGTTCTGGCTGCAGTTTGCGCATCCAGCGTGGAGCCCTGGCCCAGACGATAGCCGACACGAATGGTGACGGCGGCAGCCAGAGACATCGGCAGGACGAACATTAACGAGCTGAAGTTCAGTGCGATTTGGTGTCCGGCTACGTCGACAATCCCCAGTGGAGAAACTAGTAGCGCGACCACCGCAAACAACGTCACTTCGAAAAATAACGCCAGCGCGATAGGTAAACCCAGCTGTACCAGACGCTTCATTACTGCGGTGTCAGGTTTCTGGAAACCACCCTCATTACGGATATCGCGCATTGAACGCGCACGTTTGATGTAAGAGAGCATGGCGATAAACATCACCCAGTAAACCGCTGCTGTTGCCACACCACAACCCACGCCACCCAGTTCCGGCATGCCTAAATGCCCATAGATGAAAACATAGTTAACTGGAATGTTCACCAGCAGGCCGAGAAATCCCATCACCATCGCCGGTTTAGTCTTTGCTAATCCTTCGCACTGGTTACGGGCTACCTGGAAGAACAGATAACCCGGTGCGCCCCACAGCAGGGCACGCAGGTAGCCAACGGCTTTATCCGCCAGCGCCGGGTCGATGTTATGCATGGAGCGAATAATGTACCCCGCATTCCATAGCACAACCATAATCAGCACGGAGACGCTGCCCGCCAGCCAGAAGCCCTGACGTATTTGATGGGCGATACGGTCGCGGCGTCCGGAACCATTGAGTTGCGCAATTACCGGCGTCAACGCCAGCAGTAGTCCGTGACCAAACAGAATGGCCGGTAGCCAGATGGACGTACCAATGGCGACTGCCGCCATATCCGTCGCGCTGTATCCGCCCGCCATGACGGTATCAACGAATCCCATTGCGGTTTGAGCGATTTGCGCAAGAATCACCGGAATTGCCAGAGCTAATAACTGACGCGCTTCACTTACATACTTTTGCACGTGTACACCACTATATTGTTGTTATTTGAGAGACTAAAAAAGCCGCCTTATATGGCAGCAAGGAGAAAAAGCAGGGGAAATTTCAGTCTATTGTAGCGAGGAATACGTAATTCTCCAGTGAAAAAACAGGCGCTGGTGGCGCATTGCTGGCAACCTGAATTTCCACCTGCTATTGTGCTGTGCAGAGATGTCTTAATTGAGTTCAGGAGTAGGAAGTATGTTTACGGGTATTGTGCAGGGCACCGCAAAATTGGTGTCCATTGATGAAAAACCAAATTTTCGTACGCATGTTGTGGAGTTGCCTGAATATATGCTGGATGCGCTGGAGACCGGCGCATCGGTTGCCCACAATGGGTGCTGCCTGACGGTCACCGAAATTAACGGTAACCAGATAAGCTTCGACCTGATGAAAGAAACGCTGCGTATCACCAACCTGGGCGATCTGAAGGTCGGAGATTTGGTTAACGTTGAACGTGCGGCAAAATTCAGTGATGAGATTGGCGGACATTTAATGTCGGGCCATATTATGACCACTGCCGAAGTGTCGAAAATTCTGACCTCGGAGAATAACCGTCAGGTGTGGTTTAAAGTCCAGGATCCGTCGCTGATGAAATATATCCTGTACAAAGGATTTATTGGTATTGACGGAATCAGTCTGACGGTCGGTGAAGTGACGCCGACGCGTTTCTGTGTGCATTTGATTCCGGAAACGCTGGAGCGCACTACGCTTGGCAAGAAAAAGCTGGGCGCACGGGTTAATATCGAAATCGATCCCCAAACGCAGGCGGTGGTTGATACCGTTGAACGTGTCCTGGCGGCGCGTGAAAGCGCCATCAGCAACATAACGGGCGAAGCGGGAGCCTAAGCCTGAGAGTAAAGCCCCCGTTGCTACGGGGGCGAAAACGATTAGCGGGGAACGCGCAGACCGTGTTCAACACCGCGGGAAAATACCACCTGCCATAGCTGAATGTCACGAGCACGAAACGCCCCGGCGCAGGCGTTCAGATAATAGCTGAACATCCGTTTGAAACGTTCGGTATAGTTATCGGCGATTTCAGGCCATGAGTTCATGAAACGCTCGTGCCATGCCATCAGCGTCGTGTCGTAATCCGCGCCAAAATTATGCCAGTCTTCCATCACAAAATGCGGTTCGCTGGCGTTGGCAATCTGGCGAACTGACGGCAAACACCCGTTTGGGAAGATATACTTATTGATCCACGGATCAACGTTATTGTCGGTTTTTTTGGAGCCGATGCTGTGCAGTAAAAAGAGACCATCCGGTTTTAAATTACGATCGACCACCTCAAAATAGGTGGCGTAGTTCTTCGGTCCAACATGTTCAAACATGCCGACGGAGACAATGCGGTCGAATTTGTCGTTCAGGTCGCGATAATCCTGCAGCAAAATGGTGACATCCAGCCCAGCGCAACGTTCCTGTGCCATTTTCTGCTGTTCTGCCGAAATGGTCACACCCACCACGCTCACACCATATTGCGATGCCATAAACTGGGATAAACCACCCCAGCCACAGCCAATATCAAGCACCCGCATTCCTGGCTTCAGTTGCAATTTTTCAGCAATCATTTTGAGCTTCGCCTGTTGGGCAGATTCCAGAGTGTTGGCATCTTTCCAGTAGGCGCAGGAATACTGCATATAGGGGTCAAGCATGCGGGTAAAGAGATCGTTGCCCAAATCGTAATGTTCTTTGCCGACCATCCACGCACGTTTTTTGGTCTGTAAATTGAACAGGCGAGCCGTGGCGATACGTAGCGTATCTTTAAAGTGGCGGGGGAGTTGGTTTTCAAGACCGGCACGCAAGACTTTACTAAAAAACATGTCCAGCCGGTCGCATTCCCACCAGCCATCCATATAACTTTCACCCAACCCTAACGATCCTTCCTGCAATACGCGTTTGAAAAAATCGGGGTTCTTTACTCGAATATCAGCCGGTGCAGGGCCATTAATGGCAATGCCTGCACGGCTCAATAATTCATTGGTAATGCGGTACCAGTCATCATCCGGTACGCTGACGTCTTCTATACATGATGAACTCATAGCTTCTCCATCACTGGTCGGTGATCAGAACCTTAAAACAGCGTAGACGCTTTTTTGGGCTTTGTGAGAAATCTCACGGAATTAATCCGCGAATCTATAATCCGACGTAGAACAGAGGAAGGGAGAAACCCTTGCCGAAAAGGCCATCCGTGGTAAAACGGGAACGTTCTTGTCCCCGTTAACGCATTAAAATTATCGTTTTTTTAACAACTGAAAATCAGTATATGCCTGAATTTTTGACGATTCAACCGATAATTGTTAGCGGGCTAACTAAATGCCCGCAACCATTATTAGTGCGACTCTCCGTGGGCAACTTGTGCACGATCATCTGTTTGCGGGGCGTCAGTTTTCTGCGATTGCATTTTGTAACCGACAGCAGCCAGCAATACTGTTGTCAGCATAACACTGGTGGTGGTGAGCAGCGGGGTGGCAATCAACCAGGAAACGACAAGGCTTGCCAGGAAGCATAAACCCAGTTGCAGCGTATTCTGCAATGCGGCTGCGCGTCCCGTGGCCTGTGGGAAAGGGCGTAATGCCTGCGCGACAACGATAGGGTAGATTGCGCCGTTCGCAATCGCCATAACGCAGAATGGGATCAGGATTTCAGCCAATGCAACATGATGAATAAAACCGGTCGCCCAGGTGCCTACAACGCTGAAGGCATACAGGATGAGTAACCAGGGCAGCAGCTGACGACCCTGCCATTTTTGCAGCGCTGCACGACAGCCGTAACCACCAATTAAGAAGGCGATAGTTTGCGGAACATAGCTCAGACCAATTACCGCTGGGCTATAACCCATTTCGCTGAGGATGAACGGGGAACCCGTCAGCCATGCGAAAAAGCTCGCGGAACAGGCGGCATAAATCAGCACGTTTCCACGGTAAGTTTTCGAGCGCAGCAAGGTGGCGAAAGTCAGTTTATCCTGGCTGTCATCGCGCGCTTTAGCCGTTGGCTTTAGACGCAGAGCCGGAAGCATCAGAATCAGAGTAATGGCAAACAGAGTGGCAAAAATGGCCTGCCAGGAAAAATGTACCAGGATCCAACTGCCTAATAGCGGGGCGAGTGCAGGAGATAACCCGACCAGCGGCATAATGGTGGCAAAGATGCGGTTTACTTTTTGTGAAGGATAATAATCGGTAACCAGCGCTTGCCAGATAACCGATGCCGCACAGACGCCAACGGCCTGAACAAATCGCAGTACCAGTAGACCAGTGGCGTTTTCAACCCACAGCATGCCCAGGCTGCCCAGTGCGAAGATAGATAAACCCAGCAGCAAAATAGGCTTGCGACCATAGTGGTCCGAAAGCGGTCCCCACAGTAGTTGTGCGACGGCAAAACCGGCTAAGAACAAGCTCAGGCTGGCGCTGACGGCAGATGCAGGTGTTTGCAGATCGGACTGAATAGCAGCAAAGGCGGGTAGATACATATCCGTTGCCAGAAAACCGAGCACGCTAAGACCTGCCAGCCAGACTAAAAACCCTTTCCCAGGTTGCATCATCATTTCTCTTTTTTAGCAGTAGAACAATGCCGCTGAGTGTAGTGAGTGTAATTCTCGCTGTGAAACGCTAATATTTGCTTACTGATTTCAAATTTTTTGCAGGCAGAATATGTGGTCGGAATATTCACTTGAAGTGGTTGATGCGGTTGCGCGTAACGGTAGCTTTAGTTCGGCCGCGCAGGAGCTGCACCGTGTACCTTCGGCGGTAAGCTACACCGTGCGCCAACTGGAAGAGTGGCTGGCGGTGCCACTTTTTGAGCGACGCCATCGGGATGTTGAATTAACGCCTGCCGGGGCATGGTTTTTAAAAGAAGGCCGCTCTGTTATCAAAAAAATGCAGATCACGCGCCAGCAATGTCAGCAAATTGCTAACGGCTGGCGCGGACAGCTGGCGATCGCCGTCGATAACATTGTCCGCCCGGATCGTACCCGACAAATGATCGTGGATTTCTACCGTCACTTTGATGATGTGGAATTGTTAGTTTTTCAGGAAGTGTTTAACGGCGTGTGGGACGCACTGTCTGATGGACGCGTGGAACTGGCCATCGGTGCCACACAGGCCATTCCGGTCGGGGGGCGCTATACCTTCCGCGATATGGGAATGCTGAGCTGGAGCTGCGTGGTAGCCAGCCATCATCCACTGGCGTCAATGCCTGGACCGCTAAGTGATGACACGTTGCGCAACTGGCCGTCACTGGTGCGCGAAGATACCTCTCGAACATTGCCGAAGCGTATTACCTGGCTGCTGGACAACCAAAAGCGCGTAGTCGTGCCGGACTGGGAATCCTCAGCGACCTGTTTGTCCGCGGGATTGTGCGTGGGCATGGTACCGACGCATTTTGCCAAACCGTGGATCGATAGCGGCAAATGGGTTGCGCTGCAACTGGAGAACCCTTTTCCTGATGCCGCATGCTGCCTGACATGGCAGCAGAACGATACGTCACCGGCATTGAGTTGGCTGCTGGACTATTTAGGGGATAGTGAAACGTTGAACAAGGAATGGCTGCGGGAGCCAGATGAGACTCCCGCACAACAGGCTTAACGGCGGTAATCGCGGAACGGACCGTCGGCAACGGAGCGACGCTCAACCAGGCGCGGATGCACCTCGATAGACTGTGACTCTTCACGTTTATTCACGATACGGTCTAACAGCATGTTGAAGGCCGTTTCACCCAGTGAATCCTTCGGCTGGTGAATGGTCGTCAAGGCCGGCGTGAAGAAGCGGGCGTTGCGCACGTTGTCGTAGCCGATGAGTGAGACATCCTGCGGTACGCGCAGTCCCATTTCGTCAGCGGCGCACAGCGCACCCATTGCCATAATATCTCCACCGCAGAAGACCGCGGTCGGACGATGAGACTGCGACAGAATTTGCTGCATGGCGCGATAGCCGGATTCAGGCTCAAAATCGCCCTGGACAATCCAGTTTTCAGGCACTTTAATCAGCGCTTCTTCCATCGCTTTCATAAAGCCAGCCAGACGCCCGGCCCCGGTGTTACGTTCCATTGGGCCAGGGATCACGCCAATCTCACGATGACCGCGTTCTACCAGATACCGGCCCGCCATGTAACCGCCTTCGAAGGCGTTATCAATGACCGTATCGGTAAAGTCGGCTTTTGCTTCGCCCCAGTCCATGACGACCATCGGGATATGGCGATACTCTTCGAGCATCGAAAGCAGTGACTCCGGATACTCAGAACACATCACCAGCAGACCATCAACGCGCTTTTGCGCCATCATCGACAGATAAGCCTGCTGCTTTTCGAGACTGTTCCATGCGTTACCCAGGATCAGGGTATAGCCTTTCTGGAAACAGTTTTTCTCAACGGCTTCGATAATTTCGGCGAAATAGGCCGCTTCGCTGCTGGTCGCCAGCAAGCCGATAGACTTGGTGTGATTTACCTTCAGGCTGCGGGCAACTGCGCTCGGAGAATAGTGCAGTTCTTTGATTGCTGCCCAGACAGCATTACGTGTTTCTTCCGCGACAAAGCGCGTCTTGTTAATTACGTGTGATACGGTTGTAGTGGAAACGTTTGCTCGCTTCGCTACATCTTTAATTGTTGCCATTACATCTCACTCCAGACCATATCCTAAGCTCCTGAGAATACTCCAGGTAAACGTTTGCCTTTACACACCCTTATCGCAACGTAAGGGTTGCGGCACGCCGGGAAAACGACACGGAACGTCAGGAAGGGGTCAATGGCCGGTACGCTAATCAAGTAAGCGTGGAATTTTGTCTGATCTTAACGAAAAGGGGAAGAGTTAAAAGCAGTTATCAATATAAATCGTGAGAGATTTTTGCTTTCAAGTGTGTAAAAATGCGCAATATCACTTTTTGTGTGGGAATAAAAAGGAGAAAACTTGATGAGCACCGATCTGAAATTTTCGTTAGTGACTACCATTATTGTTCTGGGTTTGATCGTCGCGGGTGGTCTGACCGCAGCGCTGCATTGATTTCCCCGAGGGAGTTAGCTCTCCCTCATCCCTTCGACTCGTTTTTCCCCTCTATTGTTTGCGAATAAGCAAAAGTCTTTTGCAGTTTTGTTAACTTTATTAATTTTGCGATCAATGTCATGCTTTTGACTCTTATTTTATGTCGTGCCACGGCTCGACGATACGGAGTCGAAATATGAAAATCAATTACCCTCTACTTTCGCTGGCAATCGGGGCGTTTGGTATTGGCACCACCGAGTTTTCGCCAATGGGGTTATTGCCCGTCATTGCCAAAGGTGTTGACGTCTCGATTCCGGCGGCTGGCATGCTGATCAGCGCTTATGCAGTAGGTGTGATGGTAGGTGCACCGCTGATGACATTGCTGCTGTCTCATCGTGCGCGACGTAATGCTTTGATATTCCTGATGGCGATTTTCACGCTGGGTAATGTGCTTTCGGCTATCTCGCCGGATTACACCACGCTGATGCTATCGCGCATTTTGACCAGTCTTAACCATGGAGCCTTTTTTGGTCTCGGTTCTGTGGTTGCAGCCAGTGTGGTACCCAAACATAAGCAGGCCAGCGCTGTGGCAACGATGTTTATGGGGTTAACTATCGCCAATATTGGCGGCGTTCCGGCGGCGACCTGGCTTGGTGAAACCATCGGCTGGCGCATGTCGTTTATGGCCACTGCAGGGCTGGGCGTCATTGCGATGGTCAGCCTGTTCTTCTCATTACCCAAGGGTGGAGCAGGAGAGCGCCCGGATGTCCGTAGCGAACTGGCGGTACTTATGCGCCCGCAGGTGCTGTCGGCGTTACTGACTACCGTACTGGGTGCTGGGGCGATGTTCACGCTGTATACCTACATCTCGCCGGTTCTGCATACTATCACTCATGCTACACCGGCATTTGTTACCGGGATGCTAGTGTTGATAGGTGTTGGCTTCTCGATCGGTAACTATTTTGGCGGCAAACTGGCTGACCGTTCAGTCAACGGTACGCTAAAAGGCTTTTTACTGCTGCTGATGGTTATTATGCTGGCCATTCCTTTCCTTGCGCGTAATGAGTTGGGAGCGGCGGTCAGTATGGTGGTCTGGGGCGCGGCGACGTTTGCGGTCGTTCCACCGTTGCAGATGCGTGTGATGCGCGTTGCCAGCGAAGCACCTGGATTATCATCGTCAGTCAATATTGGCGCGTTTAATCTGGGGAACGCACTGGGGGCTGCGGCCGGTGGGGCGGTAATATCTGGCGGCCTGGGCTACAGTTTTGTGCCGGTAATGGGGGCGATTGTGGCGGGTCTTGCGCTGCTGCTGGTGTTCATTTCCGCAAGAAGACAGCCTGAAGAGGCTTTCACTACCGCGAATTAATGCAAAAACGCAGAAGGAAGTCCTTCTGCGTTATCTTTTTTATGCTGCGAAGTTCTTCGCAACAAATTCCCAGTTCACCAGTGCCCAGAAATGTTCCAGGTAGCCAGGACGAGCATTGCGATAATCGATGTAGTAGGCGTGTTCCCATACGTCAACGGTCATCAGCGGCGTCGCGTCGGTGGTCAGCGGAGTACCTGCGTTGGAGGTGGAGACGATAGCCAGTTTGCCATCCGTTCCTTTAACCAGCCAGGTCCAGCCAGAACCGAAGTTTTTGATAGCGGCATCGGTGAATTGCGCTTTGAAATCTGCAAAGCTGCCAAAGGAAGCGGCGATTGCATCGGCCAGTTTTCCGGTCGGTTCACCACCTGCGTTTGGTGCCAGGCAGTTCCAGTAGAACGTGTGGTTCCATACTTGTGCTGCGTTATTGAATACACCGCCTTCAGAGCTACGAACGATCTCTTCCAGTGATTTGCCTTCAAACGCCGTGCCTTTAATCAGATTGTTCAGATTGGTCACGTAGGTTTGATGGTGTTTGCCATAGTGATATTCCAGCGTTTCGGCAGAAATGTGCGGTGCCAGAGCATCTTTGGCATACGGTAATGCAGGTAATTCAAACGACATTGCTTCTCTCCTTATTATTTATATTGAGTACACACAATAGCCTCATTGTGAGTAAGGATAGGGTAGCAAATTGAAAGGTTATGCAAAAGAAGAACTTACCCTACAGTATGTTCTGTAGGGTAAGTTTTTAGCGAATTGTTTTTGGCGTCATTACCCGACGAGCGCCCACATAGTGACGCTGCCAGTAATCTTCACTCAGAGAGGTGATTTGAATTTCCTGCCCGCTGCGCGGTGACTGAATAAACTTACCGTTGCCGACGTAGACGCCGACGTGATCGGCTGTGCCGCGACCCTGGGTACGGAAGAAGACCAGATCGCCATTTTTCAGTTCGCCACGTTCAATTGGTGCGGCATCACGCAGATGGTACATTTCATTCGCGGTACGCGGAATGCGGAACTTCACCAGATCTTTATAGGCGTAATAAACCAGACCGCTGCAGTCAAACCCAGTTCTTGGCGAGGAGCCGCCCCAACGATAAGGTTTACCGATTTGGTTCATCAAGGTGGACATAGCTGTTTTAGTCGCTTTCTGCACTTTCACTTTATGTGCGTCAGCAAGCGTAGTCGGTGCAGTGGTTTTCACCTTCACGCAGCGTGGTTTATGACCTTTGCGCGGTGTGCATTTTTCCGTCCAGGTAACGGCTGCGGTTTGTGCTGCGGCAGTTTTACCACGGCGATTTGCAGTTTTAGTCGACTTTGCCGGAGTGGCAGTGCGTTTTTTAGAAGAGGAAGCGGTTTTGGTGCTGGTTTTGCTGGTGGTCTTTGTCGCCGTTTTCTTACTGGTCTTTGTTGTTTTTTGGCTGGTTGTTGCGCTTTTCTTTTTATCTACCGTTTTGATGGTGTGAGAATTGGTAGGTGTCGTCCTGGCCTGCTTGGAAGCATGAGCCATAGGCGTAAAGGGCAGTGTAGTAAAAAGCAAAGCACAGAGCGTGATCGAGATTCGGTTTATCCGCGCCACTGAGCAGTCCTCTGGTAAGGCAGGTCTATCGTGCCTGCGTGTGATTTTCAAAACTTGATGATTCTAATCTATAGAAAGAGGGAAAGTTAATAGCTTTTTTTGTTTAAAACTATGTTTCGTAACCGACCGCAAAAAAAAACAGCAATTAACGTTTGAGTTGGTGAACGGATAATCAAATCCACATGTTTGAAGGGGATAAGTGAGATTGTGAATGCAACTTTTAGCGTCAGGGGATAAAATAATAACGCGTAATGAAAATGTTATTTTCCGTTGCCTGTCTGACCCGTTACAATGTCAGACTACTGCCGTAAAAGAAGTTTAAGGAAGCAAGATAATGAGCACCACTATCGAAAAAATCCAGCGCCAGATCGCTGAAAACCCGATTCTCCTGTACATGAAAGGTTCCCCTAAACTGCCAAGCTGCGGTTTCTCCGCACAGGCTGTGCAGGCGCTGTCAGCCTGTGGTGAACGCTTTGCTTACGTTGATATTCTGCAGAACCCGGATATTCGCGCCGAACTGCCGAAATACGCAAACTGGCCGACCTTCCCGCAACTGTGGGTTGATGGTGAGCTGGTTGGCGGTTGTGACATTTTGATCGAAATGTACCAGCGCGGTGAGTTGCAGCAGCTGATTAAAGAAACAGCAGCGAAATACAAAACCGAAGAGCCGGACGCTGAGTAATACCAGCAGAAGTAAAAAAGCGACCTGAAATGGTCGCTTTTTTTATATCGCCGTTACGCTTCTTCAGGCACGGGAAGAGGCCAACCGCCGAGACGTTTCCAGCGGTTAACGATTTCGCAAAACAGCACGGCCGTACGTTCGGTGTCATACAGCGCCGAGTGCGCCTGATTCCCGTCAAACTCCATTCCCGCCGCCAGGCACGCTTTTGATAACACAGTCTGCCCCAGAGACAGGCCGCTTAATGCCGCCGTATCAAAGGTTACAAATGGGTGGAATGGATTACGTTTGAGTGAGGCGCGTTCTGCTGCAGCCATCATGAAACTGTGGTCGAACGTAGCGTTATGCGCCACCATGATCGCCCGATTGCAGCCGCTGTCTTTAATGCCTTTACGCACCATTTTGAAGATGGCATGCAGAGCATCATATTCGCTGACCGCACCGCGTAGCGGATTGTTAGGGTCAATACCGTTAAAGGCGAGGGCTTCCGGCTGCAGATTCGCGCCTTCAAACGGCTCTACGTGGAAATGTAACGTCGTGTCCGGCATCAGCCAGCCTTGTTCATCCATTTTCAGTGTGATGGCTGCAATCTCGAGCAGCGCATCGGTTTTGGCATTAAACCCTGCGGTTTCGACATCAATGACGACAGGATAAAAACCACGAAAACGGTCACACAGACCGGAAAGTTGAGCGTTATCGGACATCTGGGTCTCTTAATACGGGAAAATTGCAGCGCGTATTATGGCAAAATGATGAGTATAAAACTATGGGCACAGACGATCTGCGCCCGAGGGGGAGATTAATCGCCCAGGCCGCGCCCGGCGTCTTTCTCTTCGATCAGCTCAATTTTGTAGCCGTCCGGATCTTCAACGAACGCAATCACTGTGGTGCCGCCTTTTACTGGACCTGCTTCACGCGTTACGTTACCGCCATTCTGGCGAATACGTTCACAGGCTTCAGCCGCGTTGTCTACGCTCAGGGCGATATGGCCATAGGCAGTACCCAGATCATACTTGTCGACACCCCAGTTATAGGTCAGTTCGATTACTGCTTCACTGGTTTCAGGACCGTAGCCGACAAAAGCCAGAGAGTACTTGTATTCAGGGTTTTCGCTGGTACGCAGCAGCTTCATGCCCAGCACGTTGGTATAAAACTCGATGGAACGCTGCAGGTCACCCACGCGCAGCATGGTATGGAGTAAACGCATCTTTTTCCCCTTCAAAAATGGCTAATACATTCAAAATGTTGTTTTAGTATAGCGGCGTTGTTACGCCGCTATCAATGGCAGAACGGAGATTGTGACGTTAGAGGGTAGGATAGTCGGTGTAACCTTCCGCGCCGCCGCCGTAGAAGCTCTCGGCACGTTGCGGATTCAGTTCTGCTTTGCGTTGCAGACGCGCCACCAGATCCGGGTTAGCAATATAGGCGCGACCAAAAGCAACGGCGTCGATCAGACCTTTCTCGATCAGCGCTTCTGCTTTTTCTGGGGTGTAAGCACCAGCACCAATGATAGGACCGTGGAAGCGTGCGCGAACTTTTTCGCGGAACGCATCGGAATACGGCTCGCCACCGGCCCAGTCCGGCTCAGACATGTGCAGGTAAGCGATTCCGCGCTTGCCCAATTGTTCAATCAGATACAGCGCATCGGCTTCTTCGTTCGGACCGTTGTCAACGTTCTGGAAAGTGCCAATCGGGGAGACGCGAATACCAATGCGATCGGCACCCCATTCTTTAATACCGGCGTCAACCACTTCCAGCACCAGACGCGCACGATTTTCGACGCTGCCACCGTATTGATCGGTACGCTGGTTAGACGTTGGCGACAGGAACTGGTGCAACAGGTAGCCGTGGGCAGAGTGCAGTTCAACCATATCGAAACCTGCCACGCGCGCATTGGCTATCGCCTGACGGAAGTCATTAACGATACCCGGAATCTCTTCTGTTTCCAGCGCACGTGGCATTGAAGTATCGGCACGCGTTGCCAGGCCGTTTTCATCACGCAGCGAGGTGCGGGTTCCAGCGCTAATCGCGGAAGGTGCAACTGGAGCTTGGCCGTTTGGCTGCAGACTGGCGTGAGAGATGCGTCCGGTGTGCCACAACTGGACAGCAATATGACCTTGCTCAGCGTGTACGGCAGCAGTGATTTTCTTCCATGCGGCAATTTGCGCTTCGCTGTGTAAGCCGGGTGCTCCGGCATAGCCTTTCGCCTGTGCGGAAATCTGCGTCGCTTCGCTGATGATAAGACCCGCGCTGGCGCGTTGACGGTAATACTCGGCCATCAGCGGAGTAGGGATGTCGCCAGGCTCAATACTGCGCAGACGCGTCAGTGGCGCCATAAATACGCGGTTTGCTGCCGTAATGGCACCCACTTTCAGTGGGGAAAACAGTTTTTCAGATGACATGTGGCACTCCTGAATAGACCGGTCGTCTAGTAATAAAGAAAATAAAAACGCCTGTTAAACGGCAGGCGTTGTGATGATGTTTTTAACGTGCGCCAGCGCATTTTCCAGCGGAGTGGCGCTACGAGAAATCTTGGCCTGCAGGTTGGCGCCAAGCCACAGCGCATACAGTACCTGCGCCTGCTGTAAAGGCTCGCCAACAAAAGACAGACAATGGCTGGCCTGACCTTTCTCCAGCGCCTGCGCTAACAGCACAATAATATGCCGCGCGCCTTTATCCATCGCAGTGCGCATATCTTCTGACAGATCGCACACTTCGGCAGACAGTTTTACTGTTAAACAGCCGCTAATAATGCCGTGCTGGCTAAACTGGTTCAGGGTTTCCTGATAGTAGGCCAGAATGCGGTCGCGGTAGTTTCCCGCTCCCGTATCAAAGTGCGTAGCCAGTCGCCGATGATAGGCCGCATAGTGGCGTTCCAGCATCGCGACACCGAACGCTTCTTTAGAGCGAAAGTAATGATAAAACGAACCTTTGGGTACTTCAGCGGTTTTCAGTAGTTCGCTTAAACCCATGCCGGTGAAGCCGCGCTGCATACACAGCAGTTCGCCAGTCGCCAGCAGATGTTCGCGTGTATCGTGTTCAGTGATTTTGTTCATGAAAAGGAGTGTAATAGACCAGTCGGTCTAATGCAATAGCGCTTGCGAGAAATTCAGTTAACGTCTTCAATAGGTATATCAATCTTATTAAAGGAGGGGATGTGGCCGAACAGCTGGAGTTTTTCCCCGTCCAGAGCCCATGCCGTGGAATATGTCAGTCTGACGAACGCGGCTTTTGCCGTGGCTGTTTTCGCAGTCGGGATGAGCGTTTTAACTGGCAAAAGATGAGCGATACCCAAAAGCAGGAAGTGCTGCGGCTTTGTCGTCAGCGCCTGATGCGTAAATTACGAGCAAACAAAGCCAACCCTTCGGAAGAACCGCAACAACCTTCACTCTTTTAAAAGCGTAATTGCGTATACTCGATGCACATTCACTTAAAAGGAAGCTGCTATGGTTCAGCGTATTACTATTGCGCCGCAAGGCCCGGAATTTTCTCGCTTTGTGATGGGGTACTGGCGCCTGATGGACTGGAATATGTCCGCGCGCCAGCTAGTCAGCTTTATTGAAGAGCATCTGGATCTTGGCGTGACCACCGTCGATCACGCCGATATTTACGGTGGATACCAGTGTGAAGCGGCGTTTGGTGAGGCAATGAAGCTGGCTCCGCATTTGCGTGGAAAAATGCAGATTGTGACCAAATGCGGGATCGCGACGACGGCGCGCGCGGAAAATGCGCTGGGCCACTACATCACCGACAGTGCACATATTATTGCCAGTGCAGAAGAGTCGCTGAAGCTGTTGGCGACCGATCATATTGATCTGCTGCTGATCCACCGTCCCGATCCGCTTATGGATGCTGACGATGTCGCCGACGCTTTTAAAAAATTGCACCATAGTGGCAAAGTGCGTCACTTTGGCGTCTCCAACTTTACCCCTGCACAGTTTTCGCTGCTGCAATCGCGTCTGCCGTTTACTCTGGCGACCAACCAGGTAGAAATTTCACCAGTACATCAGCCGCTCCTCTTGGATGGTACTTTAGATCAACTGCAACAGTTACGTATTCACCCGATGGCCTGGTCCTGTCTCGGCGGTGGTCGCCTGTTTAATGATGATGCTTTCCAGCCTTTACGTAATGAGCTTGCCGTGATCGCAGAAGAGTTGAATGCGCAGTCTATTGAACAGGTGGTATACGCCTGGATTTTACGTCTGCCGTCTCAGCCGCTGCCGATTATTGGCTCAGGAAAAATAGAGCGTGTACGTGCTGCCATTGAGTCTGAGTCGCTGAACATGTCTCGCCAGCAATGGTTCCGCATTCGTAAAGCGGCGCTGGGTTACGACGTACCCTAATCGCGTTTTTGGCGCATCTCCGTTCAAATTTGTGTCACTGGTTTACACTTAACAATCAGACACCTTTTGGACGGAGGTCTTATGAAGCGTTTGAGTTTGGCCATTATCACTCTACTCGCCTGTGCAGGTGCGCAGGCTGCCAGTGAAGAAAAAGTGACAATGAATCTGGTCACATCGCAAGGCGTCGGCCAGGCGATTGGTACGGTCACTATTGCTGAAACCGCAAAGGGGCTGGAGTTTACGCCCGATCTGAAGGCGTTGCCGCCAGGTGAACATGGCTTCCATGTGCATATGAACGGCAGCTGCCAACCGGCAATTAAAGATGGGAAAGCCTCAGCCGCAGAATCGGCTGGCGGCCATTATGATCCGCACCAAACCGGCAAACATGAAGGCCCGGAAGGCGCAGGTCATATGGGCGACCTGCCGCTATTGGTGGTGAATAACGACGGTAACGCTACAACGCCGGTCGTTGCGCCGCGGCTTAAAACGCTCGATGAGGTTAAAGGTAAAGCGCTGATGATCCATGTGGGCGGCGATAATATGTCCGATCAACCGAAACCGCTTGGCGGTGGCGGAGCACGCTATGCCTGTGGTGTTATCAAATAATCAACGACTGAGAGTGCCCGGCGGCGGCGCCTGTTCGAGTTGTGAAAGCGAGCAGTGTAGCCGCCAGACCAGTGCCGACAGTTCCTGCGCAGCGGGTTGATGATGGTGGGCAAGCGTATCGCAGATGCGCTGTAGCTCATTCAGTGTGGCATTCAGTGGTCGTTGCTGGACGCCACGCTCGCTCATTACATCGCGCAGCAGCGAGATACACACGTCCCTGACGCGAGCCAGCGGATCGGAACGCGCCTCCCAGGTACGCAGTTGCCACACCACGTGCGAGCAGTTCAGTAAAACGACCCCCCAACGTAATAACCAGCGTCGCGCCAGCGCATCCTGACTGTTGCTGAGCTGGCTGACGTGATGATAGGTCAGCGATTCAAATTCGTTTTCACTGAGTGATGGATGTCGGCTGAGCTGATCGACAAAATCCCGGCGCAGGGCGCGAATATGGCGGCGACTTTTCCGTGCATCCGATCCGGGGCGCAGAATGGCGAAGGCCAGCCATGATAGCGCCACGCCGGTGATTTTCGCCATATTGTCATTCAGGAAATCAGCAAAATCATATACCGGCGGATTGGTTACCGCGATAAACGAACCCATAAATACAATCAGCTGCCCCCAAAGACCTGCCAGGGCGGGCATTTGCAGCTTCAACAGTTGCATGGTGGCGAGTAACGGGAAGAGAAAGAGAATGAATTGCCAGAGATCGGAAATTTGCACCATCAGGCCAAACTTAACCACAAAGCTAAACAGCGACAGCAGAACCAGCGTGCGCATTAGTAAAGAAAGCGATTTGAACGGCGTGGCAACGGCGGAATACAGCACACTGCTGATCGCAGCGAGCGTGAGTGCGCCAGAGCCTGATTCCCATTGTGCGCCAATGCTCCATGCGCCGATAAGCATCAAAGTGCAGAACGTACGCAACCCGCTCCAGATAGCTTCCGCATTATCGGTATGACGGGCAAGCCCCGGCGTGCGGGCGATATTAATACGCTCGGCGGTAACACCATTTTCCAGTAAATGCAGATAATGGCTGCTGCGCAGGTAGAGCCGACAAAAATAACGCAGTCGTTGCCAGAAGGCGACGTGTCGATAGTCGCGGGCATCGACGGGCCGCAGTGGGGCAATAATACGTGCGACAGTGTAGCTATTCGCATTGGATTTGATTAGTTCGCTGAGCAACTGTTCGATGATTTCCCGGGTATTGGACGGGGGATTAGGCCAGTTCAGCAGCATCCTGCGCAGACTGGAAATCACGCTGGTCATGCGTAACTGCTGGTGCAACAGCGAATTGAGCAAAGCATTCTGGCGACGAAAACGATAATGACTCCAGAAAGCCTGAATACGCAGCAGGTTCATGGTCAGAATCTGCCCGATAACACCTTCATGGGCTGTGCGAATGGCATCCGTGGTTTCTGGTTGCCAGAGTAGGCTGGCATGTTCCAGTAAACGTGAATGCATGTTTTTCAATGCAGTCAGTAACGTGGTGCCATCGGAGGTGCTGGGCAGGATCATCATCATCACGCCGCCACACAGGATACCGACGATGACTTCACACACGCGTGCCTGCGCGATATCCCATAACTGCGTAATTTCCACGGTATTGACCATGGGAAACGCAATGATCGCCGCCGTATAACCCGCCAGTTGAAAGGCGTAGGCAACGTTATTGGTGAAATGCGCACAGGCCCAGGTACAAAATCCGATCCACACCGACATGCTCAGCAAAAACAGCCACGGCTCATTGAGAGTATGACCGGCAATAATCAGTGCGGCGGTGGCTCCCAGTAGGCTACCCGCTACGCGACCCAGACTTTTGCTGATAACCCCGCCAACGGTGGGAAAACTAACCACCGCCGCCGAGGTCATTGCCCAGTAGGGCTCATCCAGATTCAGATAATAAGCAAAAGTTAACGCCAGGCACATCGCAATGGTGTTACGCAGCGCATAACGCCACTGTGCCGCCGTGGCTTTAAACCACGGCAAATTGCCTGGTGTCAGGCGGGGCAGTTTCATTTACGCTGGCCGATGGATACGCTGCAGGTTGTACCTGACACCAGCGTGACCTCCCGCGGCAGGGCGTCGAATTCGATGCGTACCGGGACACGCTGCGCCAGACGCACCCACGGCACGTTGGGTTTGATGTCGGGAATCAGGCCGGAATCACTTTCCACACTTTGATCGTAGATGGCACGGCCAATACTGGAAACGTGACCCTGTAACTTTATATCACCGCTGTAGAGCGTGATAAGGGCGGGCGCACCCTCGCGAATGTGGCGTAACTTAGTTTCTTCAAAATATCCCATCACATAAAATGAGTGACTGTCGACAAGGGCAAACAGGGGCTTACCGGTTGAGGCGTAATCACCGGTACGGGTAGACAGGTTTGTGACCCAACCCGCTACGGGGGCTTTGACCACCGTTTGCGTCAGTTGCCACTGGGCCTGGCGCAAACTGGCCTCAGCCGCTTCAACGCTTGCCTGCATGGCTTTTACGTTGAGATTTGCGGTATCCAGATCCTCGGCTGAGATGTAATTTTGCGATAAATGACGGCGGCGGTTGGCTTCGTTATTGGCTTTCGCCAGGTCAGACTGCGCTTTTGCCAGTTGCGCTTGCGCATTCAGTTCAGCAATGTGAAATGGCGTCTTGTCGATAATAAAAAGGACATCGCCTTTATTCACAAACTGGTTATCTTTTATATAGAGTTCGCTAATGCTGCCTGACACTTGCGGCGTGATGCTGACCTGCTCAGCACGTACTTTGCCATCACGTGTCCAGGGCGATTGCATATAGTAATTCCACATCCACCATCCGGCGAAAACTGCGATTGCAGCGAATATAATAGTGGAGAAGTATTTTACGGTTTTAAGCGACATAATCACCACGCTATCAGCATAACAAAGGCCAGACATACGCAAAGCGTAAAGAGTGACAGATCCATTAGCAGGGGATGCCAGATTTCGCCGGAGTAAATCCAGTCGCGCAGCAGGCGATGAACAACCAGCCAGAGAATAAATCCTGCTACAATCGACTTGAAAACAGGAGGGAAGTAGACAGATGCGCCGATCATTAAATCTTGTAGGGGCAATCCTGTTGCATTAAACATAAACTTCACGGGCAAAATCCTTGACGGAAGAGAGCATTGCTATAGGTTTAGCAAAAAAGAGACAATGAGTCTCTGTAACGCATAATGTCTGAAAAAATGTCAGCCGGTAAGCAAATTTGGCAATACATTTGTTTTGGGAATACAAATGCTGCACACTATTCTAAAATCAGCACAATAACTTAGCAAGCTAATTATAAGGAGATGAAATTGGAATCGCCATTAGGTTCTGATCTGGCACGGTTGGTGCGCATTTGGCGTGCTCTGATTGACCATCGCCTGAAACCTCTGGAGTTGACGCAGACGCATTGGGTTACGCTGCACAACATTCATCAGTTGCCGCCGGATCAATCGCAGATTCAGCTGGCTAAAGCGATTGGCATCGAGCAGCCTTCGCTGGTACGTACGCTTGACCAGTTGGAAGAAAAGGGACTCATTTCACGACAGACTTGCGCCAGCGATCGTCGAGCTAAGAGAATTAAACTGACAGAGAAGGCTGAGCCGCTGATCGCTGATATGGAAGCGGTGATCAACAAAACACGTGGAGAAATTCTGGAAGGGATTTCAGCTGAGGAAATTGATCTGCTGATTAAGCTGGTTGCCAAACTCGAACACAATATTATTGAACTGCAGTCACAGGGTTGAAACGATAAGTTACGTGTGGCCAGAGCCTGACCACACGTGAATTCGATTAGCGTGGAGACACGGTAACCTGGCTGCCGTTGTTAGCCATAACAACGCGCTGGCCGGCTGAAAACTTGGTCGCACCCTGTTTCTGAACCACCATGATGGTATTACCATCATCCTTACGGATTTCCAGTTCCACACCCTGGGTTTTATTCATCGCACCTTGTACGCCTTGACCCGCTACGCCACCGGCAACTGCACCTGCAGCCGTCGCTAATGAACGGCCCGTACCGCCGCCGACGGTGTTACCAAGGAACCCGCCGAGTACCGCACCACCAATAGCACCAATCACGTTTGCGTCATCACCACCCTGGATTTGCACCGGACGAACATGAACAATCGTACCGTAGGTAACGTTCTGAACTTGTTTCGCTTCGGATGCGGTATATACGTCGCCTGAAAGGCTATCATTGTTAACGCAACCCGCTAAAGATACGCCCATTAATGAAACAATCAGCACACGTTTAATCATTTACAAATCTCCTTTGTCACCACGAAACGCTAATAAAACACCCTTCATGGTTAAATTATATGGCATTTGTGAGCCTAAGGTCACATGTTCTACTGGAACAATATGAAAATCTTAACCGAAATTGGATCAACCGAGTATAAACGAATCATTCATGTAATTGATGTAATTAAACGATCATTGTAATGATTAGCCACCAAAAATCATTAAGGAAGCATGGCATTAGTCGACACTTTATGGTTGAGTGTCAAGGCTAATTTGCTTAAAAGGATGACCTATGAAATCGGGCCGTTTTATCGGTGTAATGTCTGGAACCAGCCTTGATGGCGTCGATGTTGTGCTGGCGACAATAGATGAAACGATGGTTGCGCAGCAGGCGAGTCTGACCTGGCCCATCCCCATTCATGTTAAACAAGCGATTCTGGATATCTGCCAGGGGCAGCAGCTTACTCTTTCTCAGTTTGGTCAGTTAGATGCACAGCTCGGTTATCTATTTGCTGAGGCGGTGAATGCGCTGTTGGTGCAAGAAAAATTGAAACCGCAGGATATCGTTGCGATTGGTTGTCACGGGCAAACCGTGTGGCATGAACCGAACGGTGCTGCGCCGCACACGCTGCAAATTGGTGATAACAACCAGATTGTCGCGCGTACCGGGATAACCGTAGTCGGCGATTTTCGTCGACGTGATATCGCCCTTGGCGGGCAGGGTGCACCGCTCGTTCCCGCGTTTCATCAGGCACTGCTGGCACATCCAACGGAACGGCGAATGGTGTTAAACATCGGCGGTATTGCCAATCTGTCTCTGCTTATTCCGCAACAACCCGTTCGTGGATACGACACCGGGCCGGGCAATATGCTGATGGATGCCTGGATCTGGAGGCAATGTGGCCAGCCCTACGACAAAGATGCGCAGTGGGCCATTTCAGGAACGGTGATCTTACCGTTGCTGCAGAATATGCTTAACGACCCTTATTTTTCCGCGCCTGCGCCGAAAAGCACCGGTCGTGAGTATTTTAATTACGGCTGGATAGAGCGTCATCTGGCGCAGTTTCCGGGAATTAGCCCACGAGATGTACAGGCGACGCTTGCCGAACTGACGGCAGTAACCATTTCAGAGCAGGTCTTGTTAAGCGGCGGCTGTGATCGACTCATGGTATGTGGTGGTGGCAGTCGTAATCCACTGCTGATGATGCGTCTGGCGGCATTATTACCGGGTACAGAGGTCACCTCAACCGATGAAGCCGGGATCAGCGGTGATGATATGGAAGCGTTAGCCTTTGCATGGTTGGCGTGGCGAACACTGGCCGGATTGCCGGGAAATTTACCGTCTGTGACTGGGGCGTCAGAGCCGAGTGTTTTAGGGGCAATTTATCCTGCCAATCCGCGAACTCAGAGTTAACTGAAATTATTCAGCGCGGTATGCCGGTAAACTAAGGATATTAGGGAGGGTGCCATTACCCTCCAGGACCAGGAAAGTCTTCAGGATATGGCTATGAAAAAACTGTTGTTAGTGTGTCTGCCCGTACTGCTTAGCGGTTGTAGTGTGTACAACCAATTTGTCGAGCGTATGCAAACGGATACGCTTGAATACCGCTGCGACGAAAAACCGCTGACCGTGAAGCTGAACAATACCCGCCAGACGGCAAGCTTTGTTTATGATAATCAACTATTGAACCTCAAACAGGGCGTGTCGGCATCAGGTGCACGTTATACCGATGGTATCTACGTATTTTGGTCTAAAGGCGACGAGGCAACGGTCTATAAACGAGACAGAATTGTGCTAAATAACTGTCAGTTACAGAACCCGAAGCGTTGAGATTTTCACCTGGGCGGCGCACAATAGCGTCACCCACTGACAATCCGTAGCCAAACATCATGTCTGATAACGACGAATTGCAGCAAATCGCGCATCTGCGCCGTGAATACACGAAAGGCGGTCTTCGCCGCCGCGATCTTCCCGCCGAACCCCTTGCGCTGTTTGAGCGCTGGCTGGGGCAAGCCTGTGATGCCAAACTGGCCGATCCCACCGCAATGGTCGTTGCGACCGTTGATGAAAATGGCCAGCCTTATCAGCGTATCGTGTTACTCAAACATTATGATGACAAAGGGTTGGTGTTCTATACCAACCTTGGCAGCCGTAAGGCGCATCAGATCGAGAAAAATCCACGCATCAGCCTTTTATTTCCCTGGCATACGCTGGAACGGCAGGTGATGGTGATCGGCAAGGCAGAGCGTCTTTCCACACTCGAAGTGGTGAAATACTTCCACAGTCGCCCACGCGACAGTCAGATTGGCGCCTGGGTCTCAAAACAATCCAGTCGGATCTCCGCGCGCGGTATTCTCGAAAGCAAATTCCTCGAACTGAAGCAGAAGTTTCAGCAAGGGGAAGTTCCTCTGCCCAGTTTCTGGGGCGGCTTTCGCGTGAGTATTGAACAAATGGAGTTCTGGCAGGGCGGTGAAAACCGTCTGCACGATCGTTTTTTATACCAACGCGAAGATAACGCGTGGAAAATTGATCGCCTGGCCCCCTAAAGATGCAAATTTCTTGTTTTAAGCGCTGGTGCTGATCAATCCGGCGCTTTATTCTATGTTTCTTTCGCATCAGGCGAAAAGTCGTGTACCGGCAAAGGTGCAGTCGTTTTATACATGGAGATTTTGATGGCAAGCAGTAACTTGATTAAACAATTGCAAGAGCGGGGGCTGGTGGCCCAGGTGACGGACGAGGAAGCGTTAGCAGAGCGACTGGCGCAAGGCCCGATCGCGCTCTATTGCGGCTTCGATCCTACCGCTGACAGCTTGCATTTGGGGCATCTGGTTCCATTGTTATGCCTGAAACGCTTCCAGCAGGCAGGCCATAAGCCTGTTGCACTGGTAGGTGGCGCAACCGGTCTGATTGGTGACCCGAGCTTTAAAGCCGCCGAGCGTAAACTGAATACCGAAGACACCGTGCAGGAGTGGGTGGATAAAATCCGCAAACAGGTTGCACCGTTCCTCGATTTCGACTGTGGCGACAACTCGGCGATTGCTGCGAACAACTACGACTGGTTTGGCGGTATGAACGTACTGACTTTCCTGCGCGATATCGGCAAACACTTCTCCGTTAACCAGATGATCAACAAAGAAGCGGTTAAGCAGCGTCTGAACCGTGACGATCAGGGGATCTCCTTTACCGAGTTTTCTTACAACCTGCTGCAGGGTTATGACTTTGCCTGCCTGAACAAACTGCACGGCGTGGCACTGCAGATTGGTGGTTCTGATCAGTGGGGTAACATTACTTCGGGTATCGATTTAACCCGTCGTTTGCACCAGAATCAGGTGTTTGGTCTGACCGTTCCGCTGATTACTAAAGCTGACGGCACCAAATTCGGTAAGACGGAAGGCGGCGCAGTGTGGCTGGATCCGAAGAAAACCAGTCCATATAAATTCTACCAGTTCTGGATCAACACCGCCGATGCGGACGTTTATCGCTTCCTGAAATTCTTCACTTTCATGGACATTGAAGAGATCAATGCGCTGGAAGAAGAAGATAAAAACAGCGGTAAAGCGCCGCGTGCCCAGTATGTTCTGGCCGAACAGGTTACTCGTCTGGTTCACGGTGAAGAAGGTCTGGTCGCGGCAAAACGCATTACCGAAAGCTTGTTCAACGGCAATCTCAGCGATTTGAGTGAAGCAGATTTCGAACAGCTGGCGCAGGATGGCGTGCCGATGATCGAGATGGACAAAGGTGCCGATTTGATGCAGGCGCTGGTGGACTCTGAGCTGCAGCCTTCTCGCGGTCAGGCACGTAAGACCATTGCGTCAAACGCGGTAACCATCAACGGTGAGAAGCAGTCCGATCCGGAATATTTCTTCCAGGAGAGTGATATCCTGTTCGGGCGCTATACCTTACTGCGCCGTGGCAAGAAGAACTATTGTCTGATTTGCTGGAAGTAAGATTGAGTTAGCAGGGGCGTGGGAAACTACGCCCCTTTATTTTTTCAGGGTTGTGGTAAGTAAAATGAAGAATATCCTCGCCATCCAGTCCCACGTTGTTTTTGGTCATGCGGGCAATAGTGCAGCAGAATTTCCGATGCGTCGTCTTGGCGCAAATGTCTGGCCGCTGAATACCGTTCAGTTTTCAAACCACACGCAGTATGGCAAATGGACCGGTTGCGTTATGCCGCCGAGCCACCTGACTGAAATTGTTCAGGGCATTGCTGATATTGATAAACTCCAGACCTGTGACGCAGTACTGAGCGGCTATCTTGGCTCAGCAGAACAGGGCGAGCATATTCTGGGTATTGTTCGCAAAGTAAAAGCGGCAAACCCGCAGGCAAAATACTTTTGCGATCCTGTGATGGGACACCCTGAAAAGGGGTGTATCGTCGCACCCGGAGTGGCGGAATTTCATGTACGCCATGCGCTTCCTGCCAGTGACATTATTGCCCCAAATCTGGTTGAGCTCGAAATTCTGTGCGAGCATGCGGTGAATAATGTCGGTGAGGCCGTTGCAGCAGCGCGTGAACTGATCGCTCAGGGACCTGAAATTGTACTGGTGAAGCATCTGGCACGCGCAGGTATCAGCACCGACCGTTTCGAGATGCTGCTGGTCACCGCTGAACAAGCGTGGCATATCAGTCGCCCGTTAGTCGATTTTGGCGCACGTCAACCGGTTGGTGTGGGTGATGTGACGAGTGGCTTGTTACTGGTGAAACTGCTGCAGGGCGCGTCTTTACAGCAGGCGCTTGAGCATGTGACTGCGGCGGTGTACGAAGTGATGATCACTACCAAAGAGATGCACGAGTATGAGCTACAGGTCGTGGCCGCGCAGGACCGTATCGCCAAGCCTGAACACTACTTTAGCGCAACTCAGCTGTAATCGATGCCCGATGGCGCTCACGCTTATCGGGCATATTTTTAGCTGTAGGCCGGGTATGTGCAAGTGCCACCCGGCAACAACAATTAATTTAAGCCTTCTGCTTTCAGCGCAGCAGCAACCGCCGGGCGTTCAGCCATTCGCGCCATATAGGCGTCAATATTACTTAATCCTGCCATATTCAGCTTAACCGCATAGGCCCAACGCAGTACGGTAAACAGATATGCATCGGCGATGCTGAAGCGCGGGCCGCAGATCCATTGGTTATCTTTCAGCGAGTCGTTCACATACTGCATTTTTTTCTCCAGCAGCGCGCGAACGGTTGGCTTAAAGTCTTCCGGCGTATCGGGACGGAACAGTGGCGTAAAGCCTTTATGCAGTTCTGTCGCAATGTAGTTAAGCCATTCGATGGTTTTGTAACGGGAGAGGCTGCTGGTAGGGGCAAGGAGCTGGCGGTCGGGCACGCTGTCCGCCAGGTATTGCATGATGGCGACACCTTCGGTAAGTAGCGTACCGTCATCCAGCAACAGTGCGGGAACTTGCCCTTTTGGGTTTACCGCGAAAAAATCATCGCCATTTTCCAGACGTTTCTTCATCAGATCAACACCATCCAGCGTGAAATCTTTACCGCTCTCACGAAGTGTGATGTGGGAAGCGAGAGAACATGCGCCCGGTTTGTAGAACAGTTTCATCGGTAACTCCTTTTGACTGAGGTATATCGTATGGTAGTGCTACCTCAGGCAAAAAAAAAGCCGCTAACAACAGTTAGCGGCCTGAAAATGAGTTTCCCTGAGAATTACGCTGTCGCGGCCTTAGAGGCTTTCTCATTGACGTCATCGTCCTGAGTCATACGGTTCAGTTTCGGAGCCGTCAGCAGCATCAGAACAGCGATAACAGCCGTTGCGACACCAATCTGCAGGAACACACGACCGTAGACTTCAAGGGACATCAGCGGGTCAGTCACGTTCTCTGGTACAGCCATCATGTTAGCGACGTAGCCACCGATGATGTTTGCACCGGCAGTGGTCAGGAACCAGCTACCCATGATGAAGCCCATCAGGCGTTGCGGAACCAACTGTGCCACCATTGCCAGACCCAGACCGGAGATCATCAGCTCACCGATACTTTGCAGACCGTAGCAGATAATCAGCCAGTTAACGGAAACGATGCCTGCATCGGTAGCGAATTTCGCGCCCAGCGGCAGGATCAGGAATGCACCGGAACACAGCACCATACCAATCGCAAACTTGGTCGGCATCGGCAGGGTATCGCCCATTTTGTTATAGATAGCGGCGAGGATTGGGCTACCAATGATGATCCAGAACGGGTTCAGTGCCTGGTACTGTTCAGGTTCGAAAGCAATGCCAAGAATAGAGTGCTCAACGTTACGAATCGCAAAGAAGTTCAGCGAGGTCGGCATCTGGCTGTACAGCACGAAGAAGATAATCGCTTCCAGCATCAGGATGAAGGCGACGATCATTTTACGACGCGCAGCACCGTGCATGGTGAAGGCTTCTTTACCGAAGATGAAAACGATACCCAGCGCAATGACGCCCAGAACCATACGTGCGATCTGCTGGTTGTGCAGCAACCAGGTTGCAATCGCGATCAGTACCACAACGCCAGCAATGGTCAGCAGCAGGTTACGGAAGTTGATCGGTTCAAAGTCAGGTTTAGAACCGTACTGTTTAACCCAGCGCTGACAGAATGCGAAGTTAACAACGGTAATCAGCATACCCACGACGCTCAGAGCGAACGCGGTGCTCCAGCCGTAACGCGCAGCTAACCACGGCGTTGCCAGCATAGAGAAGAATGAACCGATGTTGACGGACATGTAGTACATGGTAAATGCACCATCAAGACGCGGGTCATCTTTGGCATAGCAGGTAGAGAGCAGGGAGGATGGGTTTGCTTTAAACAGGCCGTTACCGACCGCGATGGCCGCCATGCCCATATAAACGATACCCGCATCGTGACCGGACCATGCTACCAACGCATAACCGATGGCCAGCACAACGGCACCCAGCATAATGACACGTTTTGTTCCCAGAACTTTATCACCTAACCAGCCGCCAATGGCAACCAGACCGTACACCAGGGCGCTAAAGGACGAGAAAAGGGTGATGGAATCCGCTTCTGACATACCCAGCTGTTTAACCAGGTAAACGGCCATAATCCCTTGCAGGCCGTAATAACCAAAACGTTCCCACAGCTCAATAGAGAAAATGAGATAGAACGCTTTTGGTTGTTTGAAGGCGTTTAAACTTACGCTTTCTGTTGGTTTATTGTTTGCAGTAGACACTTTTACCTCTTTTTTTACATCCCATATCAACGGGGGTGTTCAGGTACGTGATGAGTCAAGTTCATCCGTCCGATTGTTATAGTGGGAGGGGAAACGGCAAGTAATGTTCACTATCTTGACCATTCAGACAAGTGGTTTGTAATAATCTGTTACATATATCATGACTGGTGAAATCGTCGGGACCGTGAAATGTTATCTAGCGTTAAATTTCTTCATTTCTAAAATGGCAGATTTTTACACTGTTTAATCACCGCCAGAACCGCAATGTGGCGATATGTTCTGCTATTTAAGGTTGAATCCAGTGATATAGGCCATTATCTGAAAAATAGGCAGTGTAATGTTTTGTTTAGAAACTGTGCAGTTAGGTCATCTAATTGTCACCTTAACTAAAAAATAAAAATTTATTAACATTGTGTTAGCTGGATGATCTGGATCACGTATAGATAGAAATTTCTTTTGCTAAAAAAACGATTAACCTGCTCAGGTGTTAATTAACAAGAATATTGCATTAGATATGAGCAATTGAATGGCATCATTGTCGGGAAAATAAACGCTAGGGAGTGCATAACTAATCGTTATGTATGTAAGGGGCTAGGAGGATGCCCCGGCAGCATTAGATATCGACTTTCTCTTTGAATTCGCAGAGATCTTCAATAATACAGGAACCACAGCGCGGCTTTCTGGCGATGCAGGTGTAGCGACCATGAAGAATTAACCAGTGATGGCAATCGACTTTAAATTCACTGGGTACGACTTTCAGCAGCTTCTCTTCAACCTGCTCGACGTTTTTACCCGGGGCGAATTGCGTGCGATTACAGACGCGAAAAATGTGGGTATCTACAGCGATAGTGGGCCAGCCAAAGGCGGTATTTAACACCACATTAGCTGTCTTTCGCCCAACTCCGGGGAGAGCTTCTAACGCCGCACGGTCTTCAGGCACTTCACCATTATGTTGTTCCAGCAGAATGCGGCAGGTTTTAATTACGTTTTCCGCTTTGCTGTTAAACAAACCGATTGTCTTGATGTAGGACTTAACACCTTCAACACCGAGCTCCAGCATCGCGGCAGGCGTATTGGCGACGGGATATAGCTTAGCCGTCGCTTTATTGACACTGACATCGGTCGCTTGTGCGGAGAGTAAGACCGAAATCAACAGTTCAAACGGCGATGTAAAATTAAGCTCGGTTGTCGGATGCGGGTTGTTATCCCGCAGGCGCGTCAGTATTTCCAGACGTTTTGCTTTGTTCATTACGCATTCCCTGTTTCACCCGCGGGACTGTCCACGACAGCTGCCTCGGCACGACGTTTCTTCATTTTCTCATCAATCAGATACTTCACTGCCAGCATCAGACCCAGGCCAATAAACGCGCCCGGTGGCAGCATGGCCAGCAGAAACGGCGTATCAGTATGGAAGATCTCAACGCGCAAGACTTTGGCCCAGCTACCCAACAAACCGTCTGCGCCATCAAACAGTGTACCGTTACCAATTATTTCACGCAGCGAACCCAGAACAAACATGGCACCGGTTGCGCCCATGCCGATGGAGAAACCATCGAGTGCGGATAACGCAGGGCCCTTTTTGGCGGCGAAGGCTTCTGCACGGCCAACAACAATGCAGTTGGTTACAATCAGCGGGATGAAGATGCCCAGAGACTGATACAGGCCGAAGGCGTAGGCATTGATCAACATCTGTACCGCACTCACCACGGAGGCGATAATCATGACATAAATCGGGATACGGATTTCTGGCGGTGTCCAGCGGCGAAGGGCTGAAATTGTCAGGTTGGTCAGCGTCAGGACGAGCGTAGTCGCAAGTCCCAGACCCAGCGCGTTAGTGGCGGTAGAAGTGACGGCCAACAGCGGACACATCCCGAGTAGCTGCACAAGCGCGGAGTTATTTTTCCATAACCCCTGGACAATAACGTCTTTAATTTCGCTCATGGTTATTCTCCACAGGCGCTAAGTTGAGGGAGTTGCGCAGGCAGTGTCTGCGCATACAGGCCGGCACGTTTAACCGCGTTAACTACCGCACGGGGTGTAATGGTTGCGCCAGTAAACTGGTCAAAGTCGCCGCCATCTTTTTTCACTGCCCAGTGAGAGTCATTACCCGCCGCGATTGTTTTACCGCTAAAATGGGTGATCCAGTCGGACAGTCGCAGTTCGATTTTGTCGCCCAGCCCCGGCGTTTCATGGTGTTCGGTAACCCGCGTACCCAACACGGTACCCGTGAAATCGACACCCACCAGTAGTTGAATCGCTCCGGAATAACCATCTGGCGCCGTAGCTTCAAGAATTGCTGCAACGGGGCGATCGTCCTGGCGGGCAATATATACGCGATGCGTACCTTTGCCCAACGCCGGTGCATCGACCAGATAGCAACTTTCAGACAAGTTATTATTGTAGCGATCGCCAGGCAGAACCTGATCGAACAGCGTTTTTTGCTGTATCGCGGCCTGTTCATCAATGGTTGACTTGGTTAATTGATTGATTGCTGCGGTTAACCCCGTTGAGCCCGCAGCAAACAGCGCCAGTGTAATACCGTGTTTACGAATCGTTTTCAGCATATGTAGTCCTTAGCGATGTCCGTACACGCGAGGGCGGGTGTAATAATCAATCAGGGGAACCGTGATATTTGCCAGCAACACGGCAAAAGCCACGCCATCAGGATAACCACCAAAACTGCGTATCAACCACACTAACAGGCCCGCAAGCGCGCCAAAAATCAGACGACCACGGTTGGTTGTTGATGCCGTAACGGGATCGGTAAGAATAAAGAACGCACCTAACATCGTCGCGCCGGAAAGCAAGTGCAACTGAGGCGATGCCAGTGAGTCTGGCGAAAAAATCCAACCTAAAGTGGCGCAAACGGCGAGCGACAGCAGGAAGCTAACCGGGATATGCCAGCGAATCGCTTTTTGCCATAACAGCACGATACCGCCCACCAGCCAGGCAAGGTTCACCCACTGCCAGCCAGCGCCTGCCAGCATGCCGCTGTAGATCGGGTATTGCATCACCTGCTCAACGGTACGTCCTGCATGCAGGGATGTCTTAAAGGTATCAAGAGGCGTTGCCTGACTGATACCATCGATGCCCATACGCAGCGAATTCATATCCCCACCGCTGGCGGTATGTCCGTTAAAGATAACGTTCAGGGCGTCAAAAAAACCAGGCACCGTGGCCGCAATTTCATGCGGCGGAAGCCAACTGGTCATCTGTACCGGAAATGAGATGAGCAGCACGACATAACCAATCATGGCAGGGTTAAACGGGTTCTGCCCGAGCCCGCCATACAGCTGTTTCGCAATGATAACCGCAAATACCGTGCCTAATACCACCATCCACCATGGCGCGAGGGGCGGAATACTGACGGCCAAAAGCAACCCGGTGAGTAACGCAGAGTTGTCTTTTAAAATCGGCACAATGGGTTGTTTACGCAGTTTAAGCACACCCGCTTCGGCAGCAATAGCGCTGATGGATGCGAGAACTATCTGGAACAACGTGCCCCAGCCAAAGAACCACAGCTGAGCGGCGATCCCCGGCAATGCAGCAAGTAATACCAGCATCATGATACGCGATGTCTGGCGCTGGTTATGGGTATAAGGGGAGCTTGCTATTCTGAATACCATTTATTCCTCGTTTACAACCTGCTGCTGTGCGGCTTTCTTAGCCTGAGCGCGTGCGATAGCGGCCGCGACGGCGGCTTTACGTGGATCAACCGGCTCGGCTGTTTCAGCTACCGCCTGCTGCTCGAGCTTGCGGGCCTTGGCGCGGGCGATTGCTGCTTCCACGGCGGCTTTACGCGGATCAACCGGTTCGGCCGTTTCCGTTACCGCTTCTTGCTCAAGTTTGCGGGCTTTGGCGCGGGCGATTGCCGCTTCCACGGCGGCTTTACGCGGATCAACCGGCTCGGCTGTTTCCGTTATCGTCTGCCGCTCGAGCTTACGGGCTTTGGCGCGGGCAATTGCCGCTTCGACGGCGGCTTTACGCGGATCAGCCGGTTCGGCCGTTTCCGTTACCTGTTCTTGTTCAAGTTTGCGGGCTTTGGCACGGGCAATTGCCGCTTCCACGGCGGCTTTACGCGGGTCTGTAACCGTGCTGCTGCCTTCACTTTGTGGCGGATTTTCCTTACGGGAGGCACGAGCTTGCGCCTTACGCGCCTCGCGTACGGCAATCACTGCGCTATTGTCAGGTTTTTCGCCTGCCTGAATCACCACTGGCTGCAGCGCCTGAGCCTGCTTTTCTTTTACACGAGCCAGCGCGGCGGCAATGGCATCATGATCTTTGGCCGCCGGCTGAGCAGCGGCGCTCTTATGGCGTTCAAGACGTGCTGCTTTTTCACGTTCAAGGCGCGCCTGTCGGGCTTCAAACCGAGCTTTCGCTTCAGCGGCGCGTTTTTCTTCCTGGCTAATGGCGTAAATCTCGGCTTTTTCCTGACGGAAATATTGCACCAGCGGAATATTGCTTGGGCATACCCAGGCGCAGGCACCGCACTCAATGCAGTCGGCGATATTATGGGCCGTTGCCTTGTCGTGCTGTTGCCCTTTACTGAACCAATAAAGTTGTTGTGGCAGGAGATCCGCCGGACAGGCATCGGCGCATGCGCTACAGCGAATGCAGCCTTTCTCTTCCGGTGTTTCACCCATTTCACTGGCAGAGGGTGCCAGAAGACAGTTGGTTATCTTCACCACCGGGACATCCAGCCACGGCAGCGTAAAGCCCATCAGCGGCCCGCCCATAATCACCATCTGGTCGGCGGAAGGGCAGAAGCCCGCATCGTTGAGCAGATGACGAACCGGCGTGCCTAAACGCGCCCAGACGTTGCCCGGACGGCTGACGGCTTCACCGGTAAGCGTCACGACACGTTCGGTGATCGGTTCTCCGTCGATTACTGCACGTTTAATTGCATAGGCGGTTCCGACGTTTTGCATCAACACGCCGATATCTGAGGAGCGTCCACCGTGGGGAACCTGCTTGCCGGTCAGGATTTGTGTTAACTGCTTGGCCCCGCCGGACGGGTACTTGGTGGGGATCACGCGTAAGCTAATATCGTGTGAATCAGCCAGCACCGCGCGCAGCATAGATATCGCCTGCGGTTTGTTATCTTCGATACCCAGGAGGATCTCGCGTGGCTGAAGAATGTGCGCCAGGATGCGGATCCCTTCGACGACCTGCGCCGCGCAGTCCTGCATCAGGCGGTCATCTGCCGTAATGTAAGGCTCGCATTCGGCGGCGTTAATGATCAGCGTTTCAATTTTATCTCCGCCGCCCTGCAGTTTAACGCCGGTGGGAAAACCCGCGCCACCCAGTCCGGCGACGCCGAACTGATGAATACGCGCAATAAGCTCTTCCCGGCTGTGGGAGCGGTAATCGGTCCAGCCGTCTCGCTCAATCCAGCGATCTTCGCCATCGGCGTCTATGATGACGCTCAACTCAGCCAGTGCCGAAGGATGCGCGGTGGAGTGCGGGGCAATGGCAACAACGGTGCCTGATGTTGGTGCATGGACTGGAAGCATTTTGCCACGTCCGCGGGTTAATGCCTGACCACGCAGCACGGTGTCACCCACGTTTACGCACAGTTCACCCTCCGCACCAATATGTTGTTTCAGCGGAATAACGAAACGCGGCGCCAGCGGAACCTGTCGCAACGGCGTTCCGTTTGACTGGGTTTTCATTTCTGGTGGATGAATGCCGCCATCAAAGTCCCAGATTTTATTTTTTCTGAATGCAGAGAATAACTTAAACATGTTGTTCCACGGGAATGATGCGCACAGGGATGGTGTTTAAATCCCATTTCCAACTATCGGGTGTCTCGGCTACCGGGCGTAATTCAATACATTGCGTCGGGCACGGGTCAACGCACAGGTTGCACCCGGTGCAGAGATCGCTCATTACCGTGTGCATGGAGCGGGTCGCGCCCACGATCGCATCGACCGGGCAGGCCTGAATACACTTAGTGCACCCAATACAGTTATTTTCATCAATGACCGCCAGCATTCGCACCGGCGTAACGTCTTGTTCATCGCCATCAATAGGTTGCGGGTCGACGTTCAGCAGAGCGGCAATTTTTAACATCACCGCTTCGCCACCGGGGGCGCAACGGTTAATTTTTTCACCCTGAGAGCCTATCGCTTCAGCGTAAGGATGACAGCCCGGATAGCCGCACTGTCCACACTGGCTTTGCGGGAGAATTTCATCAATTTTCTCCACGACCGGATCATCTTCAACGGCAAAACGTCGCGAGGCGTACCCCAAAATAGCGCCGAACGCCAGACCCAGTAGACTCACTGCGGCAACGGCAATCCAGATAGCATTCATTACAACTTCACCAAACCACTAAAGCCCATAAAGGCCAATGACATTAAACCAGCAGTAATCAGCGCAATCGCATTGCCGCGAAACGGCGCTGGGACATCCGCTACGGCGAGGCGTTCGCGGATCGCAGCGAACAGTACCATCACCAGCGAGAAGCCGACGGCGGCGGAAAAACCGTATAGCGCCGACTGTAAAAAGTTATGGCCGAGGTTGATGTTCAGTAGCGCCACACCTAACACTGCGCAGTTAGTGGTGATCAGCGGTAGGAAGATCCCCAGCAGGCGGTACAGCGCAGGGCTGGTTTTACGCACAACCATTTCGGTAAACTGCACGACGACGGCGATAACCAGAATAAAAGCCAGCGTGCGCAGATAGATGAGATTGAGCGGGATTAGGATCCAGGTATCAATCAGCCATGCGCAAATGGAGGCCAGCGTCATGACAAACGTCGTGGCAAGGCCCATACCCATTGCGGTTTCCAGTTTTTTGGAAACACCCATAAACGGGCAGAGGCCCAGAAACTTGACCAGTACAAAGTTATTGACCAGTACAGTTCCGACAAACAGCAGCAGGTAATCAGTCATTTTTCGGCCTGAAATAAAAAAGCCGCCTATTATCTGACAATCTACAACAGGCGACAACAGGTTAACTGTAGGGTTATTACGGGTTCACAAACGTCGATTTAACGCGCTGCGATCGTTTGAAGTAGGGCACCAACAGTGCTGCGGCCAGTAATGGGAACAGCAGCTGGCGCACGGCAAAAGCGTCTGGAACGGGTGAAAACGCAAACGCTTTAATCGCCAGCAACACGGAGATCAGCAGCCACAGAATGTAATGCTTAGGCACACAGGCTCGGCGTTTGAAAAACGCAATCGTCAGCCACAGTGTGTAATACCACATGGCGATCGCGGTAACAAAAGAGACGCCCCATAACAGCAAGTTTGCCGTACTTTGCTCACCCAGCGTTTTGAAGGTTTGCGGTGTAGCCAGCGCAGTGACATAAAGTAATAACGCCAGCGAAGCGCTCAACAACGCGACTAACAGCCAGGCCAGTGGCCCAAGTAGCCAGCCTCCGATACGTTGTGCCGGTGTGGTAGTCATCTCTTCTCCAGGTTTACGCGCGCAATCAATCATGCCATTCATTTTGGGGCAATTATTATAAAGCTTTTAACGTTGAGCGCTACTTTCTTCTTTATTGCACGTAATGCCAGACTGATTTAGGTACCTGACCAACATCAAACAGACGGCCTCCGGATATAAGCTCCGCACGGCGATGGTCTGCGGCACGGTACATATTGATGATGTCGCTATCGTCGGTGAGCGTGTAGTTTAGATGGTCGAACAGCTTTTCCAGACTTTCGAGTGAACTGATTTTGCGGAATTTTAATAAGTAATCCTGAACAGTCATAAATGCAGATCCATATTAATAAAATAATACCAACGGAGTAGAAAATATAAAAATAAACAACGTGCACAGGTAAAAGCGGATTTACGTGCAAATTTAAGAAGAGTGTTCATACCTGTGAAAAGCAGGCGCTATGCGCGTCTTTGGCAAGGGTAACGCGCTTAGCGATCGCTGGCAATATGCAGCGGAGCGGGATGCGACATAATTCCCTTTTTTTGACAGAAAGCGATCTTTTCCCGGCAAGCCCTGCAACTACCAATGTTAATTGCCGGGCAATAAAAGGCTGCGGATGCTTATTTTTTCTGCACTGCGGCAACGGGCTCTGGCGGCTGGTAATTGTCAATATGATTGGCAACACCCAGCAGGATCACAGAGACGGCGAGAACAATCCAACCTGTTAATTCAATAAGACGATTCATTACTGATGACATTTGCTTTGATTTATCTATAAACACAGGCTGCAAATGTTACTAATCTCTCATTAATACAGCAAGATGATTGGGAACGATTTCTACCTCTTTTTCGCTGCAAGTTAAGCATAAGTGGCATATGTTTGACTTAAGTTAAAAACAACCTTTGTAGCGCAAAGGTTATTAAACTATTGAGACGTTGCAAGGTATGGTGTGAAATAGGTCAGTCCTGAATTGAGAGGCAATAATATGAGTGACAACATCCGCGTTGGGCTAATTGGCTATGGTTATGCCAGCAAAACCTTCCATGCCCCCCTGATTGTGGGCACGCCGGGCCTGGAACTGGCTGCAGTTTCCAGTAGTGATGAAGCAAAAGTGAAGGCAGACTGGCCTACGGTGGCGGTTGTTGCTGAGCCTAAGCATCTTTTTAACGATCCAAATATCGACCTGATTGTGATCCCCACGCCTAACGACACGCACTTTCCGTTAGCGAAAGCTGCGCTGGAAGCGGGCAAACACGTGGTTGTTGATAAGCCTTTTACTGTGACACTGTCACAAGCTCGTGAGCTGGATGCGCTGGCGCGCAGCCTCGGGCGCGTGCTGTCTGTGTTCCATAACCGTCGCTGGGACAGTGATTTTCTGACGCTGAAAGCTCTGCTGGCGGATGGTGTTTTGGGAGAGGTGGCGTATTTCGAATCCCATTTCGATCGTTTCCGCCCGCAGGTTCGTGACCGTTGGCGTGAACAGGGCGGTCCGGGAAGCGGTATCTGGTACGATTTAGCACCGCATCTTTTGGATCAGGCGATAAACCTGTTTGGTTTGCCTGTCAGCCTGACGGTAGACCTGGCCCAGCTGCGTCCGGGCGCGCAGGCGACGGATTACTTCCATGCCATCCTGACGTATCCGCAACGTCGTGTGATCCTGCATGGCACCATGCTCGCTGCCGCAGAATCGGCCCGTTATATTGTGCACGGATCGCGTGGCAGCTATGTGAAGTATGGTCTTGACCCGCAGGAAGAGCGTCTGAAAAATGGCGAGCGACTGCCACAGGAAGACTGGGGTTATGATATGCGTGATGGCGTATTGACGCGAGTAGAAGGCGAAGAGCAGGTTGAAGAAACCTGGCTTACCGTACCGGGCAACTATCCGGCGTACTATGCTGGCATTCGTGATGCGCTAAATGGTAACGGTGAAAACCCGGTACCGGCGAGACAGGCTATCCAAATTATGGAGCTGATTGAGCTGGGTCTCGAATCCGCGAAACATCGTTCGACGCTGTGTCTTGCCTGATTAGGTAAATGGCGCAAGGCGATACCTTCCTGGCATCGTATCCGGCCTACAATCAAAACCAACGTAGGCCGGATAAGCGTTAGCGCCATCCGGCACTTTACCTGTTACGCTGCGGCGACTTTCTCGCGCAAGGCTCGTTTTTCTTCGTTACTCAGGAATGCCATTTCCAGACCGTTGATTTGGGCCTGACGTATCTGTTCACGCGTTAACCCTGCCGCGGGTGCGGCAATGGTGTACTCGTGAATAATATCCACACCTTGAACAGCCGGGTCGTCCGTATTCAAACTGGCGATAACGCCATGCTCAAGGAACGTTTTCAGCGGATGGTTCGCTAGTGAGGCAACGGTGCTGGTCTGAATGTTTGATGTCAGGCAGGATTCGATGCCGATACGGTGCTCGGCGAGGTAATCCATCAACGCACGATCTTCAACGGCTTTAACGCCGTGACCAATACGCTCAGCGCCTAGCTCTTTAATGGCCTGCCAGATGCTTTCTGGTCCCGCGGCTTCGCCCGCATGAACGGTAATACGCCAGCCGGCGTCGCGAGCCTGGTTGAAATGGGACAGGAACAGGCTGCCCGGGAACCCCAGTTCGTCACCGGCAAGATCCAGTGCCGTAATATGGTCTCGGTGAGCTAACAGCGCATCCAGTTCCTGCAGGCAGGCGGCTTCGCCAAAAGTACGGCTCATAATGCCAATTAAGCGTGCTTCGACGCCAAAGGTCTTGCAACCCTCGCGTACACCTGCGATGACGGCTTCAACCACACCTGCAACCGGGAGCTGATGCGTCATCGCCATGTATCCTGGGGAAAAACGCAGTTCAACATAGTGCAAGCCGTTACGTGCGGCATCCTCAATATTTTCAAATGCCACGCGACGACAGGCATCCAGCGAGGCCAGTACCTTCACGCCCCAGTCGAGCTTGGATAAAAAGCTCACTAAATCCGGCTCACTTGATGTGACTTGCACATGAGGGATCAGCGTTTCCAACGTTTGTGCCGGAAGCGTTAAGTTGAACTGACGACCCAGATCCAGGATCGTTTGTGCACGGATGTTACCATCAAGGTGGCGATGGACGTCGGTCAGGGGGAGGGAAGTATCAATCATGGTCGCACTCGTGTATTTAGGTAAAGTGCAGGCCATTATACAACAGAAAAATGTTCCTCTAAAAACTTTAAAAAAAGCAGTGCAGAGTTCGGGGTTATGGGGAAGCAAGTATCGCCAAATTGTTGACCATGCTGTTAGCGCTCCAACAGAGTGGTGTTCCGACGGCCTGATCCTTGAGACCGTATCACGCTGCTTTTGCCTTGCGGTGGCAAGATGGGCGTAAAGTAAGCAATAACGCATTTCCTGCAGCATGTGTGTAATGAAGGGATTTTATTTTAAGATTATTTACCTCGTTTTTATATAATTACTGCCTGTCGGTGTTATTTTATTCAGATATTTATTGAGTAACATTGCTAATAGCGAAAAATGGACACTTTCCAGTTTATGAATGTGCAGCGAGGTATGTTATAAAAATACAATAACGACTGAGGGTATTAATAAAGTGAAAAGTGTAAAGCTAATTGTCAGTACAATGTTCTGTGGAAGTTTGCTGCTGGCAACTGTGCCTACGCATGCGGCGTATAAAGCGGATGAAACGCATGTAATCCAGTTTAAGAAAGGTACCAGTGGCGCAGATATCAAGGGGACAATTACGGGCGATAAAACAAAAGATTATACGTTTGTCGCCAAAAAAGGGCAGACCATGCAAGCAGTTTTGAAAAGCGCCTGGCCTCATCCTTTCATGAGTATTATTGCGCCGGGCGAACAATTCATTTTTGATGGCATGATGAGTGGTGACACTTATAAAAATACACTGCCTGCCAGCGGTAAGTATACCATCAGAATATATCAAAAAGGCGCGGCGAAGGATGAGGGAAAAACCAACGCATTCCAGCTGCACATGAAAATTACCAACTGATCATGAGGAAAAGATCGCCCTGGTGGTGATCTTTTCCTTTGCTATTAAACTTCTTCACCAAAATAGGCCACAACGCAATTACGGCCTCGGTTTTTTGCCATATACAGGGCGCGGTCTGCGCAATCAGCAAGTTGTTCAGGGGCTGAACGGTTATCAACTGAGGTTACGATACCCAGGCTGATGGTGATGATGCGTGGAAAATCACCTTTAGTCGTGGTCTGAGTTTGTTGTTCTACGTGTTTTCTGATTCGCTCTGCGATGTTAAATGCTGCATCAGCGTTAGTTTCAGGTAGCAAAATAGCAAACTCTTCTCCGCCAATACGCGCCACGATGTCGTTACGCCGACTCAGTCGCTGCATAATTTCTGACAGTTTAATTATCACTCTGTCACCCTGCAAATGTCCCCAGGTGTCATTGACCGACTTAAAGAAATCAATGTCGCAAAAGACAATGCTCAGGGGTTTATGGGTTGCTGTCATTTTAATCTCATTGCTGAGTGCGTTATAAAAATAGCCACGGTTGAAAAGTCGGGTCATCGGGTCGCGGACTGAATTTTCATAGGATAATTCATAGGCCTGACGTGAGGCTTTGTAGCGCTTGAAAATATCAGACATGAGCACGATCATCACGGCCATTGCGCTAAGGCACTCCAGGCCTCTGGCGAGATACCATCCAGCGGAGTCTATATGCGTGTACTTCAGCATAATGATGACACTTAACAGATTGCTCAGGGCAACCAGTGACATACTTACCCAAAACTGTGTTTTTAGCTGGGTTAATTTTGCCCCTAATAAAACGATACAGGTCCACAAGATAATGAGGACATAAATAAAGCTACCACGCCAGGGTCTAAGCCATTCAAACGTTTCTGTATCAACCAACTGAAACGATATTGGCGTAATACGGATGGAGTAGAGGATAGCCATTACCAGATGCAACATGCACCATAAATAAGTGGCGTAAATAACTGTTTTACCATGCTTTTCTTTTTTATTCTTAAACGTATATAAATAGTATGTTGCAAAAAACAGCCCCGTAATTAACATGTTCCTCATAAAGTATAAAACAGCAATGTCATTGTAGATGACACCAGGAAGGCCGTTTTTATAAAAATAAATATAGAGCGCAAGAAATAAGAAAACCCCCGAGAAATAAAACGCGCAGGCCAGGGGTAAAAGATATTTTTTGCGCCGATAACTCATGTAATTCATCGTCATAAAGCACCCCGTCTGAATGTGCAATACACCAGCAAAGGTTGCAATAACCGGATAAAAAGAGAGGCTATAACGCTGATTACTAAAAGGGATATACCAAAGAAAAATGGATGTCGTTAGGGACAGGAGTAAAAAAAAGTTAAATTCTTTTTGTGAATGTTTGTTTGTGTTGTATTCATGATTTTTATGTATATAAAACAGCGCTATATTTCGGCTATCTTCTCAGCTTTGTATTTTGTCTTTTTGATTTTTATTGCTGTTGATTTTTACTGGCAGGAAAAGTCAGGGAGGAATTGGTATTAAAAAAACGATAGAAAACAGATTTGTTTTTTTATATAAGGAGTTGCGCAATGAGTTCTTCATTGCGCAAGACTATTTAACGTATTGTGCGGATGGCGTTAATCAACCCCTGAACGCCTTTTTCAAGTTTGGAACGTGGACATCCGGCATTGAGGCGCACAAAACCTCGTCCTTCTTCTCCGTATGTGTATCCGGGCATGATGGCGACTTTCTGCTGATAGATGAGTGCTTCCTGCAGTGCATGGTCATCAAGGTTGAGTGGACGCAAGTCAATCCATGCCAGATAGGTGGATTGCGGAACCTGCCAGTTCAGTTCGGGGAATGCGTTATTCAGCTCATGCGCGATGTAATGCAGGTTACTGACAAGGTAATCCCGCAGCGCATCAAGCCAGCTAGCGCCCTGTTGGTAGGCTGCGATATGTGCGCTAAGCGCGAGCACTGCAGGTGAGGAAAGACCATCCCGACCCTTTAACGCACTGAGGTAATCGTTGCGACTCTGCTCATCCTCAATAATCCCGTAAGCCCCGGTTAACGCCGGAATATTGAAGCTCTTTGAACCGGAGGTGAACAGCGCCCAACTGTCGCGCGCGACGTTACTCCACGGGATGTGCGGCTGGTCTGCCCATACCATATCCATATGGATCTCATCAGAGATGACTTTTACACCGTGGCGCTGACACAGTTCCGCCATGGTTTCCAGTTCATCGCGCGTCCACACCTTACCGGTTGGGTTGTGCGGACTGCAAAGCAGAAGAATTTTACTTTCAGGCCGGGAGAGCGCTTTTTCCAGCGCAACCATGTCGCAAACCCAGCCGTCAGCGCGCTTTTCAAGTCCGACAGCGCATACCTGGCGCTGATTACCTTCAATCGCTTTGTAAAACGCGTCGTACGCCGGTGTATGAATTACCACCGCATCACCCGCAGAAGACCACTGGCGGATCAGCTCCGACACCATATAGATGACCGAGGGGCCATAAACCAGCGACTGAGGGTCGATTTGGGTATTATGACGCGTAAGAAACCAATGACTAATTGCCGCCAGAAATTCATCATTTTTCCAGCGGCTGTAACCCAGCACGCCATGTGACAGGCGCTGAGTCAGCGCCTCCAGAATGCAAGGTGCGGTGGCAAAATCCATATCGGAGATGGTGAACGGCAGCAGGTCGGCTGAACCAAAACGGTCGGCAACGTAATCCCACTGGGTACACCAGGTACCGTGCCTGTCCACCACCTTTGAAAAATCAAACATACTGTTGTCCTTATGCCTGTACGGTGTTCATCAGAACGGCGATCTCGTCTTTCACTGACTGGACCTGCGGACCAATAACGACCTGAAGGTTATGCTGATTGAGTTGTACTACGCCAATGGCGCGATTGTCCTTCAGCGCTTGTACGTTAACAAGCGACATATCTTTCACTGACAAGCGCAGACGGGTAATGCAGTTATCCAGGCTGACAATGTTTTCCGCACCGCCCAGCGCCGCCAGAATGGCAGGGACGTTGTAACCGGATTTACCCGGTGCACCCGCCATGACTTTTTCGATATTGCTGGCAATTTCGACGTCACGACCAGGGGTCTTCAGATTGAAACGTGTGATGGCGAAACGGAAGATCACGTAGTACACCGCGAACCAGATCGCCGCTACAACAGGGACCAGATACCACTTGGTTGAGAGCCCGTGCAGGATGCCGAACACCACAAAGTCAATCAGGTTACCGTCCGTGTTACCGATGGTGACGCCAAGCACCGCCATCACGGTGAAACCAAGACCGGTCAGCAGGGCGTGGATCACATACAGAACTGGGGCAACGAACAGGAATAAGAACTCAAGGGGTTCTGTTGTACCGCCGATCACGCAGGCAATGAGGCCAGAAATTAATAACCCTTTAATTTTATGACGATTTTCAGGGCGAGCACAGTGGTACATCGCGAGCGCTGCCCCCGGCAAACCACCGAGGAACGCTGGCATTTTACCCTGCGACAGGAAGCGGGTTGCGCTTTCAGAGAAGCCTTGAGTTGTCGGACAGCTCAACTGAGCCTGGAAAATAGTCAGTGCGCCGCTCACGCTGTGACCGCAGACTTCCTGCGTGCCGCCAGCCTCGGTGAAGCGAATGAGCGCCACCAGAATATGATGCAGACCAAAGGGCAGCAGCAGACGTTCACCGGTACCAAACAGCATTGGACCAAATTCGCCCGCGCTGTTGATGATGTGGCCGAGCCCGTTAATGCCCATGGCGAAAACCGGCCAAACCAGGGGAATAACCAGGCCGACCAGTCCCATCACCACCGAAGAGATAATTGGCACAAAGCGGGTACCGCCGAAGAAGGCCAGTGCATCCGGCAGGCGGATGTTGTGGAAACGTTCATGCAGCATCCAGACGATGATCCCGGCAATTACAGCGCCGAGGATCCCGGTGTCGATCGACTGGATCCCCAGGATATTCTGCACGTTGTTGGCCTTCAGGATCGCGGCATCTGTGGTAGGTAAGATACCTTTCGCAGTTAACCAGAAGTTGACGGCAAGGTTCATCACCGCATAACCAACAAAACCGGCAAATGCCGCTACGCCTTTGTTCTCGCGAGCCAGGCCGAGAGGTATGGCAATACAGAACATCACCGGTAAGAAGCTAAACGCAAATGAGCCTACTTTGCTCATCCAGGTAAAAATAGCCTGCAGTACCGGATTACCCAATGCCGGGATCAGCGTTAAGACATCATGACTACTTAACGAGCTGCCGATCCCTAACATGATCCCGCAGAATGAGAGCAGAGCCACGGGCAGCATAAAGGTTTTGCCCAACTGCTGGAAAAATTCCCATAACGTAATTTTTGGTGTGGTTCTCGTCGTCATCAAACGACTCCTCGTAAAAGCTAGCTGACTAATGATGGCGAGAAGATAAAACGTTTTATCTAATTTTAGTGCGGTACAAATCACATTATCGAACGATAATAGAGCGTATAAATATAAGTGATTGATAAAACGTTTTATCCGTCACGTTATCAGGGAGTTTTCCGTTTTTATGGCTATAGCCAAAAAAATAACTATCCATGATGTTGCGCTGGCCGCGGGCGTTTCGGTTAGTACCGTCTCATTGGTGCTTAGTGGAAAAGGTCGTATTTCATCAGCGACCGGCGAACGGGTGAATGCCGCTATTGAGCAACTGGGGTTTGTGCGTAATCGCCAGGCATCAGCGCTGCGTGGTGGGCAGAGCGGGGTAATTGGTTTGATCGTGCGCGACCTCTCCACCCCGTTTTACGCCGAGTTGACGGCGGGTCTGACGGAAGCATTAGAAGCACAGGGGCGCATGGTATTTTTATTACATGGCGGCAAAGATGGCGAACAGCTGGCGCAGCGTTTCGCTATGCTGCTTAATCAAGGGGTTGATGGTGTGGTGATCGCCGGGGCTGCCGGCAGTAGCGACGACCTGCAACAACTTGCCGCCGATAAGGGGATTCCGGTAGTGTTTGCGTCTCGGGCCAGCTACCTGGATGATGTCGACACCGTCAGACCTGACAACATGCAGGCTGCGCAATTGCTGGTTGAGCATCTGATACGCCATGGGCATCAGCGCATCGCGTGGTTAGGGGGGCAGAGTTCTTCGTTGACTCGCGCAGAGCGTGTCGGCGGCTATTGTACGACGTTGCTAAAGTATGGTTTACCGTTTCATAGCGACTGGGTACTGGAGTGTTCATCCAGCCAGAAGCAGGCCGCAGAGCAGGTAACCGCGTTGCTACGTCGTAACCCAACGATCAGCGCTGTGGTGTGCTACAACGAAACCATAGCCGCTGGCGCCTGGTTTGGCCTGATGAGAGCAGGGCGTCAGAGTGGTGAAATTGGCGTAGATCGCTACTTCGAACAGCAGATCTCGTTAGCCGGATTTGCCGATGTAGCGGAAAATGCACTGGACGATATCCCCATTATTTGGGCCTGCACGCCCGCGCGTGAAATGGGATATACCCTTGCTGAGCGCATGATGCAGCGCATTGGGCACGATGATGGTCATTCGCGTAACTTAACGCTTTCCGCCCGGCTGGTGGTGGCAAAATAAAACAGGCCCGATAAGCACACGGTTATCGGGCCTGTTGTCACGCGTATTTATTGTTGCGGGATAGCCGGGGCATCCGGTTCGCCGAGAGAAGGCATACCGAACATGCCAACAAACTCATCCAGCGACATTTTTTGTCCGTTTAACGTTACCTGGCCGTTTGCGTATTGCAGGCTGGAACCGATGACGTTGTCCTGCATCGTTGTAATACGGAACATCTGACCCATTGCCGCCAGCCCATTCACCTGTTGTTTCGCCAGTTCGGCCGCTTGTTCCTGCTGATACCCTTCAATTTTGGCAATCTGCGTCATGAACTCAGTCGCCATATCAACCGGAATCGTCAGCTTAGCATCCAGTGATTTGACCGAACGATCCACTTCCTGAGCCAGCGTTTGTGGTTCCTCAGTATTTGCTGTCGGATCTTTTAGCAGCAGTGACAAATTAAATGCGGTTTCACCTTTTGCATTTTTCCAGTTCAGCGGGGCAATGGTGATAACCGGCTCGCCTTTCATCAGAATCGGCAGTGCATTGAAGAAGGCTTCAGTGACTTTTTGCTGATAAAGCTCAGGATTTTGTACCACATCAATCTGCGCCATCAGCGCCTTGGTTTGGGCGCTATACTGCTGACTGAACTGGTGTAGTGCTTCACCGTCAATCTGGCCAACTTTCAGCGTCAGTTTACCGCTACCCATGTCCTGCCCCTGTAATTTCAGGCTGTTCAGCGTGTAATCCAGCTGGCTGTTGACAGTTTTACCGTCGTTGATCAGATCGGATTTACCATCAATACCCATGCCTTCCAGAACCGCTAACTCTTTACCTTCGACGGAAATCGACAGTTTATCGAGTGACAATTTCTGGTCGCCGATGCGCTCACCAAAGCTGGCAATACTGCTGGAACCCTCAGTTTTCAGGTTATTGAAAGTCATCTGTACTTTCTGGTCATACTCGTTGACCGCATTGACCACGCCGCTTTGCGCATTGCCTGTCAGCGAGACAGCGTTACCTTCTTTGTCTGCTGTAAACTGGAATTCCCCGCCGCTGAAGGCTACTTTTTCGTCGCCTTTCTCATAGTTCAGTGGTTTGAGGGAGAGATCGGAACGGGTATCGCCGCTGTAGCCGATACGGGAGTTAATGACAAATGGCGACTCACCTTTGGCAATATCAAACAGCGGTTTGGTAACGTCGTTATTGACCAGCGTTGTTTTCACGGAGGCCATAGCCGGGATCAGATTCAGTGATTTCAGTTGAGCCAGCGGGAATGGACCGTGATCGACGGTTTCATTCAGGACGATACTTTGCCCCGGTTTTAGCCAGGAATCTGCCTGCCCGGCGATGGGTTTCACCACCATTTGCAGTTGGCTATTGAACACCCCGCGCTGGTAGTTTTGATAACTCAGTTCAATACCCGCCTCAGGGGAGAAACGTTTTAACTGATCGTTTGCCTGCGTCACCATCTCGGCGAGATGCGTTTCAAGTTTCTTACCTGTGTACCAGGCACCGCCCGTCCAGACGATACCCAGCGCAACCACCACACCCGCAGCTACCAGCGATTTTTTCATTTCGATATCCATAAAATAAAACCAGGCGTTTGAAGACGCCTGGAGGAGTGACATGTCTTTAACTCACTACAGCTTAGCAAGAGTTGTTAAAAATATCAGTATCTTGCTATAGCTTGTTATAAACCCGTGCTAAACGACCTGCGCCACTGATGTAAACCGGCGATTCATTCGCGCCAATAAAGGCCGATTCACCCGGTAGCAGCACCAGGCGTTGCTCACCTTTGCTCAATACAGCTTCACCCTCTATGCAGAACAAAATGGCTGCACTTTGCTGGCTGATATCTGCGCCATTGGTAGTAAGGTCATGCAGGGAGAACGCAAAATCGTCAACCGGGATTGGGAAGTCCAGTTCACCATCAGATTCAACCGGCGTGGTCAGTAACTGGTTTGCTGGCTTGGCGACAAACTTCACGTTGGCGACCAGTTCCGGGATATCAATATATTTTGGCGTCAGTCCGGCACGCAGCACGTTGTCCGAGTTAGCCATCACCTCAAGCGCCACACCTTGCAGGTAAGCGTGCGGGGTTTCGGCAAATAAGAACATAGCCTCGCCTGGATTGAGTTTCACCACATTGAGCAGCAGCGGGGAGAAGAGCCCACTGTCGTTCGGGTAGACGTCGGCGATCAGACGGATGGTTTGCCAGGGTTCTCCCTGCTGGCTGTTCAGCGCCGATTTCAGGATCGCCAACGCATGGGATTTCTCCTCATCCTGCATATTCAGCAAGCTGGCGAAAAGATAGCTCAGACGTTCCGCACTCGGCTCTTCCAGGAAATGCGCAATAGCCGGATGTGCGGCGGAAACGGGTTGTAACAATGCAACAATTTCAGAGAACTCGCGGAATGCGTTCATCGCCAGAAAAGGCGTCAAAGCAAATACCAGTTCTGGTTTGTGATTAGGATCCTTGTAGTTGCGCTCGGCCGCATCCATCGGGATCCCCGCAGCGTTTTCTTTGGCAAATCCGATTTCAGAGTTGTGCTTGTTAGGATGAACCTGAATCGAAAGCGGTTGAGCAGCGCAGAGCACTTTAAACAGGAAGGGCAGTTCACCAAAACGTTGGGCAACGGCATCGCCCAGCAGTGCGGATTTATCGTGCTCGATAACGTCGCGCAGAGCAACCGTCTGACCGTCAGCGCCGAGAACCTGCGAACTGCTTTTCGGATGCGCCCCCATCCACAGCTCAGCCATCGGTTGCTGAGTGGGGTTGGCAATGCCATAGAGTTCCGTTAACGCCGTTTTACTTCCCCAGGCGTAGTTCTGCACTGAGTTGATGAGTTTTTGCATTATCAAGCCCTGTTTCAATGTTGAATTTTCTACGGCTATTAAACCAAGAAACCCTGAGCGAAGTAACCTGCACATGTAAAAAGTCGTACTTGTCTCAGTTTTTGTTAAAAAAATGTGTAGGATATGGTGACTCGCTTTTAATACCCTGAGTAATTCCGGTTGCAGAAAGCTCTTCCTTCTACAACCGGATCTGCGGCAGGGAAGCAGGGCAATGGAACATCTGCCCAGAGAATAACCAGACCGAGCAGTAAGTGAGAGCACAATGTCAAACAAACCCTTTCATTATCAGCATCCTTTCCCCCTCAAAAAGGATGATACCGAATACTATCTGCTGACCAGCGACTATGTCTCTGTTGCCGAATTTGAAGGGCAGGAGATTGTTAAAGTTGCACCGCAAGCCTTAACCCTGTTGGCTCGTCAGGCCTTTCATGATGCGTCGTTTATGCTGCGTCCCGCACATCAACAGCAGGTAGCCGATATTCTTCGCGACCCGGAGGCCAGTGAAAACGACAAGTATGTGGCCCTGCAATTCCTGCGTAACTCTGACATCGCGGCAAAAGGCATTTTGCCGACCTGTCAGGACACCGGAACTGCGATTATCGTGGGTAAAAAAGGTCAGCGTGTCTGGACCGGAGGGGGCGATGAGGAGGCGCTGGCTCGTGGTGTGTATAACACCTATATCGAAGACAACCTGCGCTATTCACAAAACGCCGCGCTGGATATGTATAAAGAGGTGAACACCGGCACCAACCTGCCAGCACAAATCGATTTGTATACCGTCGACGGCGATGAATACAAATTCCTGTGCATTGCCAAAGGCGGTGGTTCGGCGAACAAAACCTATCTGTACCAGGAAACCAAAGCGCTGCTCACGCCGGGCAAATTAAAAAATTACCTGGTTGAGAAGATGCGTACGTTGGGCACTGCGGCTTGTCCGCCGTATCACATTGCGTTTGTGATCGGCGGAACGTCAGCGGAAGCCACGCTGAAAACGGTCAAACTGGCTTCTGCAAAATACTACGATGAGCTGCCGACCGAAGGTAACGAACACGGCCAGGCATTCCGTGATGTTGAGTTGGAAAAAGAGCTACTGATTGAGGCGCAGAATTTGGGGCTGGGCGCGCAGTTTGGCGGGAAGTATTTCGCGCATGATATCCGCGTGATCCGCCTGCCGCGTCACGGCGCGTCGTGTCCGGTTGGTATGGGCGTTTCTTGCTCAGCCGATCGAAATATCAAAGCCAAGATCAACCGTGAAGGTATCTGGATCGAAAAACTGGAACATAATCCTGGCAAATTTATACCGGAAGAGCTGCGCCAGGCGGGAGAGGGCGAAGCGGTACGCGTTGACCTCAATCGTCCGATGAAAGAGATCCTGGCTCAGCTTTCCCAGTATCCGGTTTCCACGCGACTGTCGCTCAACGGTACAATTATCGTTGGCCGTGATATTGCACATGCGAAACTGAAAGAACGTCTGGATAACGGCGAAAGTTTGCCGCAGTATGTTAAAGATCACCCGATCTATTACGCAGGTCCGGCAAAAACGCCGGAAGGCTATGCTTCGGGTTCGCTGGGGCCAACCACGGCCGGGCGTATGGACTCGTATGTTGACCAGCTTCAGGCTGCTGGTGGAAGCATGATCATGCTGGCGAAAGGCAACCGCAGCCAGCAGGTGACCGATGCCTGCCATAAGCATGGCGGCTTCTATTTAGGCAGTATTGGCGGCCCCGCCGCGGTGCTGGCCCAGGGCAGTATCAAGAGTCTGGAGTGCGTGGAATACCCGGAACTCGGGATGGAAGCCATCTGGAAAATTGAAGTGGAAGATTTCCCGGCGTTTATCCTGGTAGATGACAAAGGCAATGATTTCTTCAAGCAAATTCAGACGTCGCAGTGCGCACGCTGCGTTAAGTAACGTCAGCCGCCCTTCGGGGCGGTTTTTTTTACCGCACGAACCACCAAACGACAGCTTTATCCTCGTTAATACTCATAAGACCAATGCAAATGGGCAATGTCGAAACATAACCTAATCAACTGTTAATGTAAGGAGCAGGTAATGGTAACGGTACGCCGCGAGAATGATTCAATGGGGGCGATTGATGTTCCTGCCGATAAGCTTTGGGGCGCGCAAACCCAACGTTCACTGGAGCATTTTCGTATCTCAACGGAGAAAATGCCGGTCTCGTTGATCCATGCGCTGGCGCTGACGAAACGCGCTGCGGCAAAGGTTAACCAGGATCTGGGGCTGCTGGCGGAGGATAAAGCCAGAGCTATTATGCAGGCTGCAGATGAGGTGTTGGCAGATAAACACCGCGATGAGTTTCCGCTGGCCATCTGGCAAACTGGGTCCGGCACGCAAAGCAATATGAACATGAACGAGGTGCTGGCAAACCGGGCCAGCGAGTTGCTGGGCGGTGAGCGGGGAATGGAGCGGAAAGTACACCCCAACGATGATGTCAATAAAAGCCAAAGCTCGAACGATGTCTTCCCGACGGCAATGCACGTTGCCGCACTGCTGGCGCTGCGTAAATCTTTGATCCCACAATTAAATGTGTTGACCAAAACGCTCAGTGATAAGTCCCACGCTTTCGCCGATATCGTTAAAATTGGTCGTACACATCTGCAAGATGCAACTCCACTTACGCTTGGCCAGGAGATTTCCGGCTGGGTAGCAATGCTTGAACATAACCTCAGACACATTGAAAACAGTTTACCGCATGTGGCAGAACTGGCGTTGGGGGGAACCGCGGTAGGTACAGGACTGAACACTCATCCCGAATACGCCCGCCGGGTCGCGGATGAACTGCGGGTCATTACCTGCGCGCCGTTCGTTACCGCTCCGAATAAATTTGAAGCGCTGGCCACCTGCGATGCGCTGGTTCATGCCCACGGAGCGCTAAAAGGGCTGGCAGCATCGCTGATGAAAATCGCCAACGATGTACGCTGGCTGGCATCTGGCCCGCGCTGTGGTATTGGCGAAATTTCAATTCCGGAAAACGAACCGGGCAGCTCGATCATGCCGGGTAAAGTCAATCCTACCCAGTGTGAAGCGCTGACTATGCTTTGCTGCCAGGTGATGGGCAACGATGTCGCCATCAATATGGGCGGGGCGTCAGGTAACTTTGAGCTCAACGTCTATCGACCGATGGTCATCCACAACTTCCTGCAGTCGGTACGCCTGCTGGCGGACGGTATGGAAAGCTTCAATGAACATTGTGCGACGGGAATCGAGCCCAACCGTGAACGAATAGATCAACTGCTCAATGAGTCGCTGATGCTGGTGACCGCGCTCAACACCCATATCGGTTACGATAAAGCGGCTGAAATTGCCAAAAAAGCGCATAAAGAAGGGCTGACGCTAAAAGCCTCCGCTCTGGCGCTGGGATATCTCACCGAAGCGGAGTTCGACAGCTGGGTACGTCCGGAGCTGATGGTTGGCAGCATGCGGCCAGGCAGTTAATCCGCAACGTACAGGTGCAGCCGGGGAATAATCAATCTCAACGGCTGCGCCTGAGGTTTAAAACGATGTTGAACGTTATCGGCATCGTAATTCAGTAACTCGCCGATATCCGGTACGGTCATTCCGTTGTCGTTGTTAAGCAGAGCAATCAGAGGCGTCGGGCAGGCATATTGCACCTGTTTTTGCTCTCCTTTGTACCAGACGCGGGCAATAGGCTGCACTTTTACCGGCCTTTTAATTTTCAGGCGGGCCTGCTGCGGTAAGGCGGCGATATCCTGATATTCGCGTTCAAGCTTCGCCTGCCATTCTTCACGTGTCCAGGGATGTACGCTGCGCGGTGAGGTCAGGCTTTTTTCCAGTTGCTGCAGTACTTCATCGCGTTTCAGGTTTTTAATAATGTGCTTGTTAGCCCAGCCGAATCGCAGGGTGGCAGGATCTCTGACAACGGTGAGCGTGCGATAGGCATTCAGTGTAATCAGCCCCGGCAGGTGGCGATGCACCCATTCGAAACGTGCTGCCGGCGCCAGCCCTGATTCTACTGTAACAATGCGCTCGAAGGTGGTTTTTAACTGGTTTATACGCTGGATTTGTTCTTCCAGAGCACATTGCGCCGCATTATCAACCTGGTAGCACAATACACCCGGTAGGCGGACGGCCGCTTTGCTGCTGCGGTTTTCGGACTGCTGCTGAATAAACAGGTGACGGTAATGACGCAATGCCAGCGCTTCAGCCTCTTTGCCTAAGTGCTGCTTAACATCAATGTTTTGCAGAGGGGCATGCTCTGCCTCTTTGACCACTTCCGGTAACGAGAATACGCGGGCAATCAGCAGCGTCTGCTGCAACAGGTTTTCGTTCAGAAGCGCCAGTTCTTGTTCCATCTGGCGAAAGGTGCCGTTCAGGCGGTCGACGAGATCGTAACGGGCCATAGATTTACCATTTTAGTTACAACATACTTTTTTATAGCACAACATCCACCGCCTGACCACCGAGCAGAATAGGTCAGGCAGCTGAAATTTCAGGAATGTTATGCCAGACGGGCCAACGGAAAGTAAAACGGGCACCGCCAAGTTCACTTTCACCACAGACGACCGTCCCTCCCATAGCCAACGCTATTGAGTGGACGATGGCTAACCCAAGCCCACAACCCCCGGTCGCCCGATCACGGCTGGGATCAAGGCGTACAAACGGTTCAAAAACCTGTTCGCGTGCGTCTGGTGCAATACCGGGACCGTCGTCTTCCACTACCAGCGTGGCTTGATTGCCGCTCAGCAGCAGACTGGCTTGCACTGTAGACTGGCAATAGCGTAGGGCATTGTTCAGCAAATTATCCAGGACCCGCTCCATCAGGCGCATATCCAACGCGCCGTAGTCGCCAGTTTCGAGATGACGTAATTGCACCACACGGTCAGGATTCACGCTTTGCACATCCTCCAGATGGGTGGTTAACCAAGCAGGTAGGTCCGGTACGCTGAGTTTCAGTTCATTTTGCGGGCGATCCAAGCGGGCGTAGGTCAGTAACTCTTCGATCAACGCTTCCAGTTGGCCGATATCACGATTCAGAGCCTGAGATTCCAGCTCGGTGAGGTTATCACTCATTTCCAGCCGGTAACGTAAACGTACCAGCGGGGTACGAAGCTCATGGGCAATACCATCGATGAGCTGTTTTTTACTGGCGATCAGCGCATTGATGTTGTCGGCCATTTGGTTAAACGCCACGCCCAGGCGCTCAAAGCTGGAACCGCTGTCAAAATGCAGGCGTTCACTCAGATGTCCTTCACCAAAACGTTGTGCGGCGGATTCGAGTCTGAGCATTTCCTGCCAGTGCGGACGCATCCAGATCAGTACCGGGAAGGCCAGTGAGATAGCAATAAACGCCATCAGTGCGATGTCCAGCAAGCGCATTTGATGAAGAAAATAGAGATAGGGAACCGGGCCGACGGCCAGCACGTAATGGCTGCGAGGAATGCGTTGAATAAAGGTGTATTGATCGTCAAGTGCCACAATATCGCCTTCGCGCAAACGCTGCATGGTTGGGGCATCTAGTGTGTACTTATTCAGCGGTTCAACGCGAAGGTCAAATGAGAGGTTTAAATCCATCTCCTTCAGCGTCTTACCCCAGTCGCGTGGCGGGATTTCGCGTAGTTCACTGCGCATCAGGTACAACGAGCTTTTCATCAAATCGTCGAGCGACTGTCTGCCTGCGCGTTCTGCGGTGAATTTGTATACCAGACCGACCAACAGGGTCATCACCAAAAAGCAGACAAACAGCAGGAGGTAAAACTGCACAAACAGTTTCTTCATAAAAAATCACCGAACGCTCAATAAGTTAGCGAGTGCACGTGTCCCTCAGGGGAAAAGTGGGCACAGCAGTATCCGCCGATGCGTGGGTTCAGAAAGGTTCTCCGATCACCATCCGGCGTGCTTGTCCACGCAGAGTACACTGTATATCTCTTTTCTGCATTCTTATGGCCCCTACGGGCGCAGAATGACCTTTCGCTGGATCACGCATTGCTTTCTATGCTGTAAGTTAATCAAAATCGGGATGGGGTTGTTCTGGCGTACGTCACGACCGCACCTAAAAGGTTACTTCGTTTCTCAACGTAGATGGTGTTGTTATATTCGTAGTTACCTTCGGGATAGCAAATTCTGATATTAGTCCCAAGGTCTGGATCGTCAACATCAGCCCCCGAACAGCTTTTCGAACTTCCTGTAGCATAGACGTATGTGGTGGTATAGGACGAGGGGACACCCGGAATGAACCAGGTTATCGCCATAACCATGATCACTGAAAACAGCACCATGGCAATGCTGATACCACCAAATAATTTTAGATAAGTTTGGAAGGGACTTTTTTTCATTATCCCATTACCTACCAGAAATAAGGTAATTAACAATGACACTGCCAGAGAAATAAGCATGAGGTATTTGGATGTGAGCGGGTAGAGAAATGTCGCTCTGTAAATCGTTACCTTCCACCAGTAAAAGAGAAAAATTGCGCCGAGAGATGAGACGGTAACAAAAAACAAATATGGATATGAGTATTTTCTCATCCTTGTGACTCCAGAACAATTTCTCCATTTGGGTTTAATAAATTACCATTTGTTTTGAATAATGAAAACGGCTCTCTTGTTTGAATTGTTAGGTACGCCGCAGACCAGAGAATTTGCGCTATCTTTGGGGATATAGGCATAATAATAAAAGGGATATTCTCACCCGTGGCAGGGATGACTGACCTTGCGTATAATGCGTGTCGATACTTCCTGAAAAGTGCTGTGACTGAAAATATGAATCTCAATCGCTGTTGTTATTCGCTACTCATTTTCGCAGCGGTCGGCTGCATTTTCACCGCTTATCCTCTTGTTATATGGTTTCTACTCGCCAACGTTTTGACGCTGCTGTTATACGGCGTGGACAAAATGGCGGCACGTAAGGACTGGCGCAGAGTGCCGGAATCCACATTGCTGGTGTTTGGCGTTGTGGGCGGGTGGGGCGGCGCGATAGCGGGTCAACAAATCTTTCGCCATAAAACACAAAAGCAGCCTTTCAAAACCTACTTCATTATCAGTGTGATAGTGAGTATTTCTGTGATGGGCGTGATTTATAAGTTCTATCCATTTTTACCTTCCTGAGCATGGTTGGTGAATAAACTGCCGGTTTATTTGAGGCAGGAAATATATTTTTCACCTGAACGGCGCACAATTTCATCGGCATTTTGCGTAATATTTTTTCCTTCAAATGCGCCGTAAAGTTGCTTAAATTTCACTGTTCTCAGGCGTTGGATGATGTCGCTGACGGTGGCGGCTGGCAACGGTAGCATATTGGGGTAGCTCCACATAAATGAGACTGCATGGGCACCTGGTGTAACTTGAACGATGTCGCCAGAAAGCACGACGCCTTCGTCACGCGCCCAGTGCAGGACGCAGCCGCCAGCAAAGTGCCCGCCGAGACGTATCACCTTGACGTCACGGGTTAACTCAATGGTGTCGCCATCCCAGAATCTAATCCACGGGCTGTCGCGCATTACCCACCTTCTGTCGCTGGCATGAAGGTAAATCGGCGCGTTAAATTCCGCAGCCCAGTCCTGCATGGTGGTGTAGTAATGAGGATGCGAAATCGCGATAGCCTTAAGGCCGCCAAGGGACGTTATTAGCGTTTTTGTGGCATCGTCGAGCGTGGCAATGCAGTCCCACAGAATATTTCCTTCTGGGGTGCGCACAAGAAACGCGCGCTGATCAATTGCAAAATCAGGAACGGTGCGGATGCTGAGGAGAGTACTGTCGTGTTGCTTCCACTTATTTGTATGCGATGCACACAGGGTGTCAAAATCGATCCATTTCTGCCCGCATGTGGGGACATATTGACGTTCATCCAGGCAGATATCGCAATGTTCCGGATGGGCGCCAGCTACCTCATAGGATGTTCCACAGGTTTTGCATAACGAGATCATCGTGTCCTCCTCATATACCGAACACAGTCAGCATGGCACACAGATACACAAGGATGTGCCTGTTAGTGCTCTACCCGATAAGTCAGTGATGATGGAAGTGGGGGTTGTGGCTCAACCAAAAGAAAACAGGAATAATGCCGACACGGATCTTGTTGATTACCATCTTCCAGAGAAAAATGAGGATATTGTTTGGAAAATCGTCTGTTCAACACCTGGCTCAACCGTTGGGGGCTCACTCCAGATGGTGAACCGTTTGAAACGCACACATCGCAGCTTTTGCCTGTGGTGGTGGTCAAGGACGGGCAGAAAGCCATACTAAAGATCACCGACGATGACAGTGAACGGATCGGCTGTGAACTCATGGTCTGGTGGAACGGAAATGGCGCAGCGAAAGTACTTGCTCATGCAGCAGGGGCGATTCTGCTGGAACGTGCGACAGGGACAGAGTCTTTAGCGGACATGTCCTGGACTGGCAACGATGCGCAGGCCTGTCGCATTATTTGCCATGCTGCCAGTAGACTCCATCTCTCCCGAAATGCGTCTACGCCTGCGTTAACACCTCTGCACCATTGGTTTCGCGATCTGGCTCCTGCCGCGAAAAAGCATGGCGGTATCCTGACGCGTTGTGCTGCGGTGGCAAACGTACTGCTATCTTCACCCCATGATGAAGTCGTATTACATGGCGATCTACACCACGGCAATATTCTTGATTTTGGAACGAGAGGATGGCTGGCTATCGATCCCAAAGGACTGCTGGGCGAGCGTGGCTTTGATTACGCCAATATTTTTACTAACCCCGATCTTGCCGAGCCCACCAGACCTGTCGCCATTGAGCCGGAAAGATTCACGCAACGAGTCAACATTGTGTCTGAAATCGCCAGAATTGAACGGCAGCGTTTACTGATGTGGATTGTTGCCTGGTGCGGGTTGTCGTCCGTCTGGTTTCTGCAAGAGGGCGACAGCGCAACGGTACCTCTGCGTATTGCGGAGCTAGCGATGGCGGAACTTGCTTCAGGTGGTAATCAACTTTGATCTACGACACTGGGTTAGTAATTCTTAAGAGTTATCATTAGCCTGATAAACGTTATATTAATTAATCAGTGAACGGTGGTGTGGTGTGTTGTTTAGCTCAAATGTAATCGGCGGGAAACAATGAACGCATTGTTTTCATTATTTAAAAAACGCCCGAATATTGTTTTGTTGATGGTCTTACTCATCGGGGCAAACATTGTGGCGTGGCTATGGGCTTTCAGCGCGTTTGGCAACAACACGTCATTACTGGCACTGAGTCTGATTGCGTGGTGCTATGGTTTGCGCCATGCCGTAGATGCCGATCATATCGCCGCGATAGACAGCGCGACGCGTAAACTTATGCAGCAGAAAAAACGCGCCCTGACGACGGGAGCCTGGTTTTCTTTGGGGCACTCCACCATTGTGGTACTGGCAAGCATTGGCATTGCACTGACCACCAGCGTGTTTAAGCAACATATGGCATGGTTTCAGAATGTCGGCGGTCTGATAGGAACTACGGTCTCTGCCGTATTTTTGCTGATTCTGGCTACCATTAATCTCATTATTTTCTGCCAGGTCTGGAAGGCATTCCGCCATCTTAAACGCACCGGTGCTTACGATGGCGCCACGGAAGATATTACGGTTTCAGGCCCTCTAAACTGGCTTTTCCGCTCAGCGTTTCGGCTGGTAGGTAAAGACTGGCATATGTATTTTGTCGGTTTTCTGTTTGGTCTGGGTTTTGATACCGCCACTGAAATTTCTTTGCTGGGAATTTCTGCTTCAAGCGCGTCCAGTGGCATGTCGGTTTGGTCAATTCTCGTGTTCCCGGCGCTGTTTACCTGCGGTATGGCGTTAATTGATTGTCTCGACAGTATTCTGATGGTTGAGGCCTACGGCTGGGCGTTCAATAAGCCGCAACGCAAGCTCTATTACAATATGACCATTACCGGGACTTCCGTGATTGTTGCTCTATTTATTGGCGGGCTGGAGGCGCTGGGACTTCTCTCTGACGCGTTTTCGCTCCAGGGTGGTTTGTGGGATACCGTCAGCGATTTGAGTGACCATATGGGAAATGTCGGATTTGCGATTATTGGCGTCTTTATCGGCTGCTGGATTATCTCCGCCGTAAACTACCGTTGGAAAAAATACGACGGACTGACGTTTAGTTGACACAAAAGAAAGCCTTCCAGGAACAGGAAGGCTTTGATCTTTTTAAGACTGACTAATTCGCGTTCACGGGTTGTGGTTTTTCAGTACTCTTTTTCAGGATCCGGTTAGCCAGCACGCCAGACATCATCGAACCGTTCACGTTTAATGCCGTTCTGGCCATATCGACGACAGGCTCGATAGCAATGAAAATCCCCACCAGCGCGACCGGGAAGTTCAGCGTTGAAAGGACGATCAGTGCAGCAAATGTTCCGCCACCGCCTACACCCGCCACCCCAATAGAACCCAGCGCAATCGCAGGTAGCATGGCGAGCAAAAAATGTACTGATAGCGGATCAATCCCAATTGTTGGAGCAATCCCAATTGTTGGAGCAATCATCGCCACCATAATAGCCGGGTAGATCCCGGCGCAGCCGTTTTGCCCCATGCTGGAGCCGAATGAAGCCGCAATATTAGCAATGGTGTTTTGCACGCCAAATTTTTCCTGTGCGGAAATAGCCAGTGGAATAGATGCTGCACTGCTGCGTGAAACAAATGCAAAAGTTAATACTGGCCAGACAGTTTTAAAATAGTGAACGGGATTATTTCCGCTCAGAACCAGTATCAGTGCGTGGACGATAAACATCATCAGAATCGCAAGGTAACAGGCAGCAATAAAGCCTAACAAACTGGCAAATTGTTCAAATCGATATGCGGAAAATATGCCTGCCATTAATGCCATCACACCATAAGGGGTGAGGGCAATAACGATGCGCACCATTTTCATCACCCAAATCTGGATAGCGTTAATACAAGCACTTAATTTTTCACCTTCTTGCGGGGCGTCTTGTTTGACCTTTAATAATGCCACGCCGGCAAGCAGGGTGAAGATAACAATGCCAATGACGGAAACGCTTCTGGCTCCTGTTAGGTCGAGGAAGATATTAGTGGGGATCAGAGATGTAACCAGTTTAGGTAGTGAAATGGAGGCAGTTTTACTCACATCGTCTGCAGTCAGTGTGGACTGCATATGAACAAACGCACTGGCGTCCAGACCTAATACATGCGCAGTCAACAGCCCAATAAAACCGGCAATCATTACCAGACAGAGCATGCATCCGACAATGGTTAACGACATTTTCCCAATGCCAGCGCTGTTTTCGAGCTTATTAATGGCTGAGAGAATAGAGATGAAAATCAGCGGAACCGCAACCAGTTTCAGTAAATTAACATAACCGTTGCCGATAACATTATACCAGTCGATAACTGTTTTACTTTCGTCAGCAGCAATGAGATGCAGGGATAAGCCGATAACGGCACCCATAAAAATAGCGATGAAGACGCTTTTTGAAAGAGAGTGACTTTTTTGGTTGATTCTAAAAATTGCCCATGAACAAACCAAAAAGAACGCGATATACGCAAGCGTTACGAACATATTGTAGCCTCTTGCCTCATTCAGCACCTGAAATGCCGGAAAGAGTTTTGTTAGTGCGAAAAAAACCTATGAACCATAAGGGTTCAGGACCGCGACGGATTATAGGGAGGGGGGAGGGCTACAGCCACACAAAAAGTGTGGAACGGCTTCGGATGGCGTTTATATGCCTGTTCTGTAGACGATTACACGTGACGGTGTAACGTATTGCGAATAATCCAGCCGACCAATGAGATCGGCCCGGTGGCATTACTTCTGCGGCTAGTCGTCCCAGGCGTGCGGTGCGAACAGATAACCTTTGTTGCGTACCGTTTTGATTCGATAGGGTTCAGTCGCGTTATCGAGAAGTTTTTTGCGTAAGCGGGAAATCGCGACATCGACGCTGCGATCCATACCGTCATAACTTACGCCACGCAGGTTCTTTAGCAACGCATCACGGTCCATAATCTGCCCGGCATGGGTTGCCAACTCCCACAGTAATTCAAAATCAGCGGTGGAAAGAGAGATTTGCTCGCCGCCGAGCAGCACGGAGCGGTTGGTGGGATCGATTGCGAGTGTGCCAAAGCGCAGCGTTGTGTGCGGTGTGATGGTTGCCGCCTGAATGCCTTTAGACTGTGCTGAGTGTTCATTCTGGCGCAGGTGCAGGCGCAGGCGAGCCAGCAGCACAGCTGGCGGCGTTGTCTTCAGGATGTAGTCACAGGCGCCCATTTCCAGCGCAAGGATATGGTTCATGTCGCTGTCCAGCGAGGTGAGCAGGACAATCGGGCCTTGCCAGCGCCCGCGTAAATCGCGGCAGATAGTCATCCCGTCTTTGCCCGGCAGCATGATATCTAATAACACCAGATCGGGTTGAACGTGCAGGATTTTCTCCTCGGCCAAATCACCACGAGGTTCAAGGATAACCTCAATATCATGCCGGGCCAGATAGGCTGCAATCAGTGAGCCAACTTCGGGATCATCTTCAACAAATACGATGGTGTTCATATCATTCATTTTGAATATAAAACGCCAACATACACCGCCCCGGTTTTTCCTTCCATTAATCTTTTCTAAACAAGAACGCTTCCGTTATGCTAGAGGCTGATGTTATTGATGTGTTAAGGCAGAGTGATGGGACTCGTTATAAAAGCGGCGCTTGGTGCGCTGGTGGTGGTGTTGATTGGCTTGCTGGCGAAAACAAAGAATTACTATATTGCTGGATTAATTCCACTGTTCCCGACGTTTGCGTTGATTGCCCACTACATCGTGGCCAGTGAGCGTGGGATCGAGGCGTTACGTACAACCATTGTATTCAGTATGTGGTCGATTATTCCCTATTTTGTCTACCTTGTTTCACTGTGGTATTTCACCGGGTTTATGCGCTTACCCGTCGCGCTCGGCGGTGCAGTAGTGTGCTGGAGCCTGAGCGCGTGGTTGCTGATCTTTTGTTGGATCAAACTGCACTAACGCAGATGACGCCCGCCATCAAGGGCAAAACTACGTCCGGTGACAAAACAACTGGTTAGTAGGTAGTCAATTAAATCTATGACCTCTTTTTCACCAGGCGCAGTTTTCATCAGTGATTTGTTCAGTGCCTGCTGGCGATACTCTGCATCGTCACCCTCGTTAAACAGGATAAGTGAGGGGGCAATCGCGTTCACTTTCACTTCCGGTGCCAGTTTGCGCGAGAACGAGCGGGTCATATTGTCCAGTGCCGCTTTGCTGGCAGCATAAGCAATGTGCTTGTCGCTGCCGCGCTCCACAACATAATCCGTGAAATGGATGATGTCGCTGGCAGCGTGCCCATGACCGCGTAGCAATCCTTCCAGCGCGTGGTTGAGCAGGTAGGGCGTATTGACGTGGATCTGCATCATGCGTGACAGTACTTCGCTAAGCGGTGTGCCGGGTTTTTCGGCTACCCAGGCGCTGGCATTATGCACAATGGCGCGCAAGCCATCCGTCTGTGCTTTGACCTCATCAGCAAAGGCCAGCACACCTTCATCCGTGGAAAAGTCAGCCGGGATACAAATCGCCCCTGCTTCTCGCAGGCCGTCAATGGCAGGATAGTGAGTACGGTAGCTGACAATAACTGGCTGTTTTTGATTCAGAAAGTGCCATGCGACGGCGAGGCCGATGCGACGACCACCTCCGGTGATAAGAATTGGCAAAGGGTTTTTTTTACCCATCGTAATCTCCATATGTCGCGAACGATGGGTATAACGTTACCCCATCAGCATCCAGGTAGCCGGCACAGCAGCAACAAGCAGCAGGCCGATCAGCGCCATCTCCTGGCGTTTTAATACGTTTTCATGCGTGTGCGTTTTACGGGCATAAAGGAAAACCAACAGCCCTGGCGCATACAACACCACAGACAGCAACAGATGCATCGGACCTGACGCATACAATAACCATATGCCATAAATACTCGCGCCGATACCGACAGCCTTATGAATTGGACGGGTGGCAATTTTTAACAGAAATGCGCCGACCAGCAAATAGGGCACCAGAATCATCTCTGAGGCGATAGTCAGTAACGTATTGTAGTCGGAGCCTGTGAGCCAGATTAGCACAAGGCAGATTTGTACACAGATGTTGGTTAGCCACAGCGATGCCGATGGCGCACCCTGTGCATTCTGTCGCGCAAAAATACGCGGAAACGCTTTGTGCGTGGAGGCGAGGAACGGCACTTCCGCCGCCATAATCGTCCAGCTTAAATAGGCCCCGCACACGGAAACAATCAGACCCGCAGCAATAATAATTTCGCCCCATGGCCCCATCATTTTAACCATCAGACCGGCCATTGATGGATTGCGGATCTCCGCCAGTTCTGGCCGTGCGACAACCCCGAGAGATAGCAGGGTGACTAACAGGTAAACGCCCAGTGCGGCGAGTACAGCCAACAGCGTGGCGCGACCTACATCGCGTTTATTTCTGGCGCGGGCAGATACCACCACCGCGCCTTCCACACCGATGAAAACCCACAGGGTGATGAGCATGGTATTTTTGACCTGCTCCCAGACAGGCACGCCCAACGCGACGCCGGTAAAATCGAGAGTAAAGGTGTCGAGCTTGAACAGCATGAACGCCAGCACGATAAACAGGCCTAGCGGCAGTAGTTTTGCCAGAGTAGCAACCAGGTTAATGCTGGCCGCGGTTTGTACTCCCCGCAACACCAGAAAATGGACTATCCATAACAGTACCGATGCGCCGACAATCGACTGCCAGGTATTACCGTCGCCGAACAGACGTAATTCTGGTGTGTCGGTAAAGAAACTGAGCGCAGAGAAGACAATGACCAGATACGAAACGTTAGCGATAACAGCGCACAGCCAATATCCCCACGCGGAGCAGAAGCCAATCAGTTCGCCGAAACCTTCACGCGCATAAGTAAAGATACCGCCATCCAGTTCAGGACGGATACGCGTCAGGATCAGCATGGCAAAGGCGAGCAAAAGGATACCCGCACCGGTAATCGCCCAACCAATCAGTAATGCAGCCGGGCTGGCTACTGCCGCCATATTTTGTGGCAGGCTGAAAACGCCAGCGCCGAGCATTGAGCTTAAAACCAGCGCGGTCAGTGCGCTCAGACCCAATTTCTTTTCCATTTGTATCCAGTTACAAAAACGAGAGTGAGAGAATAATTATTTTGGCAAACCGCATAAAAATGGTGAAAGCCACTAAGGCGCGGGATTTTACGGAGAGAAGAGAACGCATGCAATGGGGATAGAGAGATTTGTGACTAATAGTGTGAAAAGTTGTCTTAATACTGCTGTTTTTGTTTTGCCTGGGAACTGAAACGCGGAAAATTATCAGGTCTACAAGGGCTGTAGACCTGATAAGGCATTGGGTATTACTTATACAGATCGGCGCTGATCGTCACGTTGTTACCACGTTCTGACCACTGGCGGGTAATGTGATAGTACTTCGCACCTTTCTTCGCTGCGCGTTTTGCTACCTGATAAGAGACTTCCGTCATGTTGCCGTAGTTACCGGTGAACTTGATGCTGTCGAACGGTACCATCATGGCGGCGGTCGCTTTGTTCAGCTCTTCAACTTTGGTTCCATCCGGTAGCGTGACAGTGTAACGTCCGCCTTTGGTGGATTGCGTTTCGAAGAAGCGGCCAACTTCAGCACTCGGAGAAGCGGTAGTTGCTACGCCCGGGATCTCAACTTTCTTCGCGGCTTCGCCACCTGCTGCTAATGCGGCACGACCAGCATCTGAATCTGCTGGGATCGCATCAGGGCTTTGTACAATGCGTTTTTTCGCATCAGCTTTATAGATGAATGCAGTAATACGCTGGTTGCCGCCCTGGTTGGCATCGACCTGACGCACGATATAGAAGGAGTAAGCACCTTTCTCTTTCGCTGCTTTGGTGATGGCATCGTTTACTTCAGGCTGGCTACGGTAGAAACCTTGCACTGTAACGGTGTCGTAAGGTTCTATCAGAACGGCCTGATCTTTTGGCAATTCCATAACGCCGTTAATGACACGGTTTTTTGACGCTTCCGCTTTTTCAGCGTCGGCTTTATAGACGTCGGCAACAACGCGCCAGTTACCGCCGCTGCCAAAATCTGAGGTATCAACAACATAAAAGGAGGCTGCACCGTCTTTATCTGCACGGCGCGAAACGGCAGCAACCGCATCACCGATAGCATTAAAACGACCGGTGACCACAATGCGGTCATAGGGTTTCAGGGCAGCCGCTTGCTCCGGCGTCAATTCTGTCGCTGCATTTACAGAAAAAGCAGTCGCAGAAATTAGTGCGGACGCCAGGAGAGTGTTCTTAAGCTTCATAAAAATAATCCTTCGCCTTGCGCAAACCAGGTACTGGTATTGTTATTGACTAGAAACGTCGCTGATTATTGCATTTAAATTGTGTCAGTGTCTGCGTCATTTTTCACTCATCGTGTCACGTTAGGTAACAACAGCGATAACATTTTGTGATATGCCGAAAATTTCGGCGTTTGGTGACCAAAACTGATAAAGCAGTTGAATTTCATAAGTTAATTTAATGTTAATCAATTGTTTTTGACAGGTAGGTAATCATGTTTTGCCGCTTCGCTTGAGCGAATTATCAGCCTTTGTGGGCTATTTTTAGGGCATTTTATCTGTCTGAGGTTCGATTCATCTCTATTTCGCGAATTTCATAATAAATACTGTTTTTTGGCGCTAGATCACAGGCGTCATTTTCAGTAGGTTATACAGAGTTTGTTACTGTTTTATTTTATTGAGGTAACACTGACCTCTCTCGAGAGTGCGCGCATGCCTCGTGCGAACATTGATAAACCATCATCATAATTACAGATGGAAGGGAACATTATGCGAATTGGCATACCAAGAGAACGGTTAACCAATGAAACCCGCGTTGCAGCCACGCCGAAGACGGTTGAGCAGCTGCTTAAACTGGGTTTCAGCGTCGCGGTTGAAAGCGGTGCAGGTCAACTGGCGAGTTTTGACGATAAGGCGTTTGTACAAGCAGGCGCAGAAATTGTTGATGAAAATGCAGTCTGGCAGTCAGAGATCATCCTGAAGGTCAATGCGCCGGAGGAGGCGGAAATTCCGTTACTCAATCCGGGCACGACGCTGGTGAGTTTTCTTTGGCCCGCGCAAAACCCTGAACTGTTGCAAAAGCTTGCAGAGCGCAACGTGACAGTTATGGCGATGGACTCTGTGCCGCGTATTTCACGCGCACAGTCGCTGGATGCCTTAAGCTCGATGGCGAACATCGCCGGGTATCGCGCTATTGTTGAAGCTGCACATGAATTCGGTCGCTTCTTCACCGGCCAGATCACCGCCGCAGGCAAGGTTCCACCTGCCAAGGTCATGGTGATTGGTGCGGGGGTGGCTGGTCTTGCGGCGATCGGTGCGGCAAACAGCCTGGGCGCTATCGTGCGTGCTTTTGATACCCGTCCGGAAGTGAAGGAACAGGTGCAGAGTATGGGCGCAGAGTTCCTTGAACTGGACTTTAAAGAAGAAGCGGGCAGCGGCGATGGCTATGCCAAAGTGATGTCCGAAGCGTTCATCAAAGCCGAAATGGAACTCTTCGCCGCGCAGGCGAAAGACGTCGACATTATCGTTACCACTGCGCTGATCCCGGGCAAACCGGCCCCGAAACTGATCACCCGTGAAATGGTCGATTCGATGAAAGCGGGCAGCGTAATTGTCGATCTTGCCGCGCAAAACGGCGGTAACTGCGAATATACCGTGCCTAATCAGGTAACCACCACCGAGAACGGGGTGAAGGTTATCGGCTATACCGACCTGCCTGGCCGTTTGCCAACGCAATCTTCCCAGTTGTACGGCACGAACCTCGTCAACCTGCTCAAACTGTTGTGCAAAGAGAAAGACGGCAATATCACCGTCGATTTTGACGACGTGGTTGTGCGTGGTGTCACGGTGGTTCGCGAGGGTGAAATCACCTGGCCTGCGCCGCCGATCCAGGTTTCTGCTCAGCCGCAGGCAGCGCCAAAAGCCGCACCTGCGCCGAAAGAAGAGAAAAAACCTGTCTCTCCGTGGCGCAAATATGCGCTGATGGCGCTGGTAGTGATTTTGTTTGGCTGGCTCGCCGACGTCGCGCCGAAAGAGTTCCTTGGTCACTTTACGGTGTTCGCGCTTTCCTGCGTGGTGGGTTACTACGTGGTCTGGAATGTGTCACATGCGTTGCATACTCCGCTGATGTCTGTGACTAACGCCATCTCGGGGATTATCGTGGTTGGGGCGTTATTGCAAATTGGCCAGGGTGGCTGGGTGAGTTTCCTGAGCTTTATCGCGGTGCTTATTGCCAGCATTAATATTTTCGGTGGCTTCACCGTGACTCAGCGCATGCTGAAAATGTTCCGGAAAAACTAAGGGGTAACATATGTCTGGAGGATTAGTTACAGCTGCATACATTGTTGCCGCGATCCTGTTTATTTTTAGTCTGGCGGGGCTTTCGAAACACGAAACCTCTCAGCAGGGTAACAACTACGGCATCGCCGGGATGGCGATTGCGCTGATTGCCACGATATTTGGTCCGGATACCGGCAACGTTGCGTGGATCCTGGTGGCGATGATCATTGGCGGCGTGATTGGTATTCGTCTGGCGAAGAAAGTCGAAATGACCGAGATGCCGGAGCTGGTGGCAATTCTGCACAGCTTCGTCGGTCTGGCTGCGGTACTGGTGGGTTTCAACAGCTACCTGTATCACGATACGGGCCTGGAACCGATTCTGGTGAACATTCACCTGACGGAAGTGTTCCTGGGTATCTTCATCGGTGCGGTAACCTTTACCGGTTCCGTGGTGGCCTTTGGCAAACTGCGCGGCAAGATCTCCTCTAAACCGCTGATGCTGCCGAATCGTCACAAAATGAACCTGGCGGCGCTGGTTGTTTCTTTCCTGCTGCTGGTGGTGTTTGTTCGTACCGAAAGCGTGGGCCTGCAGGTATTGGCGCTGCTGGTGATGACCATTATTGCACTGGCCTTTGGCTGGCATCTGGTGGCCTCCATCGGCGGTGCGGATATGCCGGTCGTTGTGTCAATGCTTAACTCCTATTCAGGATGGGCGGCGGCGGCGGCGGGCTTTATGCTGAGCAACGATCTGCTGATCGTTACCGGTGCGCTGGTCGGTTCTTCTGGTGCGATCCTGTCTTACATTATGTGTAAGGCGATGAACCGTTCATTCTTCAGCGTTATTGCGGGTGGCTTTGGTTCTGACGGTTCTTCTACCGGGTCTGATGAGGAAGTGGGTGAACATCGTGAGATTACAGCGGAAGACACAGCAGAAATGCTGAAGAACTCCCACTCCGTGATCATCACCCCGGGCTACGGCATGGCAGTGGCTCAGGCACAGTATCCGGTGGCGGAAATCACTGAGAAACTGCGCGCGCGCGGCATCAAAGTGCGTTTTGGTATTCACCCGGTAGCAGGGCGCTTGCCAGGTCATATGAACGTGCTGCTGGCGGAAGCCAAAGTACCTTATGACATCGTGCTGGAAATGGATGAGATCAACGATGATTTCGCCGATACCGATACCGTACTGGTTATTGGTGCCAACGACACGGTAAACCCGGCGGCGCAGGATGACCCGCGCAGCCCAATCGCCGGCATGCCGGTACTGGAAGTGTGGAAAGCGCAGAACGTCATCGTGTTCAAACGTTCGATGAACACCGGCTATGCAGGTGTGCAGAACCCGCTGTTCTTTAAAGATAACACCCATATGCTGTTTGGTGATGCCAAAGCCAGCGTGGATGCGATCCTGAAAGCGCTGTAATTGCCAGTAAAAGTAAGACGGCCTCTGCGGAGGCCGTTTTTTTAAACATCCAGTTTACGCTGGGTGATCCATTCCACACGAGCCGGATCGCGATGCGAGAAGAACGCGCTGGTTCCGCTGTCCATCGCGGCAATTTGCGTCATCTCTTCCGCCGTTAGGGCAAAGTCCAGCACCTGAATATTCTCGGCCATCCGTGCTTTACGCACGGTTTTCGCCAGCGAAATAATCCCACGTTGATAAATCCAGCGCAGCACGACTTGACCAACGCTTTTGCCATATTTTTCACCAATAGCCGATAAGACTGGGTTCTGAAACAGGTCATTGCGTCCTTCAGCGAACGGTGCCCAGGCTTGCGGTTGAATATTCCGGCTCTGCATCCAGGCTACTGCATGCGGCTGCTGATGAAAAGGATTCACCTCAATTTGGTTAACGGCTGGGATAATGCGATTGAAAGCGATTAAATCCGCCAGACGATCCGGATGAAAGTTACTCACGCCAATCGCGCGGATTTTCCCTTCTTCATATAATTCTTCCATCGCACGCCAGGCACCGTGCACATCGCCATAGGGCTGATGAATCAAATAAAGGTCAATATAATCCAGTTGAAGCCGTTGCAGAGAACGTGCGAATTGCGCCTTTGCGCCTGCATAGTTGGTATCTTGTAACCACAGTTTGGTAGTCACAAAAAGCGCCTCGCGGGGGACTCCGCTTTGCTTAAGTGCGTTGCCGACCTGAGTTTCATTCTGGTAAGAGGCTGCGGTATCAATCAGGCGATATCCTGTGTCAATGGCATCACGTACGGCTTGCTCACATTCGGTGGCATCGGTCATTTGATAAACGCCAAATCCGAGTAGGGGCATCTCAACACCGTTATTCAGAACTGTTGTATTCATAGGGTTCTCCCGAGCATCATCGTTGTATTGGCTGCAGATTAGCAAATCTGCGTTGATACGATTAGTCGGTGAAATTCGCATGGACCTATGAGTAGAATTCATTTCTGGAAAGTAATTGTTGGAAGTCAGTCACAAAATATGACGCATATGATTTCACCATTCATGATTGTAATTCATAAACTCATGCGGTTTTAGCCGTCTAATCAGAGCAATACGTTGTAGATATACTGCGACCTGACTTTTTAGAACATGACAGGGCACTATGCGTACACGTGAACATGCCTCGCCGGTAACTACCGCAAGCCAGACCGGTCTTACTTTTATTCTGATCCTCAGTGGCCTGATGGCCTTTACATCGCTTTCTACCGATATTTATCTTCCAGCAATGCCGACGATGGCCGAGGATTTACATGGCAATGTTGAGCTGACGATTACTGGTTTCTTAATTGGTTTTACTATCGCACAGTTGATTTGGGGGCCGATTAGCGATCATATGGGGCGGCGTAAGCCGCTGTTTATCGGCATGGTGCTATTTATCATTGGTTCCGCAGGGTGTGCGCTGTCTACAAGCATCACGCAAAATGTTTTCTGGCGGGTATTTCAGGCGCTTGGAGCCTGTACCGGGCCTATGCTGGCGCGAGCGATGATCCGCGATCTCTTTGCACGTACTCGTGCGGCGCAAATGCTCTCAACCCTGGTGTTGGTTATGGCGATTGCGCCAATCGCCGGACCGTTGATTGGCGGGCAAATTATTCGCCTGAGCACCTGGCACTCTATTTTTTGGCTGCTGGTGGTGATTGGTGCGCTGATGTTTATCTCCCTAAACTGGCTGCCCGAAACATTGCCGGAAGATAAACGGGTGAAAGCCTCTTTGGCTGGCGCATTTCGTAATTACCGTTCGTTGTTAACGAATGGGCGTTTTATGCGCTATACCCTGAGCCTGACGTTTTATTACGTCGGTGCGTACGCGTTTATTACCGGGTCACCGTTTGTTTATATTAGCTATTACCATGTTGATCCACAGCATTACGGCTGGTTGTTTGCGCTAAACATTATCGGTGTTATGGCGATGAGCGTGGTTAACCGCCGTCTGGTGCAACGGCACGCTCTGGAACAGCTGCTGAAATATGCGACGCTGCTGGCGGCGCTGGCTGCGGTTGTGCTTGCGCTGCTGGTTAAGCTGGAATCAGGTGGCGTCGTTGCCATTATCATCACTGTTTTTCTGTTTTTCTCGATGAATGGCATTATTGCTGCAACGTCGACTGCTGCGGCGTTGGATGCGGTACCGAACATTGCGGGTTCAGCTTCGGCGCTGATTGGCGCGTTGCAATATGGCAGCGGTATTATCTCATCGTTGCTGCTGGCCGCCTTCAGTGATGGCACGCCCTGGACCATGGCGTGGATAATAGCGTTATTTACGCTGTTAAGCGCCGTTTTGGCTTTTCGCGCGAAACGATAAAGGAAATGCCCCGCGATGGAGGGGCGAAAACTCATTCTTTGTTCAGATCGCTAAGCAGCACGGCAATGCTTTGACCGCCGTTGGTTTGCTCAAGCGCGATTTTCACGATGATGGTTAGCGGCACAGAAAGCAGCATCCCCACGGGACCGAGCAACCAGCCCCAGAAGATTAACGACAGAAATACTACCAGCGTGGACAGCCCCAGCCCGCGGCCCATGATCCGCGGCTCGAGGATATTCCCGAATACCAGGTTGATGACCAGATAGCCTGCCAGAACCACCAGCGCATCGTAAAGACCGCTGAATGCCAGCACCTGAGCAATAGGGGGAATGGCCGCCAATACAGAACCGATATTAGGGATGTAGTTCAGGGCGAAGGCCAGTAATCCCCAGACAAAGGCAAAGCGCACATCCAATGCAGCAAGCATGCCCCAGGCGACCAACCCGGTCACAATGCTGATTGCCGTTTTAAGCACCAGATAGTGGGAGACGCTGTCGATGGCGCGTTGAATCGCCGCCATACCTTCAATGGGGCGACTCATCATTTGTTTGAGTTTGTTGGGCAGTTGCGGTACTTCCAGCAGCATAAAAACTACCGTCAGTAGCAGTAAAAATATCGATGACATAGCATTTGAAAGCTGCGCCAGTAAATTGGTCACCAGCGTCATTGCCGCGTTCGGATCGATATATTTGACGAGTTCGTCCACGGAAACGCCGATCCCTGCGCGTTGTAACCATGGTTCAAGATTTTTCAGTGGGATAACCAGTGAAGAGCGATATTGCGGTAGCGTTCGCGCAAGTTCATTTAAGGATGTACCTAAATATGCCAACAGCAGCACCATTAACATTACAATAATAACGATAAGCAATGACACCGCAATTACGCGCGGTATGCGAAGCTTGACCATCCGCTGCACAACGGGATTGAGCACAACGGCTATAAATAACGCCAGAATAAAGGGGACGATGATATCTGCGGCAAAGCGAATACCGCTCAGGATGATAACCAGCATGCCCAGCATAATGACTATTTTTAGACCGTTAAGCGTGATGATCGGTTTCGCCATGTGTATTCCCGCATTTTTCATTTTTGAATCTGCATAATAATGTGATTTGCGTCGAGCCGTTATAACAAAAATCAAACGGGGCAGGTAAAGAAGTGAAAAGACTTTGAGTTCGTCTCGAAGCTATGATACAAATCATCTGTGTTTAACTACTGAGGACAATTATCATCCGCGATGATGAGAAGCAACACTGCGGATAATTGTAATATTATGGACAATATGTTCAGGATGTTTTTGCGTTTACCTACACTTCTTCGGACCTCCTCCACTTTCTTGCTTGCGGGTGAGCAACACTGGCGCAACGCGCTTTAGTCCCTTCTTCTGCCTGAGCTGGCGCTGTGCGCTTAGCTAACTAATTTTATTTTTTGGTTTACTGCATGCAGTAGGCCTAAAGGACTATATTCTCAAGCAGGAGAAGCATCATGTTTTACTGGATATTATTAGGTCTGGCCATCGCGGCTGAAATTACTGGCACGCTGTCAATGAAATGGGCAAGCGTCGGTCATGGTAATTCGGGCTTTATTTTAATGCTGGTAATGATCGCCTTATCGTATATTTTTCTCAGTTTCGCCGTTAAAAAAATTGCCCTTGGTGTGGCCTATGCCTTGTGGGAAGGTATCGGTATTTTATTTATTACGCTGTTTAGTGTGTTGTTATTTGACGAAACCTTGTCCACGATGAAAGTGGCTGGACTGGTCTCGCTGGTATTAGGCATTGTGCTGATCAAGTCTGGTACTCGAAAACCTGCCAAAACGAGCAAAGAGGTGACCCATGCAGCAGTTTGAGTGGGTTCATGGTGCCTGGCTTGGCATGGCCATCGTGCTGGAAATAGTCGCTAACGTCTTTTTGAAGTTTTCAGATGGATTTCGCCGCAAGATTTATGGCGTGCTGTCGCTGGCTGCCGTGTTAGCGGCCTTTAGCGCGCTGTCGCAGGCGGTAAAAGGTATTGACCTTTCTGTTGCCTACGCCTTGTGGGGCGGGTTTGGGATTGCCGCGACGTTAGCGGCTGGTTGGGTGTTGTTTGGTCAGCGCCTGAATAATAAAGGCTGGATTGGCGTGGCGCTGCTGCTGGCCGGAATGGTGATGATTAAACTTGCCTGATATCCGTGCTGCCCGTTAATGCGGGCAGCATGTGTTACTCCTTCGCCAACGCTTCCAACTTATCGCGAAAACCGGTCACGGATATGGCGCGATTATCGGCTCGCCAGCGATCTTTCGCCGCTGGAGCGGAGCTTTGTACGCCAATCAACTGCCAGCCTGAATCTGTCTTCAGCATCAACGGTGAACCGCTGTCGCCCGGGAGCGTGTCGCACTGGTGTGACAAGACGGTATTCTGCGCCCAGCCGGTCACTACACAATCCTGATGGGTGTACAAATCGTCCAGATGATCTTCCGGATAGCCCGACTGTGTGACTTTACGATCGGCGGTTTTCAGTGCCGCGGTTAACGCCGCTTTATCACCTTCGAATAACGGTAGGGGGGTGATCCCGGAAGGCGGGTAACGCAGCACCACCAGACCAAAATCCCATGGGGCAGCGGATGGCGGCACAATCCAGCCTTCGCCATCGGCTTTTAAACGCTTACCGAGTGAGGGATCAACCCGTCCTTCGATTCCATGGATTTCATAGCGCCAGACACCCTTTTTCGACACAAAGCGTAACGCGACGGCTTTATCCGGTTTGCCTTTCGGTGGGGCGAGCAAGCAGTGTCCGGCAGTCAGGGCCAGATGCGGTGAAATGAGCGTGGCGGTACACAGATTACCACTGGCTGTTTCCAGTTGTCCGATAGCGTCCCATGGTGATTGCGTTGGATCAGTCACTTTTGTGCGATCGTCATGACCAAAAAACAGCGTTTTTATGTTTTCTGCTTCAGCGGTGGTCGTTGCTGGCTGATCCGCATGCGCAACAACGGGAAAAAAACAAATTGAGCCCAGTAATACAGCAATGGTTTTATGCATATCACACTCTGGTGGGGAATTATGATTATAAACAGCAAACCCTCAGTTAATACTATAGACGGGACGGCGAGAAAGTGGGAGTAAAATCAGATAACTACACTCAGGAAAGATAAAAATGCATGGCGATGAGGGCGCAAATTATCAGAGTAATAAGAATGAACTCAAAGCGGTAATGTGACACCATTTTACCCTCCGAAAGGCGGCGCTACATCAGGTCGATCTAGCGCCGTATGCTATGGCGTGGGGGACGCCATAGTGACTACAAATGCGTTATGCTGCAGGTTGAGCTGCTGGTTTAGCGGTGTCGTGTTTTACGGCTTTTTTGGTGTGTTTTTTAGCGGCCTGAGCTTTCTGCTCTGGTGCTTTTTGTTCTGCTGCTGGCTTGGTTGCCGCTTTTTTGGTGTGTTTTTTAGCAGCCTGAGCTTTTTGCTCTGGCGCTTTTTGTTCTACAGCCGGTTTAGTGGTGGATTTTTTAGCGTGTTTCTTGGCAGCCTGCGCTTTCTGCGGCGCTGCTTTGTGCTGTTTTTTATGATGCGTGGTTTTTGCCGGCGCTGCTTTGGTGGTTGCAGCAGCAGTCGGAGCGGTAGTAGCAGTTGTCTCAGCAGCAAACGCGGCAGAAGACAGACCCATAGCAGCGGCAACAACCAGAGCTAATACTTTTTTCATTCTCATACCCTCGATTTGGTTTTTCATTCAACCCCACTGCGGGGCCGTTGAAATAACTATATCGCTGTAATCAGAGGGCTTCCGTGAGTCATTGGTTTCGGCGTGTAACGATATGTACAATGACTCACGGTATGAGATTACAAATAGCGGGTTTCCAGATGAGCGCGGAAATAACGGCTGCTGAGCGGTTCGCCGGTGGCCTGGGTAATAAGCTGTTCAGTGGTAAAACGGCTGCCATGCTGCCAGATGTTCTGACGTAGCCAGTCAAACAGGGGACCAAACTCACCTTGTGCAATAGACTGATTCAAATCAGGCAATGCGCGGTTAGCGGCACTGAACAACTGCGCCGCATACATGGCGCCCAGGGTATAGGAAGGGAAGTAGCCAAAGCCGCCATCGGTCCAGTGAATATCCTGCATACAGCCGTTACGATAGTTTCCGATCGTTGACAGCCCCAACCAGGACTGCATTTTTTCGTTCCACAATGCCGGGATATCATCCACTTCAATATCGCCATTAATAAGCGCACGTTCGATTTCATAACGCAGGATCACGTGAGCGGGATAGCTTACCTCGTCGGCATCAACACGGATAAACCCGGGCTTGACCTGCTGGTTCCAGGCGATGAAATTGCTTTCTTCAAACGCTGCCTGATCGCCAAAGTGGCGCGTTACAGTCGGAATCAACCGCATCAGAAAGGCTTTACTGCGTCCCAGCTGCATCTCAAAGAACAGACTCTGGGACTCATGAATGGCGGTTGAGCGTGCCAGAGCAATAGGTTGCCCAGACCAGCTGCGTGGCAGGTTTTGCTCATAGCGCGCATGACCGGTTTCATGGATCACGCCAAACAGTGCGCTGAGTAATTCGTTTTCATCATAGCGGGTGGTAATGCGAACATCTTCTGGTACGCCGCCACAGAAAGGATGAGCACTGATATCCAGCCGACCAGCGGTAAAGTCGAAACCTAGCTGTGCCATTGTTTCAAGACCCAGCTCTCGCTGTACAGCTGTTGGGAAGGGACCTACCGGGGCGATGAGCGACTGTTGAGACTGCTTTGCCACCACCTTGTTTAGCAGATCGGGCAGCCAGCTTTTAACGTCCGCGAAAAGGACATCCAACTGAGCGCTGGTCATTCCTGGTTCAAAGATGTCCAGTAGCGCGTCATACGGCGAACAACCTTTTGCTTCTGCGCGCAGTCGGGCTTCTTCGCGGCTATACTTCACAACCTCTTTCAGGTTTTCGGAAAATCCTTCCCAGTCATTAGCTGTTCGCTGGCTACGCCAGGCATGCTCACAGCGACTTCCCGCAAGAGATTTTGCTTCTACCAACGATTCGGGCAACAAGGATGCCTGGTGATGCAATCGCGACATTTCGCGCAGGTTCGCCTGTTCTACATCGTTGAGATCTTCCCGTTGCGCTGCGGCGATCCACGTTGCCACTTTCGGGTCAGTTAACAGTTGGTGTTCAAGCACGCTCAGCTCGGCCAACGCTTCGCCTCGGGCTTTACTGCCTCCTGGCGGCATCATGGTAAACATGTCCCAACTGGCGATTGCCGAGAGGTGGGAGAAGCGAGAGAGCCGCTGGAACGTGCGGGTGAGCTGATGGTAATTATCATTGTTACTCATTTTTTGTTCTCGTTCTGTTTAGGTGTGGTTAAGAAGTTTACCGTGATTCACTCACTTTTCATAAACACACCTTTGTACCCGGTTTTCCGTAACAGCTTTTTATAGCGAAAAGCCAGCAGAACCACAAAACAGATGGCGTAGATAATAGGGAGCGGTGATAACACTTTTACCGACCACAGATAATGCAGCGGTAGCAAAATGGCGGCCAGGTAGACGTAGTTGTGCAATGTTTGCCAGCGTTTGCCCATTTTACGCTGAGCGGCTTGTGTCGAGGTCAACGTCAACAGGAATAAGATAATCCAACCGGACATACCCAGCATTAGCCATGGGCGTAAAACCAGTTCACGACCCAACAATCCCAGGTTTTGTATACCCAGTTCCAGCAGAGCATAGCTGGTAATATGCAGTGTGGCCCATGCAAAGCACCATAAACCTAACAACCGCCGGGTACGAAATAACAAAGGCTGCTTTGCATAGCGTGCGAGCGGCGATACCAGCAGGGTAGCAAGCAAAAACTTCAGCGCGGTAATGCCCGTAAAGTGCTGGATATCTTTTCCCGGGTCGGCACCCAACCCGCCATGCTGCGCGGCCCAGAAGAGCCATAACAGGGGTAAAAAACCGGCGAGATGCAGCAGCACTTTCAGGCCGGTTATCTGTTTTGCAGTCAACCTCACTTAAAAATACTCCCGAAGATCCATGCCCTGATATAACGATGCCACCTCATCGGCATAACCATTAAAAGGTAACGTGGGCTGTCTCTGTACATCAAGAATGCCACCGGAACCGATAAAACGCTCAGTAGCCTGAGACCAGCGAGGGTGATCAACCTGCGGATTTACGTTGGCGTAAAATCCGTATTCATTTGGTGCTGACATATTCCAGGTCGTCGGCGGCTGCTCACGCGTCAGCTTAATACTGACTATCGATTTAATGCCCTTGAAGCCGTATTTCCAGGGTACGGTCAGGCGTATCGGCGCCCCGTTTTGCGGTGGCAATGCTTTGCCATATACGCCTACGGTGAGAAGTGTGAGTGGGTGCATAGCCTCATCCAACCGCAGACCTTCGACATAGGGATATTTCAACCCACCGCCAATAAAGCGGTCTTTCTGACCCGGCATTTCATCAGGGGCGTAGCGTGTTTCAAAAGCGACGTATTTGGCGTGACTGGTTGGCTCAACCAGCGCCAGTAATTTATGCAACGGAAAACCCACCCACGGCACAACCATCGACCAGGCCTCAACGCAACGCATCCGATAAATACGCTCTTCTAATGGAAAGCGTGTGGTCAGCGCATCATGATCCAAGGTTAAAGGTTTGTTGACCTCACCGCTGATGGTTAACGTCCAGGGATCGGTTTTCAGGCTACCGGCATTGGCGGCAGGATCGGCTTTATCCAGACCAAATTCGTAGAAATTGTTGTAGCCCGTCACCTTGTCTTCTGGCGTCAGTGACAGGCTGTTTTGCCAGCGCTCGGGCTTTGTGAACTCAAGCGCTTTGCCTGCGGGGGCCGGTGGACGATCGTTGCCTTTAAACCAATCCAGCAAATTAGCCTGTGTAGGGGAGGACAGCGTGGCCGCAGCAGCACCTATCCCAAGTGCTTTGAGGATCTGTCGTCGTTGCATAAAAAATACTGACTCGGCTGTAACATCTGCTTCCCGAAGTGGACGTTTTTTTAGCATGACTTTTCCTTCTTATTTTCATGTTAAGGAAAACAAGCGACGTTTCCCTGTTGATGTCTGACGTGTCTGTAACGACATACTGCGCGTATGCGTATCCCTGGATCCTCACGAAAAGTTAAAAATTTTGTGATAACTTCCGCCCCTTGCCTGAGGTAAGCTTTCAGCATGACGAGAGGGGGATGACACTGATGGCAGGCGCGAAAAAGATATTTTTGGTGGAAGATGACAGCGATATTGCCTCACTTTTGCAGCTTAGCCTGAAGGATGAGGGTTACGAGATTGTTCATGAGGCGGACGGCACGCGAGCGCTTGAACAACTGGAGCAACACGTCTGGGATGCCGTTATCCTCGATTTGATGCTGCCGGGTGTCGACGGGCTGGAGATTTGCCGTCGCATTCGCCAAATGAGTTTTTATTTGCCCGTCATTATCATCAGCGCCCGCACCAGCGAAACACACCGTGTTTTGGGGCTGGAAATGGGCGCCGATGATTATCTGGCCAAACCTTTCTCGGTGCTGGAGTTGATGGCCCGGGTGAAGGCGTTGTTTCGCCGTCAGGAAGCAATGAGTCAGAACCTGCGTATGGAGGCGGGGATTATCACCGTTCATGGCGTAGAGATTGACCCATTAGCCCGGGAAGTCCGGCTGCATGGTAAATCCCTCGATTTAACGCCGCGCGAATTCGATCTGCTCTATTTTTTCGCCCGTCATCCAGGCGAGGTCTTTTCGCGTCAGGCGCTGTTAGATCAGGTGTGGGGCTACCAGCATGAAGGGTATGAGCATACGGTGAACAGTCATATTAATCGCCTGCGGACCAAAATTGAAAAGGATGCTGCGGAGCCGGAAATTATTCTCACGGTTTGGGGACGAGGCTATAAGCTTGCTGCGGTTAACGCGGAGCATCAGCCATGATTTATCGCCTGTCGCTGAGCCAGCGTCTGACCCTCGTCTTTACCTCCATTATGCTGATTTGTGCGGTTACCGTCAGTGTTGTCCAGATCCGCAGCAGTAAACAGTATGGTGACGCCATGGTGCAAAGGCTCTCGCTGGAGCTGGCGAGCAAGATTGTCAAAAGTGAGTCGCTTATTGATACCAGCGGGCAGATTAATCGCCAGACCTTAAAAGGATTGTTTAATCACCTGATGACGCTCAACCCCAGCGTGGAGCTGTATCTGATTTCACCATCAGGTGAAATACTTGCTGATGCTGCACCGCCCGGGCATATCCAGCGGCAGAAAATTAGCGTGCAGCCGATCCAGGATTTCCTTAACTCAGATGCGTTGCCCGTCTATGGCAACGATCCGCGTAGCAGCCAGCAAAAGGTATTCAGCGCAGCGCCGGTTTTATATAACGGTGAGCTACATGGCTATTTGTACATTATTCTGCAGGGTGAAGACCTGAATATGCTGGCGAATACCGCCTGGCAAAAAACGCTCTGGAATACCGTGGCCTGGACGTTAATACTGGTTTTATTAGCTGGTGCAATCGCTGGATTCCTGGTGTGGCGATGGGTGACGAATCCAGTGAAAAGGCTGACTGGGCAGGTGGTCAAACTGGAACAGGACAGCATTAGCGTCATCAAACAGCTGGCGCAAAAAAATCCCGAACCGGTACCGGAGAATGAAATAGCGCTGCTGAACAATGCGTTTATCGAGTTAGCGCAGAAAATTGCCCAGCAGTGGGATTTATTAGCAGACAGCGATCGTCAGCGCAGAGAGTTTATTGCCAATATTTCGCACGATTTACGCACGCCGTTGACTTCACTGTTGGGGTATCTGGAAATGCTGTCGCTGAAAGCCGATACGATGACGCCTGAGGAAAACCGGCATTATCTTAGCATCGCGCTGCGCCAGGGGCATAAAGTTCGCCATCTGTCACAACAGCTGTTTGAGCTGGCAAGGCTGGAGCATGGCGGTATAAAACCGCAGCGTGAACGTTTTGCTATTGGTGAATTGATCCAGGACGTGGCACAGAAATTTGATCTCCCTGTTGCCACGCGTCATTTGCAGTTGCACCTTGACGTAACGGGGCCGTTACCGCTGGTGAATGCCGATTTATCGATGATAGAAAGAGTCGTGACGAATTTGCTGGATAATGCTATCCGTCATACGCCTGACGGAGGCGAAGTACGGCTAAAAGTCTGGCGTGATGAAGACCGTTTATTAGCCGAAGTGCAGGACAGTGGGCCAGGGGTAGAAGAAGCTGTGCGAGAAGTATTGTTTCAGCGCCCGACCGCGTTAATTCCCCGTGAGCAGCGGGCTGAGCGCGGCGGTCTGGGCTTACTGATCGTGCGTAGAATGCTCGAGCTGCATGGAGGGGATATCCATCTGGTTAGCTCAACGGCAGGGGCTTGCTTCCGTTTCTCGTTGCCGCTGGCGGATTCTCCTCTGAGTAGCTGACGGTGAAATTCCGGAGTAAAGAGGGTTTTGGCATTGTACCCATGGGCATTGCGTAAAAGTTGGTAGGTTGTCAGTGATAATGAGAATTTTTATCATACATAGGTAATTCATCAACTTATCTTCGATGAGCGCAAGGAGATCGTATGTCACAGGATGCCGACAACCTGTATATCGCCAGGACCAAAGCAGTTGCTGGCTGCTTTTCAATGTTTTTACTGATGTTTGGCCTCACGTTTACCCCGTTGTTTTTCCCCGCGAGTCAGGACCTGCTTGCCAAAGGGTTACTTTTTCCGCTGCTGTTTGCGCTGGAATTTGTTGTGCTGGTTCCGCTGTATTATTTCTTCTTTAGAAAAAGAGAGGGACTGGGCAAAGGCATTTTCAACGCCAGGTGGTTTGCCATTTTGTTCGCGGCGCTGCTGTTTATTCAGCTTATCCTGCCATTGATTTTGGGTCTCAGACAAACTGAAGCGTGGGTGACCAGCCAAATATCCTTAAGTAGTTATGCGTTGTGGTTATCTACGTTGACCCTGATATTTATCGCGCCAGTTTATGAAGAAATTGTTTTCAGAGGCTGTTTATTCAACGCGTTCCAGTACTGGTTCAATAATAAAACCTGGCTGTCGTCAGTGGTGGTATCGGTCATTTTTGCCATCATGCATACGCAGTATGTGGATCTACGCACGTTGCTGATGTTGTTTCTTGTGTCGCAGGTGTTGATCCTGGCCAGACTGAAAAGCAACGGTCTGTTGATGCCAATTTTGCTGCATATAGTGATGAACGGGACGGTTGTTGCTCTGCAGATGGCGGCTCAGACGTTACAGCCAGGGTGATGAAGGTGATGCCCGGAACCCGGGCATCGTGGATTATACGTGCAGACGATGGTGCAAACGCGCACCGACCAGCAACGCCAACACCAGCATCAGGGCGATAAATCCGCCCACACCGTTCCAGCCATAGCTGTGCCAGAACACACCGCCCAGCGTACCGGCAATACTGGATCCCAGATAATAGCTGAACAGGTACAGGGAAGAAGCCTGGCCTTTAGCGCGTTTTGCCCGTGGTCCAATCCAGCTGCTTGCTACGGAGTGCGCGGCAAAAAAACCGGCTGAAAAGAGCAGCATCCCGGCGAAGATCAGCCATAGCGATGTGAATAGGGTCATTAACAGTCCAACCAGCATCACGCCTGTTGAAAAGAGCATTACCGGGCCACGGCCATAACGAGTGGTCATAGAACCCGCCTTTGGCGAACTCCAGGTCCCAGTCAGATACGCCACAGATAACAAACCTACAACCGCCTGGCTGAGCTCCCACGGGGAGAGCATCAGGCGGTAGCCGATGTAATTAAACAGCGTGACAAACGACCCCATCAACAAAAAACCTTCCGCAAACAGCAGCGGCAAACCTTTGTCGCGCCAGTGCAAGCGGAAGTTGATAAACAACGTTTTCGGGCGCAGCGACGTAGGTCTGAAATGACGGGATTCCGGTAAGATTTTCCAGAACATCAGTGCAGAGGCAAGGGCAAAACAGCCGATCGCCGCCAGCGCGATACGCCAGTTAAAAAAGTCGGTAAACACGCCGCTAATTAAGCGACCACTCATTCCGCCAATTGAGTTACCGCTGATATACAGGCCCATTGAGAAGGCGACGAAACTGGGATGAATTTCTTCACTCAGATAGGTCATCCCTACCGCCGCGACGCCGCTCAGTGAAAGTCCTATCAGAGCACGCATGATTAAAATACCGTGCCAGCTGGTCATCATCGTTGAAAGCAGCGTACAACAAGAGGCGAGCAGCAGCGCGGTAACCATCACCGGCTTGCGGCCAATAGCATCTGAAAGTGGGCCGGTAAACAGCAACCCTATCGCCAGCATCGCCGTTGATATGGAAAGCGAAATACTGCTGCTGGCGGGAGATACCCCAAACTCGTGCGAAAGCACTGGCAGTATGGGTTGTACGCAATAGAGGAGGGCAAAAGTCGCCAGCCCGGCGGAAAACAGCGCCAGCGTGACGCGCATAAATGGGGATGTTCCGCGTTTGATAAAACCATCCGGCGGGGTAACTATCTGTTCGTCAACATCGCTTGTTGGCGCGGTATCGACAGTTGTTGTACGGCTCACTTGAAATCCTTGCTCATTCAATTACGTCTACAGGACCAGCCATAAGAGTATGAAAATCACAATATTCTGTCTAATATATTAATAATCTCAAATAATATTTTAAAAATATGAATATCGAACTGCGTCATTTACGTTACTTTGTGGCCGTTGCCGAAGAGCTGCATTTTGGTCGGGCGGCGGCGCGGTTAAACATTTCGCAACCGCCGCTAAGCCAGCAGATCCAGATCCTTGAACAGCAGGTTGGCGCCCGGTTACTTGCCCGAACTAACCGTAGCGTGGCGCTGACCTCTGCCGGAAAGCAGTTTCTGGCGGACAGTCGGCAGATCCTCGGGCTGGTTAATGAAGCCGCCGCCAGGGCTGAGCGTTTGCATCTGGGAGAAGCAGGGGAATTGCGTATTGGCTTTACGTCGTCCGCGCCGTTTATCAAAGCGGTTTCAGATACGTTATCTCTGTTTCGCCAAAGCTACCCGGCAGTGCATATGCAAACCCGTGAAATGAACACACGTGAGCAAATTGCCCCGCTCAATGAAGGAACGCTGGATTTGGGACTTCTGCGCAATACGCAGCTACCGGATACGCTGGAGCGTGAAATCATTCTGCATGAACCACTGATGGCAATGATCCCACGTGCGCATCCGTTGGCGCAAAAACCCGTGGTTACGTTGGCCGAACTGGCGAATGAGCCATTTGTCTTTTTTGACCCCCATGTGGGGACAGGGTTGTATGACGATATTCTGGGCCTGATGCGTCGCTATGGACTGAAACCGACGATTGCGCAGGAGGTTGGCGAGGCGATGACTATCATTGGGCTGGTGGCCGCAGGATTAGGGGTTTCTATACTTCCTGCTTCTTTTAAACGGGTGCAGCTGTATGAAATGTGTTGGATCCCGATAGCGGAAGAAGATGCTGTCTCGGAAATGTGGTTAGTGTGGCCAAAGCATCATGAGCAAAGTCACGCCGCGCAACGCTTTCGTGAGCAGTTGCTGGCGGCCGTTCAGGGCGGTTAATTTAGTTTAAAAATGGGCGAAAATGTGCAGTAAATCACAAGGCTAAGTAAAAAGTTGACGGAAGCCATTGAAGTGCTTCACCATAGCCCGCAGATTATTTCGGAGCGCGAAAATAAAGGGAGTAAGTGGTGGTTGCTGATAGTCAGCCTGGGCATATCGATCAAATTAAGCAGACCAATGCGGGCGCGGTTTATCGCCTGATTGATCAGCTGGGTCCGGTATCGCGTATTGATCTCTCTCGCCTGGCACAATTGGCGCCTGCCAGCATTACCAAAATTGTCCGCGAAATGCTCGAAGCGCATCTGGTGCAAGAGCTGGAAATCAAGGAAGCGGGTAGCCGTGGTCGTCCGGCCGTTGGGCTGGTTGTCGAAACGGAAGCCTGGCACTACTTATCCATTCGTATCAGTCGCGGCGAGATTTTTCTGGCGCTACGCGATCTGAGCAGCAAACTGGTGGTTGAAGATTGTCTTGAAATGGCGCTGGTCAGCGAAATACCGTTGCTGGATCGCGTGATAACGCAGGTCGATCAGTTTTTCATCCGCCACCAGCAAAAGCTGGAGCGCTTAACCTCCATTGCCATCACCTTACCCGGCATTATTGATACTGAAAACGGTATCGTTCATCGCATGCCATTTTACGAAGATGTCAAAGAGATGCCGTTGGGCGAAGCGCTTGAGAACCATACCGGTGTGCCGGTGTATATTCAGCACGATATCAGCGCCTGGACGATGGCCGAGGCGCTTTTTGGCGCATCGCGTGGTGCTCGCGACGTCATTCAGGTGGTGATCGATCATAACGTGGGTGCAGGGGTGATCACTGACGGGCATTTGCTGCATGCAGGCAGCAGTAGCCTGGTGGAGATTGGCCATACGCAGGTCGATCCCTACGGTAAACGCTGCTACTGCGGCAACCATGGTTGTCTGGAAACAATCGCCAGCGTCGACAGCGTGCTCGAATTGGCGCAGGTGCGGCTGAAGCAGTCAATGAGTTCTTCTCTACACGGACAACCGTTAACGGTAGACGCGCTGTGTCTGGCGGCCATGCAGGGTGATTTATTGGCGAAAGATATCATTAGCGGCGTCGGGACCCACGTCGGTCGAATTCTTGCTATCATGGTGAATTTGTTCAACCCGCAAAAGATATTGATTGGCTCTCCGCTCAGTAAAGCGGCAGATATCTTGTTCCCAACCATCGCTGACAGCATTCGTCAGCAGGCGCTTCCGGCTTACAGTCAGCATATAGTCGTTGAAAGTACCCAGTTTACCAATCAGGGGACGATGGCAGGGGCGGCACTCGTGAAGGACGCGATGTATAACGGTTCTTTGTTGATTCGTCTATTACAGGGTTAACATTTTTTAACTGTTGTACGAAAAATTGCGCTATCTCAAGCTGATCCTGGTCGTCATACCTTAGACTTTCTCCACTGTTTTATTTTCCTGACTTATATTTTCAAAGCATAACGGTGGAGTTAGTGATGCTGAAGCGTTTCTTTATTACAGGTACAGACACTTCTGTTGGGAAGACCGTGGTTTCCCGCGCATTACTACAAGCGTTAGCGTCAGGGGGTAAAAGCGTTGCAGGTTACAAACCTGTGGCCAAAGGCAGCAAAGAGACGCCTGAAGGTCTGCGCAACAAAGATGCACTGGTACTGCAAAGTGTGTCATCTATCGAGCTGCCCTATGAGGCAATTAACCCAATTGCGTTGAGCGAAGATGAAAGTAGCGTGGCGCATAGTGGTCCGGTCAATTACACCCTGTTATCCAACGGTCTCGCAAGCCTCAGCGAAAAAGTCGATCACGTTGTCGTGGAAGGCACCGGAGGCTGGCGGAGCTTGATGAACGATCTGCGTCCGTTATCGGAGTGGGTGGTGCAGGAACAACTGCCGGTGCTGATGGTAGTGGGTATCCAGGAAGGCTGTATTAATCATGCGATCCTCACCGCGCAGGCGATAGCCAGCGACGGACTGCCGTTGATTGGCTGGGTTGCGAATCGCATTAATCCTGGGCTGGCGCATTATGCGGAAATCATTGATGTGCTGGGTAAAAAATTACCTGCACCGCTGATCGGTGAACTGCCTTATCTGCCTCGTGCAGAGCAGCGTGAACTGTCGCAGTACATCCGCCTGTCAATGCTCGGCAGCGTGCTGTCGGTAGATAGAGTCGTGGCGTAACGTACGCGACAGCACCGACGCCAGGACACAGGCAATCAGTAATCCGGGGAGCAGGCGATACTCCCCGGTCATTTCACAAACCATCAACGTCGACATTATTGGTGCATGCGTGGTAGCCGCCAGCAGCGTGGCCATCCCCGTTAATCCCAGCAAAATGGCAATTTCATCCGAGCCTGGAAGCCATAATCCCCATACCTGACCCAGCAACATGCCCACCGACAAGCCGACAAACAGCGTTGGCGTAAACACGCCACCTGGCGCACCGGATCCACTGCTGGCAAGCACCGCCAGTAATTTGCAGATAAAAATCCCGCTAACCACGGCCAGCAGCGGTGGTGAAAGTAAATATGACTGCACCACGCTGTAGCCATTACCCCAGACCGCTGGCGTGAGCAATGAAAGCAGGCCAACGATCAGCCCGCCAAGCGCCAGTTGCCACGGCGGCGAGAGTTTTAAGCGCAAAAATACATTATGGCTGGCAGTCATCAACCACATGAAGAGCGGTCCGCAGATGCCAGCAGCCAGACCGGTGCTGACAATCATAACGTATTCCAGAGCATGTAATTCCCGCGACAGGTGCACGGTATACAGCAGCGCATTGCTGTCGCTAAGCAGATTGGTGGTGAGTAATGCGACTACGGCGGATACCACTACCGGTCCCAGTGAGGCGAGGATCAGCGTGCCAAACAATACTTCGGCAATAAATAAACTGCCCGCCAGCGGGGCATGATAGGCTCCAGCCATACCTGCAGCGGCGCCGCAGGCAATCCATAACTTCCATTCTGTACGCGGGGTAAAGCGTTGAGCAAAGCAGGAGGCCGCCAGGGCCGCCAGTAAAATCATGGCACCTTCACGTCCGATGGCACTCCCGCTGGCGACGACCAGTAACGAGGCCAGCGATTTCACCAGGCTTGCACTGACGTCAAATTGTCCGTCGGTTTGCAGGGCTTCCATATAATCAGTGGGAGCCTGCGGACGTAAACGGTTAAATTTTTGCCAACCCCACAGTAGTAATCCAGCCGCCAGGCCGCCGAGTGCAGGTGTAAGCATACGCCTTAAAGGCGAAAGATTTGTCGCTGCGTTGACCAGACTCCCCGTGTTGTTGCTCAGAAACAACCATTCGAGAAGCAGCATGGCATGACGAAATCCTGCGACGGCCAGCGCAGCAAGGACGCCAATCAACGCGGCGATCAGCAGGCGGCGGAACATGGCACGCAGGTCAGGGTAAGCATGTAAATGATGCATGAGTGGCCAGACTGGAAAATTCAGACGCTCTATTTTGCGGCTATTAGGCAACAGAAGCAAAAGCTCAGCGTGCGCAACAGGATGATGCACCACAGGCAGGACAATTCCTGCCTGTGACGAAATTAACGGAACAAAGGCTTATCGGCTACCGGGATCAGTAACTGTGATTGCCACTGTGCCAGCGTCAGACGCGCCAGCTCACCCAGCGCCTGGTAGAACGGGTGGTCGGCTTTTTCGATTAACACATTAAGGAAGCGCGATGACCATGGGAACAGATGCCAGGCCAGCAGTTGCTCGCACTCGGTGTGGCGTTCGTTCTCAGCAAGCCAGGCCGTCAGCAACAGCAGTGAACCAAAGTGATCTTCTGGCTCATTTTGCTGCATGGCAAACTGGATGCCGTTGTCCCGCATCCACTGACGCAAAGCCAGCGTGGAGTCGCCAAACAACACGTTTTCACGATCCAGCCAGACGGATCCCCAGGGCGGAGAAGGGAGCGCATAGGGGCCAACAAACAGACGTTGCCAGGCCTGCGGGAGAGACTCATCGGCCTCAGCCTGAAACTGTGCGACCAACGGCGAAAGCGTTGTCTTTTCAAGCGGCCACTGCGCCTGCCAGCCATCGGTTCTTAACTCACTGACCAGTGCCGAAGCTTCGGCACTGTCTGGGGCATAATAAAACAGCGCGCCGAGCACACGCGCTGCAGTAGAAAAGTTGTCTCGTTGTGAAAAATGGGTCATGCAAACAATCCTGAACAGTGCGGGTTGCCCCGCACCCGAAAGTTAACCTGCAACAGCCATTCCGACTGTCATATGTAAACCGTAAAACAATCCGCGGCCAATGATTTCACCGACAAGCACCAGAATTAACCCGAGCGCCAACCCGCCAACGGACGGTCCTTTGCGACGGATCAACGGACATATCCAGCAACCCAGACCCGCAGCCAGCAGCAGGACACGCCAGACCTGTAAACTGCCGTAGTCGGGAACCAGTGCGCTGGCATATTGTACCGAACTGTGGATCTCGCCGAGTGACAGTCCCTGCAGCACAATAACCACCACGGTCACCAGCAGGGCCAGCACGCTGATACCGGCGAATCTGGCGGCGTTAAAAGAAACACCTGCAGCACGCAGCAGCAGAGCGGCAAAAAGCGGTCCACTGAGCAGCATCGTCATGAAAAATGCCAGAGTAGTATAGCCATTATACCAGGTTGGGACGGTGTCTATCTGGTAGACGTTGGTCATCGCAAAGACAAATACCAGGCCCAGCAGCATGCTCAACAGCAGCCAGATTTTACCTAACGCTGCGGGCATTTTACCGAGAAACGCCACCAGCCACCACAAGCCACCGACGGCGAAAAACAGTGAACCACTGGCGATTTCGTTACTCAGCGCCGATGCGCCAATTCTGTTCAGCGAGTTTAACGCGCGCAGCGGCGAACCTAAATGCATGATCGAGGCGAGAAAGGCGATGCCCATCACCAGCCAGAGGAAAAACATACTGCGAACGATACGCTGTTTTGCCAGCTTGTCTTTAGCGGTCAGCCAGCTGTAACCACTTACGATCAGCGCCCCGACTACGCACTGGCCCAGCACCGTGAACAGTACCAGCGGCCATTCATGCCATCCATTTCCCATTTTACACCTCTTTTGGATTAGCCAGAAAACCCGTGGTATCCCCGGTCGGGCGGCAATTGGCGTTTGGTTTGATCACAATATTTGGTTTGGTGAAGTGCGCACCCGGCAGCGGGGCGACGGCAGCCAGTTCACCATGTTTTTTGCGCAGTTCGTCGATGGGGCCAAAATCCAGCGCACGCAGCGGACAGGACTCGACGCAGATGGGCTTTTTGCCGTCTGCCGCGCGTTCATGGCAGCCATCACACTTGGTCATATGTCCTTTCGCAGCATTGTACTGTGGCGCACCGTACGGGCAGGCCATATGACAGTAGCGACAGCCAATGCACACGTCTTCATCGACCACCACAAAACCATCCTCACGCTTATGCATCGCACCACTTGGACAAACCTTGGTGCAGGCCGGATCCTCGCAGTGGTTACATGAGATGGAGAGATAGTAGGCAAAAACGTTCTGGTGCCAGACGCCGTTGTCTTCCTGCCAGTCACCACCTGCGTATTCGTAAATCCGCCGGAAACTGACGTCAGGAGTGAGGTCTTTGTAGTCTTTGCAGGCCAGCTCGCAGGTTTTGCACCCGGTGCAACGACTGGAATCAATAAAAAATCCATACTGAGTTGTCATGGGTTAGTCCTTAAACCTTCTCGATCTCGACCAGATTAGTATGCTGTGGGTTGCCTTTTGCCAGCGGTGAAGGGCGCTGTGTTGTCAGCGTATTGACGCAGGCGCCATGGTCAATCTTGTCGCCGGCCATATCGGCATCGTGCCATGCCCCCTGGCCCATTGCGCTGACGCCAGGCAGGATCCGCGGCGTCACTTTGGCCGGAATACGTACTTCCCCGCGATCGTTAAAGACCCGCACCATATCGCCATTTGCAATACCACGCTTTTGGGCATCGACGGGATTGATCCACACTTCCTGACGACAGGACGCTTGCAGAACATCGATATTGCCGTAGCTGGAGTGCGTACGGGATTTGTAATGGAAGCCAAACAACTGCAGCGGAAATGCGCTGCGTTTGGGATCGTCCCACCCTTCAAACGTGGAGGCGTAGACGGGAAGCGGGCTAATTACTTCATCCTTCTGCAACTCCCAGGTGTTGGCAATTTTCGCCAGTCGGCTGGAGTAAATTTCAATCTTTCCAGACGGTGTTTTGAGTGGATTGGCCTGCGGATCGTCGCGGAATTTTTTATAAGCGACAAAATGCCCGTTAGGATCTTTGCGTTTATAGATCCCCATTTTTTTCAGCTCGTCATAAGAAGGGAGCGCGGGGTCCTTGGCCAGCATTTTTGCATACAGATACTGGAGCCACTGTTCCTGAGTACGGCCTTCCGTAAACCGTTGATAGATATCATTGCCAAGGCGTTTGGCGACTTCGCTCATTATCCAGTAGATCGGTTTGCGTTCGAACTTCGGTGACGTCGCGGGTTGAATAAAAATGAGGTATCCCATGTTGCCTGCATAGTCGTTAGGAATGATGTCTTCCTGTTCGACGGTCATTAGGTCCGGCAGCAGAATATCGGCATATTTCGCCGAAGATGTCATGAAATTTTCGATGACCACTATCATTTCGCATTTCGTATCATCCTGAAGGATCTCATGCGTTTTATTGATATCTGAGTGCTGATTAGTAATGGTGTTGCCCGCGTAGTTCCAGATAAATTTAATCGGTACATCAAGCTTATCTTTACCGCGCACGCCATCGCGGGTTGCGGTCATTTCCGGACCCCGGGCGATGGCGTCGGTCCAGCTAAAGCAGGATATCTGGGTCTTGATGGGATTATCCGGCAGCGGCATACGTTCAATCGTGATGGTGTAGGTTGATTCTCGCGCACCGCTATTGCCGCCGTTGATACCAACGTTGCCGGTCAGGATTGGCAGCATTGCGATCGCGCGCGAAGTCAGTTCGCCGTTAGCCTGACGTTGTGGACCCCAACCCTGACAAATATACGCCGGTTTTGTACTACCGATTTCCCGTGCCAGTTTAATGATGCGCTCGGCCGGGATCCCGGTGACATGCGAGGCCCATTGGGGCGTTTTAGCGATACCGTCATCGCCGTTGCCTAGTATATAGGCCTTGTAGTGTCCGTTAGCCGGGGCGTCGGCGGGTAGGGTTTTCTCGTCATAACCGATGCAATATGTGTCGAGGAACGCCTGGTCGACAAGATCTTCGTTAATCAGGACCCATGCGATTCCCGCCACGAGTGCGGCATCGGTTCCCGGACGAATAGGGATCCACTCATCTTCACGACCCGCAGCGGTATCGGTATAACGTGGGTCGATGACGATCATGCGAGCGTTAGAACGCTCCCGGGCCTGTTCAAGGAAGTAAGTTATTCCGCCGCCGCTCATGCGCGTTTCGGCAGGGTTATTGCCGAACATCACCACCAGCTTCGTGTTTTCAATGTCGGAGGTACTGTTGCCGTCATTTGAGCCGTAGGTGTAAGGCATTGCCGCCGCGATTTGTGCGGTACTGTATGTGCCGTAATGGCTCAGGAATCCGCCATAGCAGTTCATCAGGCGAGCAACCAGCGAGGCATAAGGGGAGGAGCGAGTAATGTTGCCGCCGACAATGCCAGAGGTGTAGTTGATATACACGGCCTCATTACCGTATTTCTGTACGGTATTTTTTAAACTGGTGCTGATGGTATCCAGCGCTTCCTGCCAGGTTATACGTTCGAATTTACCCTCACCGCGTTTGCCCACACGCTTCATAGGATAATTGAGGCGATCCGGATGATTGATCCGTCGACGGATTGAGCGTCCACGCAAACAGGCACGCACCTGGTGCTGACCATAAATATCGTCTCCGGTCGTATCGGACTCCACCCATACGACCTCGTCATCTTTGACGTGCAGTTGCAGGGCACAACGGCTGCCGCAGTTTACGGAACAAGCGCCCCAAACCACTTTCTCTTCAGCCGGTTGTATCGCCTGTTGTACCGCAGCCGCTGCGGTGCGCATTCCAAAAGGTAACGATAACCCACCAGCGGCAAGTGCCAACGAACCTATAGCCGAGGATTTCACTAACATCCTGCGGCTAATGCCTCCATATTGCTCAGTATCAGACATAACTCACTCCATTCTAGTTATCGCTATATATTAATTTCTACAACGAAATTAATAGCATGCTAATAATAGAGTGAGTTTACCCATTTATGAGTATGGCATCTTAATGCATATCAAACTGGAGTAACCCTCCGCGTACGGAGGGTATGATTTATTGCGGTTCGGCGACGTGCCCGTCCTGTGCAGGCGAGCTGTTGGCAGGGGCGTTGCCACTGTTAGTTCGGGTGTAGAGAATTTTGTGCGTATCGTTTGCACAATGTCCTACCACCAGTGAATCAGGTTGATCGGCCTGATCGTTGGGGACAATGTTCAGCGTAAAGCTGGACTCTGCAACGCCATTATTAATGATGCGCTGTTCGATATCGCTCTTCACGCGTTCACATGACGCGGGTGCCGCCAGAACCTGTGGGGATGCAACTGCCAGTAAGATCGTGGCAATTCCTGTTACGTATTTCATCATCAGCTCCTTTATGATCGACATAGACTAAGATTAGCATTTCTGGTGTAAATAACTGTATTTGCTAATATGATTGAGAATTATCTTCTTATCCCGGTGAAAAATGTGAAGAAACAGACCCTGTTAGGTTTCCTGTGTGTCGTGCTGGTTGGGTGTGATAATGCCAAAGGGCTGGTTTCCTTTACGCCGGAAATGGCCAGTTTTTCCAATGAATTTGATTTCGATCCGCTGCGCGGGCCGGTGAAAGATTTCAGTCAGACGCTGCTCAACGACAAAGGTGAGGTCACCAAGCGCGTCGCTGGTACCCTGTCACAGGAAGGGTGTTTCGATACGCTTGAACTGCACGATATCGAAAACAATACCGGTATGGCGCTGGTCCTGGATGCTAACTACTATCGGGATGCCGAAACGCTGGAAAAACGGATCCGTTTACAGGGCAAATGCCAACTGGCGGAACTGCCTGCTGCAGGTGTGGTGTGGGATACCGACGATAACGGTTTTGTCGTTTCTGCAACGGGGAAAGAGATGAAGGTGCAGTATCGATATGATGCCGAAGGCTACCCGCTGGGTAAAACAACCGTCAGTAAGGACAATACCTTACAGGTTGATGCCAAACCGTCGGTCGACCCGTTGAAGAAGCTGGATTACACCGCGGTGAGCCTGCTCAACAATCATCCGTTAGGCAATGTCAAACAAACGTGCAAATACGATGAATACGCAAATCCGGTCAACTGCCAGCTCGTTATCGTTGACGAGAGCGTGAAGCCGGCAGTTGAACATCATTACTCGATTGAAAACACTATCGATTACTACTAATCGCCTTTACTGAGCGGTAGGTTGCAACAGGTTAGGGCCTGCCGTTTTGTGTTCTGCCAGATACTGCTGCTGGAAGATGCACATGCGGATAGTGTTGCGGTATTGGCCGTTGATAAAGAATTCATGAATCAGCTCGCCTTCCACCATAAAACCGAGTTTACGGTAAATGTGGATAGCCTTTTCGTTCTCTTTATCGACGATCAGATACAACTTATAGAGGTTGAGCACGGTAAAGCCGTAATCCATCGCAAGCTTAGCCGCCCGTGAGGCCAGACCCTTCCCCTGATATTCCGGCGAAATAATGATCTGAAATTCGGCCCGGCGGTGCACATGGTTAATTTCAACCAGCTCCACCAGCCCGGCTTTTTCACCGTCGCACTCCACCACGAAGCGACGTTCGCTTTGGTCGTGGATATGTTTGTCATACAGGTCTGACAGCTCAACAAACGCTTCGTAAGGCTCTTCGAACCAGTAGCGCATTACGCTGGCATTATTATCAAGCTGATGGACGAATCGTAAATCTTCACGCTCCAGCGGGCGCAACTTAACACTGAGGGCGCTAGTCATATCGTATCCTTTCAATATCCTTCAAAGTGCAATGATTATGGGGCAACGGTGCGGCCAGTACGGCGGTCAAGGCAGCGCAGGGTGTTAGGTTCCCAGTACGCATTAATATTAGCGCTCTGTTCGCACTTATCACGACTATCGAAGGCAGCGTCGGTTTTGTCCCACTCCTTCTCTGCACGTTTGTTGGCTTTCTGGCGAAGCTGGCGCGTATCGTTCCATTGTTCCTTTTCCATTGCGGCTTGTTGACGACTTTGCGCACTGTCTCCGGATTCAATGATCAGTTTACTGGTTTCAGCAAATGCGGAAGAGGTGTACACAGCCGCAGCCAGCGTCAGCATAGCCGTCAGGCACAGGCGTTTGGTCAGTGTAATTTTCATGGTGAATTCCTTTTATGGGAAAGGGTAAAAACGATAAAACAGGGTTAAATTCTACACTATTCCAGTTTGCGGGCATACCCACCCGGTAGATATGGATACGCTAACGAGATTCTGTCGTATCATGGTTAAACCGAAGGTAACTGAATAACATCAATGCTTAAGACCACATTTCTTTTTTTCGTCACCGCGTTATGCGAAATCATTGGCTGCTTTTTACCCTGGCTCTGGCTTAAGCGAGGGGCTACAGCCTGGTTGCTGATACCCGCCGGGGTGTCACTGGCTTTATTCGTCTGGTTGCTGACGCTGCATCCGGCAGCCAGCGGGCGTGTATACGCAGCCTATGGTGGTGTTTACGTGGTGACCGCGCTGCTATGGCTACGCATTGTCGATGGTGTAAAACTCAGTTTATATGACTGGTCTGGCGCGCTGGTGGCATTGTGCGGCATGTTGATCATTGTGGCTGGATGGGGGCGCGCATAGCGCCTTTTTTGTGATCAAACAGCGTTTTTTTGATCTTTATACTTGTATGGTAGTAGCTCAGTTGAGTAAATTTCCTGCATCACAAGAACAGATGTAGGGAATAAGAAATGAAGATTGTTGGGGCTGAAGTGTTTGTCACCTGTCCTGGGCGTAATTTTGTAACGTTGAAAATTACGACAGAAGATGGGATCACCGGGCTGGGAGATGCCACGTTAAATGGACGCGAGCTGTCCGTGGCGTCGTATCTGAAAGATCACGTGTGTCCGCAGCTTATTGGTCGCGATGCGCATCGTATTGAGGACATCTGGCAGTTTTTCTACAAAGGTGCGTACTGGCGTCGTGGTCCGGTCACCATGTCGGCGATTTCTGCGGTGGATATGGCTCTCTGGGACATCAAAGCGAAAGCGGCGAATATGCCGTTGTACCAGTTGCTCGGCGGTGCTTCTCGTGAAGGGGTTATGGTCTACTGTCACACCACAGGCCATACCGTTGATGACGTACTCGAAGATTATGCGCGTCATAAAGAAATGGGCTTTAAAGCTATTCGCGTGCAGTGCGGCGTGCCGGGTATGAAAACCACTTACGGTATGTCTAAAGGCAAAGGACTGGCCTACGAACCCGCCACCAAAGGGCAATGGCCGGAAGAGCAGTTGTGGTCAACGGAGAAATACCTGGATTTCACACCAAAATTGTTTGCTGCCGTGCGTGACAAGTTTGGTTTCAACGAACATCTCCTGCACGATATGCACCACCGTCTGACGCCAATTGAAGCGGCCCGTTTTGGCAAAAGCATTGAACAGTACCGTTTGTTCTGGATGGAAGACCCAACGCCAGCTGAAAACCAGGAGTGCTTCCGCCTGATCCGCCAGCATACGGTCACGCCGATTGCGGTAGGGGAAGTGTTCAACAGTATCTGGGACTGTAAACAGCTTATTGAAGAACAACTGATCGACTATATCCGCACCACCATCACCCATGCGGGTGGTATCACCGGTATGCGCCGGATTGCCGATTTCGCGTCGCTGTATCAGGTTCGTACCGGTTCACATGGACCTTCCGATCTGTCGCCTGTGTGCATGGCCGCCGCGTTGCATTTTGATCTGTGGGTGCCGAACTTCGGCATACAGGAATATATGGGCTATTCCGAGCAAATGCTGGAAGTGTTCCCACATAACTGGACCTTTGATAACGGCTATATGCACCCAGGAGACAAACCTGGTCTTGGGATCGAGTTTGACGAAAAACTGGCGGCGAAATATCCGTATGACCCTGCATATCTGCCCGTTGCTCGCCTGGAAGATGGCACGCTGTGGAACTGGTAAATATAAATTTTACGTACGAAAGATGTTGATTAACCCAATACCCTACAGAAGGTTAAACTTATGGTTAGTTCAGTCGATATTAAAGATAACGTAGATAATAAGCCCATTATTCGCCGAGTGGCTTCAGCATCCGCAATTGGTACAGCAGCTGAGTATTATGATTTTTTTGCATACGGGACAGCTGCTGTACTCTTTTTTGGTCATTTATTTTTCCCAAGTGATGATCCGTTAATAAGTACTCTCGCTGCTTTTGCAACCTATGCTGTTGGTTTCCTCGCAAGACCATTAGGAGGAATTGTCTTTGGTCATATTGGCGATAAGGTTGGGCGAAAAAAAGCACTGGTTATTACCATATTAATTGTAGGTTTGGGGACGTTTTGTATCGGGTTATTACCTACATATGAGAAAATTGGTGTCTGGGCTCCAGCTTTACTTATTTTTATTCGTGTATTACAGGGATTTGGTGTTGGAGGAGAGCAAGCCGGTGCAGTACTGATGACTGCTGAATATTCTGAACCCAAAAATCGTGGATTTTTTTCCAGTTGGGTTCAAATTGGTGCCCCGGTTGGTTTTCTTCTGCCGTTAGCACTCTTTGCGCTGTTAAATGCCACACTTTCTCCAGAGGCAATGATGGATTACGGGTGGCGTATACCGTTCCTTTTGAGTCTGTTACTGGTTATTGTAGGGCTGTTTATCCGCTTAAAAATTGATGAGTCACCGGTCTTTGCTCAGATTAGGGAGACAAAAGCAGAAGAATCACGTCCATTAGTTGAAGTTATCCGCGATTTTCCTGGCATTGTTGTCAAGGGGGTCTGTGCGAAACTAATTGAAGCTTGCACATTTGCAATGTTCACAGTGATTGTTTTGGCTTACGGTAAGGCAAACAATCTTGATGCTAATATTTTGATGGAGACAATGATCGTTGCGGTCATAATAGAAATCATTGCAATACCGTTGATGGGGTCGCTATGCGATAAAATTGGACGTAAACCAGTTTATATTATCGGCGCGTTGCTGCAGGTCGTTATGATTATTCCTTTCTTTCTTGCGATTAATCAGGATAGTTTTTGGCTTACACAAATAGTAATGATCCTGGTTCTGAGTATTGGGCATAGTATGTGCTACGCACCTCAGGCCTCTTATTTTCCAGAGCTTTTCCCAACTCATATTCGCTGTAGCGGAATAGCATTAATTTGGCAACTGGGGTCGCTAATAGGCAGCGGGATTCTTGGCTTAGTAGCAGTAAAAATTCTGCAAGTAACAGGTGGACATTACTATGGACTTGCAACCTATGTGATTGTGCTTGGAGTTATTTCAATTATTGGTTTGTTGATGATGCCGGAAACTGCACCGCAAAGACTTAAACGTGAATATCAGCAGTGGCAGAAACACTAATATCGATTGGCGGCAGTATGCCGCCAAACTCACCGATTTTGGTTCATAACTCAATAAATGATGTCATACCAATCATAAAAAGCTTAATGCAAATCAAAACATACAACCATACAGGCGTTACTCTGGAACAGTCCTGATTTCATTTATAAGTAGGCCATACCATGCAAAATAAGCTCTTAGCGGCAAAGGCTGCACTTCCTGACTACGATCGTTCAAAACTGGTTCCGCGTATTGTTCATCTGGGGTTTGGCGCGTTTCACCGCGCACATCAGGGTGTTTACGCAGACATTCTGGCCGCCGATCACGGCAGTGACTGGGGCTACTGCGAAGTGAACCTGATTGGCGGCGAGCAGCAGATTTTCGATCTGAAACAGCAAGATAATCTGTATACCGTTGCAGAGATGTCTGCTGATGCCTGGACCGCGAGAGTCGTGGGCGTGGTGAAAAACGCATTGCATGCGCAGGTTGATGGTCTGGAAAGCGTACTGGCAGCGATGTGTGAACCTCAGGTCGCGATCGTTTCCCTGACCATCACCGAGAAAGGATACTGCCATTCTCCGGCGACCGGCCAACTGATGTTAGACAATCCAATGATTGCAGCCGATCTGCAAAACCCCAAACAGCCTAAAACTGCGCCGGGTGTGGTGGTTGAAGCCCTGGCTCGTCGCAAAGCTGCGGGTTTAGCCGCCTTTACCGTGATGTCCTGCGATAACATGCCAGAAAACGGTCATGTGATGCGCAATGTTGTCACTGCATATGCCCGAGCGGTGGATATGGAACTGGCCGCGTGGATCGAACAACATGTGACATTCCCATCAACAATGGTTGACCGCATTGTCCCGGCGGTTACGCAGGAGACGCTGGACAAAATTGAGCATATAACCGGTGTACGCGACCCGGCAGGCGTGGCATGCGAACCGTTCCGTCAGTGGGTTATTGAAGATAACTTTGTCGCCGGCCGTCCTGAATGGGAAAAGGCCGGGGCGGAACTGGTGGCTGATGTCATTCCGTTTGAAGAGATGAAACTGCGTATGCTCAACGGCAGTCACTCTTTCCTTGCGTATCTTGGGTATCTTGCGGGGTATCAACATATTAACGATTGCATGGGCGATGAAAACTATCGTCTTGCTGCCCGTGCGCTGATGTTGCAGGAACAAGCACCCACGTTGAAAGTAAAAGGTGTCGACCTACAGCGCTATGCCGATCTGTTAATTGAGCGCTACAGCAATCCGGCGCTGCGCCATCGTACCTGGCAGATCGCCATGGACGGTAGCCAAAAACTGCCGCAGCGTATGCTTGATTCCATTCGCTGGCACATTGTGCACGGTAGTGACTTTGCGCTGCTGGCACTGGGTGTCGCTGGTTGGATGCGTTACGTCGGTGGTGTGGATGAACAGGGCCAGGCGATTGAAATTAGCGATCCACTGTTGCCTGTGATCCAGAATGCGGTGCGTAGCAGTCACGAGGGCGAAGAGCGCGTTCAGGCGCTGCTGGCAATCGATGCTATTTTCGGTCGCGAATTGCCGCAGGTTGAGTTGTTCAACCGTCAGGTCACACAAGCGTATCTTGCTTTACTGGCTGAAGGGGCGAAGGCGACGGTTGCGAAGTATGCAGCAAAACTGAAGTAACGAAGATCATCCTTTATGTCGCCATCTGGCTTGCAACGGCCAGATGGCGCTGTGTTTTCTGGCATTCACACCAATTAGTTCATGCCTAAACGAATCAGCTCGAGGGGGGCGTATTTGCCTTCACATCCTTCGATTTCCACTGTTTTCCCGCGGCGAATCTGCTCAGCGGTCAGGCCATCGGTATCTATCGCTGTAATGCGGCCTGTGAGTCCGGTGTCGCTGATCATGACGCGGCTGCCAGTGGTGATTGCGTTACGGTTACGATCGTATGTTTTCATGGTGTTTTCTCCTCTCCAACTTACCGTCAAAGCCCGTGGGCTTTTAGTCCCACGTAACGGGCGCAATATAAATACGCTTCTCGTTAATGATTTTTTTTGTTTTCGATCAAAATCACAGCTTTTTTTATGCAGTTATGCGGGAGAGGGGAAAGCGCAGGAGAAACTCACCCCGGAGTGAGGTGAGCGTAGTATTAATCTTCGCTGAACCAGTCGCTATTTTCCTGACGAATAAGCTGAACGGACTCACCGATTTCCTGGAGATGGAGCATCATTGCGCGCTCGACCGCATCGCCATCATGCTTCTCAAGGGCGGCAAAAATATCGTGATGCTGGCGTAGCAGCATTTCAGGCGGGGAAATATGATCCAGGCTCATATAACGAACGCGGTCAATTGTTGCCTTAATATTCTCGACGGTATCCCAGGCGAGTTGGCACTCGGCGATTAAAGCCAGTTTCTGATGAAACTCATCATCAAGCTGGAAGAAATCATTGATTTGTTTTCGGTCAATTGCGATGCGCTGCTGATGCAAATTCTGTTCAAGCTGATAGCACTGCTGATCGTTGATCAGCGATGCGGCGCGGCGTACCACGGCACATTCAATCGCCTGGCGGACAAAACAACCATTTTGCACCTGCGACAGCGAAATCTTGTTCACGTAGCTGCCACGCTGCGGGCGGATCTGAATCAGGCCGTTTTCTGCCAGTTTGATGAATGCTTCTCGTACCGGTTGGCGTGACACATTAAAGCGTACGGAAACCTCTTTCTCCGACAGCGGTGTACCGGGTGCAATCAGACAATGCACGATATCACGGCGAAGAATACGGTAAATCTGTTGATTTACTGGCTGTGTAGGGTTGAGCTGCGTTTCTACGGTCATTCATTCTTACTTTTTAGAGAGTTAACCCGGATATTTTATCACTTCTTTCTGGCTATCTATACCCGGCGCAAGGCCGGGTAGAGAAATTAGCCCCGATGAATACTCAGCCCGGCAAAAGACTGTGTGACAGGCATCATTTCAAGGGTGTTGATATTGACATGAGCCGGTAAAGAAGCCACCCACCATACCGCTTCTGTAACATCTTGCGGAGTCAGCGCCGTGGTATTTTCGTAGGCTTTTTCAGCTTTGGCGTCATCACCTTTGAAACGGACATTAGAGAATTCCGTACCGCCAACCAGACCCGGCTCGATGTCGGTAACGCGAATTGCAGTGCCGTGTAAATCAGTACGTAAATTCAGGCTAAACTGGCGAACAAACGCTTTAGTCGCACCGTAGACGTTACCGCCAGCGTATGGCCAACTGCCCGCGGTAGAACCGATATTGATAATATGACCGCGGTTGCGTTCAACCATACCAGGCAGAACGGCACGGGTCATATAAACCAGCCCCTTGTTGTTGGTGTCGATCATATTCTCCCAGTCTTCAATGCTGGCCTTGTGAGCAGGCTCAAGGCCCAGCGCCAGACCTGCGTTGTTGACCAGAACATCAATATTGCGCCATTCTGCGGGTAAGGCGTCCATCATCTCTTCAATCGATGCACGATTACGTACGTCCAGTTGCGCGGTATAGAGGCGGTCACCCAATTCCTCTTTCAGTTCCTGCAGGCGCTCCTGGCGGCGTCCGGTGGCAATAACTTTATGCCCATTCTCAATAAAACGACGCGTAATGCACTCACCAAAACCTGCGGTTGCTCCGGTTACTAAAACGATCATCTCACTGTTCCTCAACGCTTTTTATGTCGTACTACCATAGCACGTCATTTCCGTTCAGAGCTATTCCTGCGTAACGCGATTGCGGTTGATTCCCGGGAAGTCTACTCTGGTAAACAAATCGTTTTCAGGAGTGGAAGATGTCGTTAACGAATCCCTTTTTACACCACAGCACATTGCCGTATCAGGCCCCGCAGTTTGATCAGATAGAGGTGCAGCACTATCGCCCAGCGTTCGATGAAGGCGTGCGGCAAAAACGTGCAGAGATCGAGGCGATTGTGCAAAACCCGCAGGCCCCTGATTTTGCCAATACGTTGCTGGCGCTTGAACAAAGCGGCACGCTGCTCACACGTGTAACCAGCATTTTCTTCGCGATGACGGCGGCACACACCAACGATGAACTACAGCGCCTTGACGAAGAATTTTCCGCGGAACTGGCGAGCCTTGCCAATGATATTTATCTCAATGGCGCGCTTTTTTCGCGCGTTGAAGCGGTCTGGCAACAGCGAGGTTCACTGGGGCTGGATAGCGAATCATCACGCTTGCTGGAGGTCATCCACCAGCGTTTTGTATTAGCCGGCGCGCGTCTGAATGAGGTCGATAAAGCAAACCTTAAAGCGCTCAATACAGAGTCCGCCACGTTGACCAGCCAGTTTAATCAACGGCTGCTGGCGGCGAACAAGTCCGGTGCTCTGGTGGTGGATGATGCACGTTACCTGGACGGACTTAGCGCAGAGGAAATTGCTGTTGCCGCCGAAGCTGCAAAGGAGAAAGGGCTTGAAGCGCGTTGGGTTATCCCGCTATTGAATACGACTCAGCAACCGGCGCTTGCGGCGTTACGCGATCGCCAGACCCGTGAGAATCTGTTCAACCGCGCATGGACGAGAGCAGAAAACAATGACGCTAACGATACTCGGGCGATTATTCAGCGACTGGTCGAGATCCGGATGCAGCAGGCGAAACTACTCGGTTTTGCCAATTACGCTGCATGGAAAATTGCCGATCAGATGGCAAAAACACCGGAGGCGGCACTGAATTTCATGCGGGCGATTGTTCCTGCTGCGCGAGCCAGGGCATTGGATGAACAGGCCGAAATCCAGAATGTTATCAATCACGAACAGGGGCAATTTAACGTCGAGGCCTGGGACTGGGCATTTTATGCCGAGCAGGTTCGTCGTGAGAAATATGCTCTTGATGAGGCGCAGCTCAAACCTTACTTTGCCCTTGATACGGTGCTGAACGAGGGCGTTTTCTGGACAGCTAATCAACTCTTTGGCATAAAATTTATAGAACGGTTCGACATTCCTGTTTATCACCCGGATGTTCGGGTATGGGAAATATTCGATCACGATGGCGTAGGGCTGGCGTTATTTTACGGCGATTTCTTTGCCCGGGAATCGAAAAGCGGTGGTGCCTGGATGGGCAATTTTGTTGAGCAATCGCAACTCAATGAAACCCGGCCGGTTATTTATAACGTGTGTAATTATCAAAAACCGACAAAGGGTCAGCCTGCATTGTTATTGTGGGATGATGTTATTACGTTATTTCATGAGTTTGGGCACACGTTGCACGGCCTGTTTGCCACTCAGCGTTATGCCACACTTTCAGGAACCAATACTCCGCGGGATTTTGTTGAGTTTCCTTCACAGATCAACGAACACTGGGCGAGTCATCCGCAGGTCTTTGCTCGTTTTGCTCGTCATGTTGATACCGGGGAGCAAATGCCGCAGGCGTTGCGGGATAAGATGCAGCGGACCAGCCTGTTTAACAAAGGTTACGACATGACCGAACTGCTCAGTGCCGCATTGCTGGATATGCGTTGGCACAGTCTGGAAAATAGCGCGTTATCTCTTTCGGTTGATCAATTTGAACAGCAGGCGCTGGCAGCAGAAGGTTTGGAACTCAAGGCTGTGCCGCCTCGTTATCGTAGCAGCTATTTTGCCCATATCTTCGGCGGCGGTTATGCCGCAGGTTATTACGCCTATTTGTGGACGCAAATGCTGGCCGATGATGGCTATCAGTGGTTTGTAGAGCAGGGCGGATTAACTCGTGAAAACGGGCAAAAGTTCCGTGAAGCTATTTTGTCCCGCGGTAACAGTACTGATTTAGCTGAACTCTATCACCAGTGGAGCGGGCGCGATCCCCGAATGGAGCCGATGCTGGAACATCGTGGTTTGAGCGCGTAAGGTTTGTTCAGAGGGGGAAAGTCCTCAATTCAGCTTAGCTAAACATAATGACGCCGATAAATTCATCATTGTGCTGAAAAGGGAATTACGCTGTAGGCCGGATAAGCGAAGCGCCATCCGGCTGCTTGTAACAGATTGCCGGATGGCGGCGTAAACGCCTTATCCGGCCTACTGCTCACTATCGTTTCGTGCATTCCCAACCGGGTGTAACGCTCGGTTTTTATATTACCTAAGAAATAACCTTGCAATTTAGGTCTCTAATCGGAAAAAGATAGCTATAAAAAGCTTAAAGCATACACATCAGCTTTCTTAGCGGTTTTTATCTATCCGCGAAAATAAAAGGCTCAATGGCCGTGTTCAATTTGAGTCTGGTATGAACTGAGTGATGTACGCTATGCCGCGACCAGTGGCATAGCGCAATGCTATTGTTAATCGCGGCTTATTAATTACTATTAAAAAATTTACATAAATTTTCTTTTTTATCGTTAAGATAATTCCATCAGAAACGCTCGAACAGGGAGAGAGAACGTGATGATGAGAAATACGAAGGAAATAGATACAATTTTGATTGAGTTGAACAACTCCATTGATGCCCACTACAAATGGCTGGTAAAGATGTTCCGCTGCGTGGTGTCTTCAGATGTAACACAGCCTGATATTATGGGTGAAAACTCGCATTTTGTTTGTCGATTTGGACTGTGGCTTAATAATCAATCGCGGTACAATGAGGATGATTGTAGTTACGTGAGCAAGATAAGTGCCACTCACGAAAAGATGCATTTATTAGGCAAGGAGTTGCTATTGGCTATAGTGGAGAAACGTAGCCATTCATGGCATTTCGACAGTTTCCAGGACGCGCTTCTGGCATTTACCTCATCTGTAATGGACTACAAAATATATTTATTGAGTATCCGCAGTAATATCGATGTATTAACAGGTTTACCTGGCAGAAGAATGCTCGATGAGTCTTTTGATCGGCAGTTGCTCGACGCCGAACCGCTTAATCTCTATATATTGTTGTTGGATATCGATCGTTTTAAATACGTTAACGATACATACGGTCATCTGGTCGGTGACGTGGTATTGCGCGCTCTGGCATCAAATTTATTGTCATGGACGCGATATGATGAGGCGGCGTACCGCTACGGTGGAGAAGAGTTCATTATCATCATCAGAACAAAAACGGACGAGCAGGCATGCCTGGCGGGTTTGCGACTTTGTCGTCTGATTGGTCAGAAAAAAATTCCCTACGCTGATGGAGAGATCGGTATCACGGTGACGGCAGGCATAACCCGGGTTCAACAGGGTGAAACGCTGGATACCGCGCTTGGTCGGGCCGACAGGGCGATGTATCAGGGGAAACAGACTGGCAGGAATCGCTGCATGTTTATGGATGAAAATGAGCGGATCGCGTTGGTGGACACCAATGACGGAACCTCGTATCCCCTCAGTGCGTGAGTTTTCGAAAAACGTTTTGAGGTAGTTGCGTTTCGTTTAACTTTCATTGGGGTTGTCGATGATAGGTTAGCTGACTATCCGTTATCTTCGCAGGGAATTGCCAGATAGCGTATAAAAGCAAAACACAAATCTATCCATGCAAGCATTTACCGCTGGTATATCCGGCGGTTTTTTTTATCTGTAAATCAGGATAAAGGCACAGCGAGCGCGATTCAGGTAAAAAAATGGCCCCTTGTGCAGCTACGCAACAAGGGGCCGGGTCGGTGCAGGACTATCTCCGTTCATCAATCATCCCATCTGTGGCTAAAATACGCGGCCAGAAAACCGGAAAATAAAATAATTCCCAGAACAGCCATAAAAATATTCATATTACCCAGCATAGTAAATGCTCCTTTATCTGTGAGTTTCCTCTCTTACCTTAAGTTCACCTCGCTTATGACTATAGTAGCAATTCAATCTTAAACAAAGGCTGAACTGTGTGATTATTTCGACTGAAAAGTAAATTTTTGACATGATCACGTCGAATAAAATAAATAATAGTGACGAGACACATTTATCTGCGCACAAATAACCTTGTTTTTAAACCCTGAGACGCTGTTATGACGGTGTGATGCTGACACAGATTGTTGCACGTTTATAATGCAGAGTTGTCTCATGGTGGTTCATTTTTTCGTGTGATTAATCCTTTTGGCGGGAAAATGTAATACTGATTTTTGTGTGCGGGATGCTAATTTATTGATTTTATATGAGGTTTTAATATCTGGCATCGTTTTTGCCTTATCACTTCTGAACACCCTTAATTTGCACCGTTTTGTCTGCCCGGCTGCACCGGAGCTTTCAGCAAGTCTAATTTCAGGAGTGAAACTATGCAGCGTCGTACATTTTTAAAAGCTTTTGCACTTTCTGCCTCTGTTGTTGCAATGGGCGTGAGTTTTAGCGTTCAGGCAGCCGACACCATTAAGGTTGGCATCATGCATTCGTTATCCGGCACGATGGCCATATCCGAAACGCCGCTAAAAGATGTGGCGTTGATGACCATCGATGAAATAAATGCTCAGGGCGGTGTGTTGGGTAAAAAGCTGGAACCGGTGGTGGTTGACCCGGCCTCGAACTGGCCGTTATTTGCTGAAAAAGCAAGACAACTGCTGAGTCAGGACAAGGTGGCGGCAGTTTTCGGCTGCTGGACATCGGTTTCGCGTAAATCAGTTTTACCGGTATTTGAAGAGTTGAATGGTCTGCTGTTTTACCCGGTGCAATATGAAGGTGAGGAGATGTCGCCTAACGTCTTCTATACCGGCGCAGCCCCCAACCAGCAGGCGATCCCTGCGGTTGAGTATCTGATGAGTGAGGATGGCGGTAGCGCGAAACGCTTCTTCCTGCTGGGCACGGATTATGTTTATCCGCGCACGACCAACAAAATTTTACGCGCCTTTTTGCACTCAAAAGGGGTCGCCGATAAAGACATCGAAGAGGTGTACACCCCATTCGGACACAGCGATTACCAGACCATTGTCGCCAGTATTAAAAAATTCGCCGCAGGGGGAAAAACGGCGGTGGTATCAACCATCAATGGGGATTCTAACGTACCGTTCTATAAAGAGTTAGCGAATCAGGGGCTGAAAGCCACCGATGTGCCGGTGGTGGCTTTTTCCGTGGGCGAGGAGGAGCTACGCGGTATTGATACCAAACCGCTGGTGGGTAACCTTGCCGCCTGGAACTACTTTGAGTCTGTCGATAATGCGGCCAACAAGAAGTTTGTCGCGGATTACCGGGCGTATGCCAAAGCGCACAAATTACCGAATGCTGATTCGGTGGTGACGAACGACCCAATGGAAGCCACATATGTTGGCCTGCACATGTGGGCGCAGGCGGTAGAAAAAGCCGGAACTACCGATGTGGATAAAGTTCGTGCTGCTATGGCGGGGCAATCCTTCGCTGCACCATCAGGTTTTACCCTGACCATGGATGCGACCAACCATCACCTGCATAAACCCGTCATGATTGGCGAGATTGAAGGCAACGGCCAGTTTAACGTGGTGTGGCAAACCGATGAGCCGGTCCGCGCCCAGCCGTGGAGTCCGTACATCGCTGGTAATGATAAAAAATCTGAACAGCCTGTGAAAACCGCCAGCAACTGATCTAACGCCCTCCTGCGGGAGGGTAATGCTTTGGAGAACGCTCATGAAAGCTATGCGCTTGATTCGTGGTGTGTTGTTGCTGATGTGGTTTTTGCCGTGGATAGCCCAGGCCGCAGATGCTGATTCCTTTACCGCCGCCAACCGTGCTCAGCAGGCCGCCTTGCTTGAACAATGGGCGGTGAATCCCGACGTTCAGCGCATCCCGCTGCTCAGCGCGCTGCGAGATGAGAACCTGCTGACCGATAACACGAAAAATGCCTTCATCATGAACGGCTCGCACGTACAGCCGTTAGGCACAGCGACAGCCCCAAACGGCGAGCTAAAAAAAACTCGCCTGACTAACCGCCTGCGTAATTTGGTAGCCGGAGCGTTGGCTGTCCATCAGCTTTTAAGTGACAGCGTCACGGTAAGGGGAGAGGCAGCTCGTACATTACAGCGTGAGGCGCAGCCGGGCATGCTGCCGTTTTTACAACAACGACTGGCTCAGGAGTCAGATGGTGATGTGAAATCCGCACTCGCTATTGCACTGGCAAATCTGCAACTGAGTAGCACCTCGCCGGAGGTCAGGCTTCAGGCAATCGAACTATTAGGGGCGTCAAATGATCCTGAAACTCAGGCGCGCCTGCAGCCATTCACCCGGGCTGAACATGAACCCGATGCCCGAGTGCGTGCTGCCGCTGACGAAAGTCTGAATTCCATCTCGCATCGCATGAAGGTTGGGGATCTTCTAGGGCAGGCTTTCATGGGACTGTCACTGGGTTCTATTTTGCTGCTGGCGGCATTGGGTCTGGCGATAACCTATGGATTGCTCGGCGTAATCAATATGGCGCATGGCGAGATGTTAATGCTCGGGGCGTACTGTACCTGGATGGTGCAACAGTTGATGGGGCAGTTTTTCCCGCACGGGTTAGCCTGGTATCCGGTTATTGCACTTCCGGTCGCCTTTTTGCTGACTGCGGCAACAGGAATGCTGCTGGAGCGTGGGGTGATACGCCATTTATACGGCCGCCCGCTCGAAACGCTGCTGGCGACCTGGGGGATCAGCCTGATGCTCATCCAGTTGGTGCGTATGACCTTTGGCGCACAAAACCTGGAAGTCGCCAATCCGGCATGGCTTTCCGGCGGTATTCAGGTTTATGCCAATCTGATATTGCCATGGAACCGAATAGTGGTGCTTGGCTTTGCCATGCTGGTGCTGTTCTTCACTTGGCTGCTGTTGAATAAAACGCGCCTCGGGCTGCGCGTGCGTGCCGTGACGCAAAATCGCAATATGGCGGCCTGCTGCGGCGTACCCACCGGACGAGTCGATATGCTGGCCTTTGGCCTTGGTTCAGGAATTGCCGGTCTGGGAGGCGTGGCGCTCTCGCAACTAGGTAACGTAGGACCGGAGCTGGGGCAAAGCTACATTATCGATTCGTTTTTGGTGGTGGTACTGGGCGGCGTTGGACAGCTTGCCGGGAGCGTGGCTGCGGCATTTGGGCTGGGGATCTTCAATAAAATTCTGGAGCCTCAGGTGGGGGCGGTTCTCGGCAAAATCATGATCCTGGTGCTGATCATTCTGTTTATTCAGAAACGACCTCAGGGACTGTTCGCGCTGAAAGGGAGGGTTATTGACTGATGACGATGCCAATGACAATAACGCTGGCGCGTAAAGCGCCGCGTGCAACACGCGTGCTGGGTCTGGGCTTACTGCTGGCGTTGATTATTCTGCCGTTTCTTGCGCTGTTACCTGCGGAGCATCCGCTGGCCATATCGGTGTGGACGTTGACGCTGGCCGGGAAAATTCTCTGCTATGCCATTGTGGCCGTTGCGCTGGATCTGGTGTGGGGCTATGCCGGAATGCTCTCGCTGGGACACGGTATCTTCTTCGCGCTGGGGGGCTATGCGATGGGAATGTACCTGATGCGGCAGGCTTCCGGCGAAGGATTACCGGCCTTTATGTCATTCCTGTCGTGGAGCGAGCTGCCCTGGTTTTGGTGGGGGACGCAACATTTTCTCTGGGCGATGCTGCTGGTTGTTCTGGTGCCGGGCCTGCTGGCGCTGGTATTTGGTTGGTTTGCCTTCCGTTCAAAAATCAAAGGTGTCTATTTCTCCATCATGACCCAGGCCCTGACTTTCGCCGGAATGTTGCTGTTTTTCCGCAATGAAACCGGCTTTGGTGGAAATAACGGCTTTACCGGTTTTACCACCATTCTGGGATTTCCGGTGACCGCGACGTCCACCAGGATCGCGCTGTTTCTGGCGACGGTTATGCTGCTGGTGCTGGCAATATGGCTGGGACTTGCGCTGGCCCGCAGTAAGTTTGGTCGTATTCTGACCGCCGTGCGCGATGCCGAGAACCGTCTGATGTTCTGTGGTTACGATCCGAAAGGTTTCAAGTTACTGGTGTGGACGCTTTCAGCTGTACTGTGCGGCCTGGCCGGGGCGCTTTATGTCCCGCAGGTAGGGATTATCAACCCCAGCGAAATGTCGCCGACTAACTCGATTGAAGCGGCGATTTGGGTTGCTCTGGGCGGACGTGGAACCCTGATCGGCCCGGTATTTGGCGCAGTACTGGTGAACGGTGCTAAAAGCCTGTTTACCGTCATTATGCCGGAATACTGGCAGCTGTTTCTTGGCCTGATCTTTATTGGCGTTACGCTTTTTTTACCTAGTGGTGTGATTGGCCTGTTTCGCAAAGGAGACAAATAATGCAGCCGGATGAAGGACTTTTTACACGCCAGATGCCGGGCGATCGGTTTCGCGAACAAACGGACCCGGTACTCCAACTGGAAAAAATTAACGTTAATTTCGACGGATTCCAGGCGTTAACGGATCTCTCGCTCAATATTGGCGTCGGGGAACTGCGCTGTATTATTGGCCCCAACGGCGCCGGGAAGACGACGTTAATGGATGTCATAACCGGTAAAACCAGACCGCAAAGTGGTCGTGCGATATACGACCAGTCGACCGATTTAACAACGCTGGATCCCATCGCCATCGCGCGTCAGGGGATTGGACGGAAATTTCAGAAGCCCACGGTATTTGAAGCATTAACGGTGGAGGAGAACCTGGAGTTGGCGCTGAAAAATGATAAATCTGTCTGGGGTTCTCTACGGGCACGACTCTCAGGCGAACAACGGGATCATATTGATGAAGTACTGGCGCTGTTGCGGCTGGGTAATGAGCGGACCCGCCGCGCCGGACTGCTTTCGCATGGGCAAAAACAGTTTCTCGAAATTGGCATGCTGCTGGTGCAGGAGCCGCATTTACTGCTACTGGATGAACCCGCGGCGGGGATGACGGATGCGGAAACGGAATACACGGCGGAGCTGTTTCGCCAGCTTGCCGGTAAGCACTCTCTGATGGTTGTTGAGCACGATATGGGATTTGTTGAAACTATTGCCGATCGCGTCACAGTATTACATCAGGGACGTGTCCTCGCTCAGGGGAGCCTTCGCGATGTGCAGGCCAACGAGCAGGTTATTGAAGTCTATCTCGGGCGTTAAGGAGTTCATATGCTGCAGGTGAAAGAACTGAATCAATATTATGGTGGCAGCCATATTCTGCGCGGGGTGAGCTTTGAAGCGCGTATCGGCGAGGTGACATGCCTGCTGGGGCGTAACGGCGTGGGGAAAACAACACTACTAAAGTGTCTGATGGGGATTATTCCGGCCCGTAGCGGAAGCGTGCTCTGGCAGGATAAAAATGTCACTCACTGGAAGCCGCATCAGCGGGTCAGGGCCGGTGTGGCGTATGTCCCACAGGGGCGTGATATTTTTCCGCGTTTGACGGTAGAAGAGAATCTGCTGCTCGGTCTTTCCCGTTTTTCAGCACCGGAGGCCCGGCATGTGCCAGATGATATTTACGCGCTCTTTCCGGTTTTACAGGAGATGAAGCATCGGCGAGGCGGAGATTTGTCCGGCGGGCAACAGCAGCAACTGGCGATTGGGCGAGCGCTGGCAAGTCGCCCACAGCTGTTGATCCTCGATGAGCCCACCGAAGGGATTCAGCCTTCGGTAATTAAAGAGATTAGTCAGGTTATTTCTCAACTGGCGCACCGGGGTGATATGGCCATTTTGCTGGTGGAGCAGTTCTATGATTTTGCGCAGCAGCTAGCCGACAAATACCTGCTGATGTCGCGGGGCAGCATTATTCAACGCGGCGACGGTAAAAATATGGAGGCCGAGGGCGTACGGGGACTGGTTGCTATCTGAGGTATGCGACAGAGCGGTTTCGGCTCTGTCGCTATACTCATCAGCAGACTGCCGTCTGCCCCCAGGGCTTGGCGCGCATGCCTTTTATCATGAGCGTCCAGGCAAGAACGATCGCCACTATCAGCGCGACAAACAGCGACCATGGCGGCAATGTGGTTAAAATGACGCCGCTGACTAATGGGTTAACCGCTGCGCCAAGCCAGCCCAACGACTGGGCGGAAAAATAGCTGGCTTTCATGCCTGCTGGCGCGATGTTGTCGATAAGCATATATTCGCCCGGCGCGTAAATGACTTCGCCGATAGTGAAAAAGGCAGCAGAAATTCCCCATAACAACAGACTGTTGCCGGAAAAGGCGAAACCGATCAGGCCAACGACAAAGAAGACTGTACCCATTGTCATTAACGGGCGGATATTCGTGGCGGTGAGCCTGCGACCAAGTGCGTATTGCAGTGATACTACGATGGCGGCGTTCACGGGCAGGACCACCGCCACGACTTTCTCGGCAAAATCGCCATCGGCGACCACCATAACGTATTGCGAAATACAGGACGCAAAAGCACCGCCAACAAACGATGCCAGAAAGGCCGATAACGTAAACCAGAATAATGCCCGGTCGCGCAGGAGTACCGAAGGGGACCACACCGCGGCGTTTAAACCTTCTGATGGTGCTGTTGAACGTTTTACCCAGGTCTGGATAAACACCAGTGGCAATGCTGAACAGGCGGCAGCCAGCCAGAATGGCAGGTTAATGCTTTGCATCACCAGCAGCGTGCCCAGCGGTGGACCAACGGTCCAGCCAATATTCAGCACGGTATAGTTAAGCGAGAAAATTTTAGTCTTGTTGGTAGCAGACAGATTATCGGCAAACCAGGCCTTCAGCACCGTGGCGAAGACGGAGTAGGTACAGTTGATCAGAGCAAAGAGCAAAACCACGACCACCACGTTATGCACCAGTGGGATCGCAATAAAGCCGGACGCAAAGCCACAAATTGCCAGCAGCATAAAGCGTTTTTTTTCAAATTTATCGGCCAGGATGCCGAATCCAAGACTGAAAACGACGCCAATAGTCAGTGCTACTGTCATTGCATAACCGATCAGATCGACACCCAGGCCATACTGACGACTGAGGTAAATCGTCATGAATGGCAGAGTGGCGCCACGGCCAATTGTTAATAACAAAGATGACGCGAGTAACGCGAGAGTGGACCTTCTCAGAGAGATATTCATTTTCCTGCCCGACAATGCATGTTGTTATGTTTTTTTTAGATATAAGAAACAAATAGCATGCTAAAACTGTGATGTACACTCAATAAGTTGTCCGAAAATGCCTTGCGTGGCCTACCTGAAATAATGATCTGTTACGGCACAACGATTTCCGTTACTTTAACTTGTTTACAAAAATTTAATATTTGCAGGGGCGGTGGTATGTCGCGTAAAGACGGGTTATTGGCGTTACTGGTCGTTGTGGTTTGGGGACTGAACTTTGTGGTCATCAAAGTGGGGCTGCATAATATGCCCCCTTTAATGCTGGCAGGGCTGCGTTTTTTACTGGTGGCGTTCCCGGCAATACTCTTTGTTGCCAGGCCGAAAATCCCACTTTCGCTGTTGCTCGGCTATGGGCTGACCATCAGTTTTGGGCAGTTTGCGTTTCTCTTTAGCGCTATCAAATTCGGTATGCCTGCCGGGTTAGCTTCTCTGGTATTACAGGCTCAGGCGTTTTTCACCATCATTCTGGGGGCATTCGCCTTTGGCGAACGTCTGCAGGGTAAACAGCTGGTAGGCATTGCGCTGGCGGTATTTGGCGTGCTGGTGCTGATTGAGGCCAGTCTGAACGGGCAGCATGTTGGCATGCTCGGTTTTATGCTGACGTTGGCGGCGGCGCTAAGCTGGGCCTGTGGCAATATCTTTAACAAAAAAATCATGCAGCATACCTCGCGCCCGGCCGTTATGTCGTTGGTGGTATGGAGCGCGTTAATCCCTATTGCTCCGTTCTTCCTTGCTTCATTAATTCTCGATGGTCCAGCGCAAATTACCCAAAGTCTGGTGGCGATAGATATGACCACCATTCTGTCACTGGTTTATCTGGCGTTTGTGGCGACCATCGTGGGTTATGGTATCTGGGGTTCGTTACTCGGACGCTATGAGACCTGGCGTGTAGCGCCGCTGTCGCTGTTGGTGCCGGTCGTTGGACTGGCGAGTGCGGTTGTGCTGCTGGATGAAACGCTGACCGGATTGCAACTGCTCGGTGCGCTACTGATCATGGCTGGGTTGTATATCAATGTGTTTGGCTTTCGGTTGCGTAAGGTTGCGTCGGTGAGGGGCTAAAAAAAGCCCCGCAGTGGCGGGGCAATATAATTACAGGTTGCGCATATTGTAATATGGCACACCTAATTCGTCGGACTTGTCGCTGCCTGCACCCATATGATTAAAATCGAACGGGGACTGATCGTTCGCAGGGGGCATAATCATCGCGTCGCGACTGTTCTGGGTGGCAGGTTGCGCGGTCTGTTCCGCCATGCTCTGGCCCGAAACAACAAACAGTAGGGCCAGCATTGCATAAGACAGAAGTTTCATGATTTCCTCGGTTACGTCGTTAACTGGCGTTTAGCAATTACATTGATTAAGTGGGAGCAAATAGCGTGATTCGCCGTGCATATTCGTCATACGGTATTTATGCGGCGGAACATCAAAATAGTTTTTGAATGTCCGGGTCAGCGTCTGCTGAGACTCAAAACCGTAACGCTCTGCCAGATAAAGAATAGGTTCGTTACTTTCTTTTAGTTTTTGCGCTATTTCAGTCATTTTACGGCTGCGAATGTATTGACCCAGTGAATGACCGGTTTCTTTTTTAAACATCCGTTGCAGGTGCCATTTGGAGTAACCTGAACGCTCTGACACTTTTTCCAGTGAGAGCGGCGATTCAAGGTTATTTTCGATCCAGTCCAAAATGCTATGAATAGTGATTGTGTCAGTATTGCGTCTGGACATCGTCATACCTCTTTCTGTTTACGGCAGGATTCTCTTAAGCAAGTGCTCAAGTGTGGCTACTTCATCCGCCGTTAAGTTTTTTGTTAGTTCCTGGTGCAGGTCTTGCCCTACTAATTGATGACACTGCTCGCAAATTGCTGCGCCATGCTCGGTGAGTTTCACCAGCACGCCACGCTTATCATGTGGATTCGGAAGCCTTTCTATCCAGCCTTTACAGGCCAGTCTGTCCAGCATCCGCGTCAGGGCGCCAAGGTCGACAGACAGCACTTTTTTCAATTCGACAGGGGTGATGCACACCGCGCAACGGATGGAGCAGAGCACCTTGAACTGCGATGCCGTGATATCCAGCGGTGACAAATAGTCGTTTAACAAACGATCTTTTTTCTGATTAACCATATAGATCAAACGACCCAGTGGGATGATTTCGTTAAACAGATCACTGGTGTTTTTCACAATGGTTGCCCTGGCAAGTAGTTAGTCACGGCTGATATTATTGCTTAGGCAAATATAAGTCAAACGAATGAATCAGCAAATGCCACGTTTTGCTAAATCATCAGACTCAATACCTGGCGTGTGGAAATTTAACGATCTGATAATTATGGTTTATACGCGTAGATGAAAAATGAATCCTTACATCGCGAAAATGGCTTATCTTCTGGATTTCACCGTATACTTGCCGTTGACGATTAACGCACAGGAAAGATGACATTATGATGGACTTGTTTAAAGCAATAGGGCTGGGGCTGGTAGTCCTGTTACCGTTGGCAAACCCGTTAACCACCGTGGCGTTGTTCCTTGGCCTCGCGGGCAACATGAACAGCGCAGAGCGTAACCGTCAGTCACTCATGGCATCTGTTTACGTGTTTGCCATCATGATGGTGGCGTACTATGCCGGGCAACTGGTGATGAATACCTTCGGGATTTCGATTCCAGGACTCCGTATTGCGGGTGGGTTAATCGTTGCGTTTATCGGCTTTCGGATGCTGTTTCCGCAGCAGAAGGCGCATGATTCTCCGGAAGCGAGAAGCAAGTCAGAAGAGCTGGAAGACGAGCCGACTGCCAATATCGCCTTTGTACCTCTGGCTATGCCAAGCACTGCCGGTCCGGGGACGATTGCGATGATCATCAGTTCCGCGTCAACCGTGCGCCATGGCTCCGAATTTCCGGACTGGGTGATCATGATCGCGCCGCCGATTATTTTTGCGGTTGTCGGGATTATCCTGTGGGGCTGTTTGCGCAGTTCCGGGGGGATCATGCGCCTGGTCGGCAAAGGTGGTATCGAAGCGATTTCTCGTCTGATGGGCTTCCTGCTGGTGTGTATGGGCGTGCAGTTTATTATTAACGGCGTGCTGGAAATTATTAAAACCTACGCTTAGAACACTGTGCCCGGTAATCGGTAATGTCTACCGGGCACATTTTTTACGAATGCTGAGGCTGTTCTTCCAGCGATACCGGCCATTTACGAAAGATAATCACCGACCATATCAACGCCACCACGGCAGGCACTGCGCCGACGTAACCAATCGTAGACATTGACCAGTGCAAACTCACCTGATTGCCTACCAGCGCGCCAGCGCCAATACCGATATTAAAGATGCCTGAGAACAGTGCCATTGCGACGTCAGTCGCATCAGGAGCAAGCGCCAGCACTTTCACCTGCATACCCAGACCTATCAGCATGATGGCGACGCCCCAGAAAATACTCAGGATAGCAAGGTGCATTTCGCTGTCAGCAGCGGGAAGTAACAACACCAGGCATACCGTCAACAGGGCAATGGCACTGCTAATCAGTACGGAAGCATGCAGATTCCCCAGCTTACCGAAAATGACGCTACCGACAATTCCCGCGCCACCCAGAACCAGCAACAGCACGGTAGCAAAGTTTGCGCTCAGACCCGCGACGGTCTGCACAAACGGCTCGATATAGCTGTAGGCCGTGTAATGTGCGGTGACCACAATCACCGTCAGTAGATACAGACTCATCAATGCCGGACGATGGAATAACACCGGCAGGCTTTTTAAAGAGCCGGAGTGCTCACTGGGTAGTTTGGGCAGGAGCTTAATCAGGCAAAGCAGGGTAACTAACGCCCCCATGCCGATGGCGAAGAAGGTGGTGCGCCAGCCAAAATACTGACCGACAATGCGCCCGATGGGCAGACCCAATACCATAGCCAGCGCGGTGCCGGTGGCAATCAGGCTGAGAGCCTGTGCACGTTTACCGGCAGGAGCCAGGCGGATCGCCAGCGATGCGGTGATCGACCAGAAAATAGCGTGCGCAAAGGCAATACCAATACGGCTAATTACCAGCACGGTAAAATTCCATGCCAGGAAAGAGAGAATATGACTGGCGATAAACACAACAAACAGACAGATCAGCAGTTTTCGGCGCTCCACCTGACTGGTAAGTAACATAAAAGGGAGCGACATCAGGGCGACAACCCAGGCGTAGATCGTCAGCATGATCCCGACCTGAGCAGTCTGCATATTGAAGCTTTGTGCGATGTCGGACAGCAAGCCGACAGGGACAAACTCTGTGGTATTGAAAATAAAACCGGCAATGGCAAGCGTAACTACCCGTAGCCACGCGACCTTGCGGGAAACAGTGTCTGTTGTCATATCAAATAAGAGGATTAGCTGCGAAAAGGTAAGGCCACGATCTTAAAACGTTTGCTGGCGAAAATACAATCATTTTGTGATGCGGATCTCATTTCATTGGCAGGGCGCCACAATTTGCTGCCGAACATTCCTCGTATTTTTAAGTATTTCAATAATAATGAAATTCCGGGCGTATGACTTCACTCGGATTTACAGGTATTCATGTTCTTTGAGGAGCGCCAGTTACTCCGGGCTCTGTGATAACTGAGGGTTCAACACCTCAATAAACGCTTCCAGCTGACGTGTCATTGCACCTCTGCGCCAGACCAGCCATGTATTCAGCCAGCGCCAGTTCTCGCTTAGCGGCCAGGCGTTGACCTGATGATGCCCTGGCATGCTCTCCAGCATCGAACGCGGGATCAATGCGATACCCGCGCCGGCAATAACACAGGCCAGCATACCGTGATAGGACTCCATTTCATGAATGGTGCCGGGCATGGCGCGATCGGCATGAAACCAGCTTTCAAAATGGCGGCGATAGGAACAGTTGGCGCGAAAGGCGTAAATACTGCAACCGTTGACGTCACTGGCCCGCTTAATGGGGGGATGACCGTTAGGCGTGACAATCATCATCTCTTCACGGTAGACCGGTATTCCTTCAAGTCCCGGATGGGTAATTGGACCATCGACAAAGGCAGCGTTCAATGTACCGTCGAGCACGCCGTCCAGCATTGTGCCTGAAGGACCTGTCGCCAGCGCGAACTGAATCTTGGGGTAACGCTGGTTATATTCAGCCAGCGTGGCGGGGATGCGAACTGCTGCTGTACTTTCAAGCGAGCCGAGAGAGAAGAGTCCTTGCGGCTCATCCCCGGCGACGACCATCCTGGCTTCCTCAACCAGTGCCAGGATCCGCTGGCTGTAGCGCAAAAAGTTGTGCCCGGATGGGGAAAGCCGCAGGCGCTGGTTTTCACGAATAAACAGATCAACACCCAGGTCGGCTTCAAGCTGACGTATACGGGTGGTGAGATTGGATGGCACGCGATGCACCTTCGCGGCGGCCTGCGTAATACTGCCAGTCTCCGCGACGGCATTGAACATTTCCAACTGCGTCAGATCCATAATATTCTCTATTCGTGAATGGTATGGTTAATATTATTCATTTTTCAGAAAGAGTAAATATGCTCATGATATAACCATACCCTGCGATAAAGAGAGGCACTTATGACTATCACAGCAGCAACACATGCGATTTCCATTGACCCTGCCAGCGGTGAAAGGCTGACGGCGACGCCGTGGGCCAGCGCGGAAGAGATTGATCATGCGCTGAACCTTGCCGCGAATGGCTATAACGAATGGAAACATACTTCCGTTGAGCACCGTGCGCAAACGCTGCGCCAGATCGGGCAAGCTCTGCGCCATCGTGCGGAAGAGATGGCGGAGTGTATCTCACGTGAAATGGGTAAACCCATTAAGCAGGCGCGTGCTGAAGTCGCCAAGTCAGCTGCATTGTGTGACTGGTACGCCGAGCATGGACCGGCGATGCTCAATCCGGAACCCACGCTGGTGGAGAATAACCAGGCGGTGATTGAGTATCGTCCGCTAGGAACCATTCTGGCGATCATGCCGTGGAACTTCCCGCTCTGGCAGGTAATGCGAGGTGCCGTCCCGATTCTGTTGGCCGGAAATGGCTATCTGTTAAAGCATGCGCCTAACGTAACCGGCTGTGCTGCAATTATTGCGCAGGTTTTCGCTGATGCTGGTGTACCCGCGGGGGTTTACGGTTGGGTGAATGCCGATAACGCCGGGGTCAGTCAAATGATCAATGACCCGCGTATCGCGGCGATAACGGTAACGGGAAGCGTACGTGCCGGTGCGGCGATTGGCGCCCAGGCGGGTGCCGCGCTGAAAAAATGTGTGCTTGAACTGGGCGGCTCCGATCCGTTTATTGTCCTCAATGATGCTGACCTCGATCTGGCCGTTAAGGCGGCGGTCGCTGGGCGTTATCAGAACACAGGGCAGGTTTGTGCGGCAGCCAAGCGCTTTATTATCGAAGAAGGGATTGCGGCAGAATTTACTTCACGCTTTGTGGCCGCTGCGAGTGCGCTCAAAATGGGCGATCCGCTAAACGAAGAAAACGATCTGGGGCCGATGGCGCGATTTGATCTGCGTGATGAGCTACACCAGCAGGTAGAGGCCACCCTTGCCGAAGGGGCACGGTTACTGCTCGGCGGGGAAAAAATTGCGGGTCAGGGCAATTACTATGCCGTGACGGTACTGGGCGATGTCACTCCAGAGATGACGGCGTTCCGCCAGGAGCTGTTTGGTCCGGTTGCGGCAATTACCGTGGCGAAGAATGCGGAACATGCGTTAGCGCTGGCGAATGACAGTGATTTCGGCTTATCCGCCACGGTGTTTACTGCGGATGAAGCGCTGGCGCAGAAGATGGCGTCACGCCTGGAGTGTGGTGGCGTATTTATCAATGGTTACAGCGCCAGTGATGCCCGCGTTGCGTTTGGTGGTGTGAAGAAAAGTGGCTTTGGCCGCGAACTTTCGCACTTTGGTCTGCATGAGTTTTGTAACGTGCAGACCGTCTGGAAAAACCGCCTTTGATGGTGTGGGTGCCTCCGCTGGGGGCACCTGTCTTATTTCTGCAATTTTTCTGTCATTTACTCTCCGTACACTCGCGACTAACGCTTTGATACAGAAGAGTAATATGAACATAACGCAAATTTCCCATCGTCTAATACCCCGTCAGTTCGGTCTGTTAACGGGCATTTTTTGCATTATTGCGCTGTTCTCTGTTTTGCAGGTCGTGTCCTCCTTGATGCTCTCGGCCTCAGTCAGTGACGCACAGCAGAATGAAGGGCGTAATCAACTCGCGCTTTTGCAGCAGGCAAAGGTTGATGAAGCGCGGGTGGCGTTATTATCTGCCAGCGATTTACTTAACCGTGCGGGGATTTATTTTATGCAGGATGCCGCCACCGGATCGGACGGGAGTTGGCGTCCGTTAATGGAAGAGGCGTATCGGACGCTGGCGCAGTCAAAAAGTGCATGGGAGGCCTGGCGGGATATGAAGCCGCAGTCGGATCCGGATCTAACAGAGAGCTATCAGCGTTTTTATAGCGGTATTAAGGAGCAGGCGGACGGGCTGATGCAGTCAGGTTCCATTGATGCGTTTTTTGCCGTACCCGTGCAGGCCTTTCAGACAGACTTTAACGGTAATTACGCGCGCTTTCAGCAGGGCAGTGGGCGACATGCGGAGGTTGGGCGTCAGCAGCTGTTGACCAGTCTTGAGCGTTTACAGAATCTATTTTTGTTTATTCCTCTGGTACTGGTGGTTATCGCCTTTCTGGTCTGGCGTAGTATGTTCCGTTGGGTGATTATGCCGCTGCGACGGCTGATCGATCATATCGATATTTTAGCGGCGGGTGATCTTTCCCGGCCAGCCCCGCAGGTGAGTCAGTTTAATCGGGAAGTGACGCAATTAAGTTCGCGTATTGCTGCAATGCAGCAGGGGCTCTGCGCGCTGGTACGGCAGGTGAATGATGCCACCACCGCAATGGTAGGAAATATCAACGAACTTGCGCAGAACAATAAACAGCTATACCAGCAGTCGGCAAAACAAAGTGAAGAGTTGAGCACTGTGACATCGCATATTTCGGTTCTGGAAACGCATGTTGAGGATAACAGTGGCTTTGCTGAACTGGCGAATCAACGCGCAGTGCAGGCGCGTGATATTGCGGCAGGTGGAGACCGAATGATGGCGACGGTAAATGCGTCAATGCAGGCGATTGTGACTCGCTCGTCTGAAATGCGAGGGATTACAACGCTTATCGACAACATTGCATTTCAGACAAATATCCTGGCTCTCAACGCCGCAATCGAGGCAGCACATGCCGGGGAGCAAGGGCGCGGGTTTGCCGTGGTTGCGAAAGAAGTTGGGCTGCTGGCGCGAAAAAGCGGTCAGTCTACGCAAAACATTCAGACACTGATTAAACACTCGTTACAGGGCATTGAAGAGGGCTTTCACGCGGTTAACGGACTGGATAAGAATTTGCAGCAGGTTATCGCACTGGTGGAAAACCTCGGCGCGTTACTGAACGACATTTCAACTGCAACGTTAAATCAGGGGAACAGTATTCACCAGTTAACCCGTCAGCTCCATGTCCTGAACGGCGAAGCCCGACAAACCAGTGATTTGGTGAATGCTGCATCTGATTCTTCCTTACAGCTTCACCATGAATCTAACCAGCTTATGCAGGCCGTGCCAGATTCCGCCTTCCGGCCTGACGTTGCGTATTCAGCTCTGTTATACTCGCAGGCCTTTCATACCTGCGAGCAAGGAGCATGTTGTGGCCAGGGCCATGGACAATTCAATTTTAGAGACCATTGTGCAGCAGGTTCGTCCGCTGATTGGTCAGGGTAAAGTCGCTGATTACATTCCGGCATTAGCCTCCGTCGACGGTTCAAAACTGGGTATTGCTATCTGTACCGTTGATGGGCAGCACTATCAGGCGGGAGATGCGCAAGAACGTTTTTCTATTCAGTCAATTTCAAAGGTGCTCAGTCTGGTCGTGGCGATGCGTCACTATCAGGAAGAGGAGATCTGGCAGCGCGTCGGCAAAGATCCTTCCGGTCATCCATTTAACTCCCTGGTGCAGCTGGAAATGGAGCAGGGTATCCCTCGCAACCCCTTTATTAATGCCGGGGCGCTGGTGGTTTGCGATATGCTGCAAGGGCGTCTAAGCGCACCTCGTCAACGGATGCTGGAAGTGGTGCGGGCATTAAGCGGCGTTTCGGATATCGCCTATGATGCGACGGTCGCGCGATCGGAGTTTGAGCACTCGGCGCGTAACGCCGCTATTGCATGGCTGATGAAATCCTTCGGCAATTTTCACCATGACGTGCCCACCGTTTTGCAGAACTATTTTCACTACTGCGCGCTGAAAATGAGCTGTGTGGAACTGGCGCGGACTTTTGTCTTTTTGGCAAATCAAGGGCATGCCTTTCATCTTGCGGAGCCTGTGGTCACACCGATGCAGGCCCGGCAGATCAATGCGCTGATGGCGACCAGCGGCATGTATCAGAACGCAGGGGAATTTGCCTGGCGGGTTGGGCTTCCGGCGAAATCTGGCGTCGGCGGCGGCATCGTGGCGATCGTGCCACACGAGATGGCGATTGCTGTCTGGAGTCCGGAACTGGATCCGGCGGGAAATTCACTGGCCGGTATCGCCGTGCTGGAACAATTAACACAACAGCTGGGGCGCTCGGTTTACTGATGAAAACGCTCGATCCTCTTTTTGCCCGGCTGGCGAAATCAACGTTTCGCTCGCGGTTTCGTCTTGGTCAGAAAGAAAGGCAGTATTGTCTGGATAAAGGGGCGCCAGTTATCGAACAACATGCTGCGGATTTTATAGCTAAACGACTAGCACCTGCGTTTCCCGCCAATGATGGTAAACAGACGCCTATGCGTGGTCACCCGGTATTTATCGCTCAACATGCTACGGCGACGTGCTGTCGAGGGTGTCTGGCGAAATGGCATGATATACCTCAGGGTGTAGTGCTAAACGATGAACAGCAACGTTACGTTGTCACGGTTATTTACCACTGGTTAGTACTCCAAATGAATAAGCCATAGATAACATTATCCTATGATATGCCCCCTTGTGTTGTGTAATTGTTAAAAGCAGTATGAAGGGGTCAATCTAAGGAGAAACCATGGCTTCCGGCAAACCCTGCTTTGTGCTGAGCGCGACACAGATTCTGTCGCGAATCGACGAGCTCAGCGATGTTCTTGAACAGTGCGTCAATGACGGCGCCTCCATCAGTTTTATGCTGCCCTTTAATCGCGAAAAATCAGAGCCTTTCTGGATGAAGGTCGCGCAAAGTGTTTCTCGCGGAGAACGGATCGTTCTTGGTACGCAGAATGCGCAGGGGGTGCTTGTCGGTACCGTCCAACTTATTATCGATCAACCCGAAAATCAACCTCATCGTGCTGATGTCGCCAAACTGCTGGTTCACCCCTCAGCGCGACGCGGTGGTTTGGCCCGTGAATTGATGAACGAACTGGAAAGTTGCGCGCGTCAACAAGGTAAAACGCTGCTGGTGCTTGATACGGCGACTGGCAGTGGTGCGGAGTTGTTCTACCACAATTGCGGGTGGAAAAAGGTAGGGGTGATACCTGACTATGCCCAAATGCCCGATGGGACGCTGACCGGAACCACACTTTTCTACAAAACGCTCTAATTTGTCGCCGGGGATTGATCAAAACAGGGTTTCAATGTATTAAAGTTTGCTAACCTATTGGACCAATTCAATCAGGTTGTATGACTAATCATAAAGGGAACCCATTGTGCAAACACTAAATCGTCGCGATTTCCCCGGTGCTCAGTATCCTGAACGCATTATTCAGTTTGGTGAAGGAAACTTCCTGCGCGCCTTTGTAGACTGGCAGGTAGATCTGCTCAACGAACATACCGATCTGAACGCTGGTGTGGTCATTGTTCGTCCTATCGAAAGTTCCTTCCCGCCATCGCTGAGTACGCAGGATGGCCTCTATACCACTATCATTCGTGGTTTGAATGAGAAGGGCGAGGCCGTCAGTGATGCCCGTCTAATTCGTTCAGTTAACCGTGAAATCAGCGTCTATAGCGAATACGATGAGTTCCTGAAGCTGGCGCATAATCCTGATATGCGTTTTGTGTTCTCTAACACCACGGAAGCAGGTATCAGTTACCACGCGGGCGATAAGTTTGACGACGCGCCAGCGGTTAGTTATCCGGCTAAACTGACGCGTCTGCTGTTCGAACGCTTCAGCTATTTTAACGGCGCATTGGATAAAGGCTGGATTATCATCCCTTGCGAACTGATTGATTATAACGGTGATGCGCTGCGTGAACTGGTTCTGCGCTACGCTCAGGAATGGGCGCTGCCGGAAGCGTTTATTCAGTGGCTGGATCAGGCCAATGCATTTTGCTCCACGCTGGTGGACCGTATTGTTACCGGCTATCCGCGTGATGAGGTAGCTAAGCTCGAAGCTGAACTGGGCTATCATGATGCTTTCCTCGATACCGCAGAACATTTCTATCTGTTTGTCATTCAGGGGCCGAAGTCATTAGCCGCAGAACTACGTCTGGATAAGTATCCGCTGAATGTCCTGATCGTGGATGACATCAAACCGTACAAAGAGCGCAAAGTGGCGATTCTCAACGGTGCTCACACCGCGCTGGTCCCTGTTGCCTGGCAGGCAGGGTTGGACACCGTGGGTGAGGCGATGAATGACGCTGAGATTTGTGCTTTCGTGGAGAAAGCGATCTATGAAGAGATCATTCCGGTACTGGATTTACCACGTGATGAGTTAGCTTCTTTTGCCAGCGCGGTAACCGGTCGATTCTGCAATCCGTACATCAAACATCAGCTGCTGTCGATTGCCCTGAATGGCATGACCAAATTCCGCACCCGTATATTGCCGCAACTGCTGGCAGGGCAACAGACCAGCGGTAAACTGCCGGCGCGTTTGACGTTTGCGCTTGCCGCGTTAATTGCTTTTTATCGTGGAGAGCGCAACGGTGAGTCTTATCCGGTTCAGGACGACGCGCATTGGATAGAACGTTTTCAACAGCTGTGGTCCCAGCATCGCGATCGCCAGATAAGTACCGAAGCGTTGGTCAAATCTGTACTGGGTGTCAAAGAACACTGGGAACAAGATCTGACGCAGGTTTCTGGACTGGTGGAACAGGTCTCTACCGATCTGGATACCATTCTGGCAAAAGGTATGCGTGAAGCTGTTAAGCCACTGTGCTAAGGCGACTACCGACAACCCGGCTCAGGCCGGGTTTTTTCTGGATATGCATTAGTTACAACATACTATGTGGTTTAAATAATAAACCCGGTCTGTGACTTAGGTGCGACTTCGTTTTAAGCAGGACAAAAGTTGTTGGGATAATGTTGCGATTAACTTGCAACATTGATCGCTATCGCGTCTAATGTGACGGATTTCACATTTTCCCGAAGATAACCATGATCGTTCGTCCCCAACAACACTGGCTGCGCCTGATATTCGTCTGGCATGGTTCCGTATTATCTAAAATATTTTCACGACTGCTGCTGAACTTCCTGCTCTCCATCGCCGTTATCATCATGTTGCCCTGGTATACGATGTTGGGTATCAAATTTACCCTGGCACCGTTCAGTATTCTGGGCGTGGCGATTGCTATCTTTTTAGGTTTTCGCAATAACGCCTGCTATTCACGTTATGTCGAAGCCCGACACCTGTGGGGGCAGTTGATGATTGCTTCCCGATCACTACTTCGCGAGGTGAAAACCACCTTACCGGATGACGCCGAACTGGGGCAGTTTGTTCGTCTGCAAATCGCATTTGCCCACTGTTTACGCATGACGTTACGTCGAAACCCACAGGCAGAGCCGTTGGCGAAATATCTCAGCGAGAAAGATCTGCAGACGGTATTTTCCGCACAATCGCCAGCAAACCGCATTTTGTTGCTGATGGGGGAGTGGTTGGCCGTGCGCAGACGTGATGGACAGCTGTCCGATATATTATTTCATAGTTTAAACAACAGATTAAATGATATGTCGGCAGTACTGGCAGGTTGTGAGCGAATTGCGAATACGCCAGTGCCGTTTGCTTATACTTTGATCCTTCATCGCACTGTTTATCTGTTTTGTATCATGCTGCCATTCGCGTTAGTGGTGGATCTTCACTACATGACGCCGTTTATTTCAGTGCTTATTTCCTATACTTTTATCTCGCTCGATGCGCTTGCGGAAGAGCTAGAAGATCCGTTTGGTACTGAGAACAATGACCTGCCGCTGGATGCGATTTGCAATGCAATCGAAATCGATTTACTGCAAATGAACGATGAAACCAATGTGCCAGCAAAACATATGCCGGATAAACATTACCAACTAACTTAGTTTCGTTCTGTTTCCCACCATGCTGGCCGCATATCAGAAAACGAATGAAACTCCGGCGCCAGATCTTCATCATTAGGATCGTCAAAAGCGCCGGCTAAAAGCGCAATGACCGGAGCGTCATCGATGGCGCCCACGGAACTCCCGCACTGAGGGCAAAAAGCCCGACTGGTGGTTTCAGATGAGCGCCAGGTTGTCGGTTTTCCGGCTTTTCCCGTCCATTCTACATTTTCTGCATCAAACTCAATCCAGACGACGGTCGGGGCACCAGTATGTTTCCGGCATATATCGCAGGAGCAGGTATGGGAATTATTAGGACTGCTGGCTGTGAAACGGATCGAGCCACACAGACACCCACCAATGTAGACTTTAGACATAACAACTCCCGTCAGAAACATGTGGCAAGACACTAGCAGATGCCTGACATAGCCACTAGATCCTTATGATAAAAAGGCGAGGGCGCGCATACTCGGTAGCCCAGTCCTGTGATCTGTCTGATGATAAACGCTTAACTATTGCGTCTGGCAACAATAAACAACCGCGGAAATGCCAGCAAAATATTGCCGTTTTCCTGCAACGGATATTGTTCCTGGAGCAGTTCATGATAGCGCGCCAGGTAATGACGTTGCTCGCTTTCGCTCAAATCCTGCAGCCAGGGGCGGAGTCCCGTTGAGCTTACCCAGTCGATAATCGCCTGATGCGAATCCATAATGTGATAATACGTAGTACGCCAGATATCCACATCACAACCCGCTTCGGTCAAAATATCATAGTAGGCGTGAACGCCAGGAAGCGCTGCTCGGCCCCGATCAGGATAACCTTTTTCATAAGCCACTTCGCGCATCAGCACATGCGTGGGCTCCAGCCAGTTATCCGGCATTTGCACGGCCAGAACGCCGTTGTGACCGAGTTGTGAGACCAAATGTGGGAATAAGTCATAGTGATCGGGCACCCACTGTAACGACGCATTTGCATAAAGCAGATCCACGGGATGCTCGGGCTGAAACTGGCTAATATCCGCTTCGATAAAATGGCAGTCAGGTAATGCGTTGCGCGCTTCATTCAGCATAGCAGGTGAAGAATCGACACCTGTTGTCTTTGCCGTAGGCCAGCGCTGATGCAGCAATGCCGTACTGTTTCCCGGACCACAACCAAGATCAACAACTGAGCGGACATTTTCTAACGCCACACGGCTGAGTAATTCTGCTGCGGGTCTTGAACGTTCAGTTGCATATTGCAGATAAAGCGAAGGGTTCCAGTCGGCCATGTATAAATCTCCAGTATGAGAGGAAAAGTCGGAAAAGGACGGTATAAGACCTTGCCGATGAGCCACTTATTTTAGAAGATTATATGAAAATGAATGATAAGGGCAGGAATATGCTGGAAACATCAAGGTTGATATTACGACAATGGGAGGCTAAAGACCGGGCCCCTTTTGCTGCACTCAATGCCGATTCTGACGTGATGCGCTTTTTCCCCGCGCCGCTAGAGAAAGCTGAAAGCGATAACCTGGCCGATAGATTTAGTGAAGGTATTGCAGAACGCGGCTGGGGATTTTGGGCCGTAGAGCTAAAAGAAACACACCAGTTTGTGGGCTGTGTGGGGTTACATCCACAACCTGATAAATTTCATTTTTCACCCTGCACCGAAATAGGCTGGCGCCTTGCTAAAGCATACTGGCACCAAGGTCTGGCGTTAGAAGCCGCGCAAGCGAGTCTTGCATTTGCTTTTGACGTACTGGCGCTAAATGAAGTCGTTTCATTTACTTCTGTGCTGAATAAGCCGTCAGAGAATCTGATGATACGAATTGGTATGAATAAAACAGAAGAGTTTGTGCACCCCGCGTTGCCGCCAGATCATCGATTGGCACAACATGTTCTGTATCGTCTTTGCCGATAATTAATCAGTCTATTTTGCTCCTTTTCTCATATCAGAGAAAATAACTAAGCCAATTCCAGCCAAAATAATGACGCTTGCGAGAAGGATTCTGACGGTGAGCGTTTCGCCCAAAAATATGATCCCACCGAGAGTGGCCAGACAAGGTACGCTGAGTTGAATAGTACTGGCCGTTGTGGACCGGAGTAAGGGGAGCAATGAATACCAGAGCAGATATGCACCTCCCGATGTAATTGCACCAGAAAGCACGCCCAGAACTAATCCATATATATCAATATGAAGATGAGAGCGGAAGAACAGAGGAATAATCAATGCGACCGGGATTGCCAGGATGAAATTCCCCCCGGTTGAGGCAGCAGCATCCGTGATTTTCTTCCCTGTGATACTGTAGAAAGCCCAGGCTAACCCAGCAATAACCATCATTATTGCGGCATAAAAGGAAGGACGCTCCACACCAGGAAATAGCAAAATCGCTATTCCAGCCAATGCCCCGAGTATTCCTGTTATTTTTAAAATTACGAGTTTCTCTCCCTGGGCTATTCCCCATACCGTCATGACGAGCTGAACGGTACCAAAGAGCAGCAGGGCACCCGCGCCGGTGCTAAGAGAAACATAGGCAATGGAGAATGAAAAAACATAGATGCAAAGGAGCAGGGCATTTAACCACTTGAACTCAAATTTTCTGCTGTCAGATGTTATCGCGATAAATAAAAAAAGGGCAATTGCGCCACTTATCAATCTGATGCTGCTGAATGAGATAGCATCAGCATGCATACCCTTCAATGCGAGTCGGCAAAGCACTGAATTTCCAGCAAATGCGATCATTGCGATGATGATTCTGATGAGCAAGATAGCGTCCTTTAGTCGATACGAGGTTTAGCGCAATATGCAGGTGTTGCCTTCAAAAACAGGTGTGTTGATTAATATAGTTGCCGACATCAACGACTGTGTTCGTGCTGGGCTCGACATTAAGAACGACAAAACGCATTTGCGGGCAGAACAGCTCTGCACTTTTCTTGCTGCACTCAGTTTGTAGCCATCGATGCTCACCCTGTTCGGTTACAACCGTGTTCACGTTTCCGTATTCGCTGCACACAAAACCTTTTTCAGTTGCTCTTTGCCTTGCTGCCTCCAGGCTCAGACCAATAACATTCAGCTCATCGACCTCTTTGGCGAGTGTGCTGTCGGAAACACGGGTTAATGTGCAGCTCGACAGCGTAGAGGTAAATAGTAGCAAGAGCGCGAAGCGTAGGATGGTTTTGCTTTTTTTGTTTCGCATTGTCCGATATGTACTCAATTTTATTATCGTATTTCTGAAAGTAAGTGAAGTCACCTGGTTCAGTATATAACGAACGATTACATACCATTGCTTAAAAATCACAGATGTGCGGCTTTATATTTTTAAATGAAAGCTACTAAAGACAGAATCTCATGACGTAATAATTGAGACTATGTACTTTTGGTCAGAGATATGCATTTCAAATTAGCGACGATGAAGATAAGAGCCTTCCCAGAGAAATGTCATCTTTCACATCAAATGAAGACCTCATTCTCACTAACATTGCGTAAGTGAAAGGCTGGTCTATGCTAAAAAAGCAATCAAATTTGCGTTGGCTTTTTGAATAATAACGATAATTCTCGCGTTTTCGGTGGCGAATATGAACAGGATTGTGATCGCTTTTTTAGTTTCGCGAATTGGACGGCGACTGGTGGAACAGTAAACGTAGGGTTCCAGATAAATTTCTGGTGTTAAAGCGTAACTATAATCTTGAGCATAACCGGTTACCAACCCCAGTTTCGTACGAGAACGCCACGCCACTGCAACTGACTTTTCCCGCCGTGATCGAAGGATATCGGCTTGCGCGCCTGGGCGAGTTACAAATTTACCCGGGCACTTCCATGCAATCGCTTCCGCGACCGAAAACTTATTACGCACCCGATAGTTTTCAGTCCCTGGCTGACACAGCGAGTGAAGCAGACAAAATCCAGCTCGAACGTATGCACAAGTCGCGCTTTTAATCCGGTGCTTTGGCCTGGCAATTTAAATGCTGCGAGCTACGCTTTTACAGACGCTAACTCCTTCAATAATGAAGAAATTCTGCAGGTGGCATATGAAAATACGGTTTGGGGATCGATTTTGGCAATTGGTCCGGCGACCGGCTGATTAAGAAAAGCACCATGGTTGCGATGTCGCTCAGTCCATCGGTGGCTTATAAGCTTAGTGACAGGGTTTCCGTTGGGGGCTCTGTTAACGTCAATTCCACAGCAGATTATGTTAAGTCTGGTTCATGACATTAATAAACAGTGGTCAGTGATGGGAGAGCTTGGCTGGCAGGACTGGAGTCAGTTCGGCGCGCCGCAAATAACGGTGGTCGGGCAAGAAGTTGATAAGTCCAGTCGTCTGAAGGATTTGTGGCATACGGCTTTAGGTGTGCAATTTCGACCTACGGAACAATGGCGTTTGAATGCGGGCGTAGCTTTTGATAGTACTGTCTATAATTCGCAAAGCGATGTAGCGCTGACGTTGCCGACCGGTGATGAATGGCGATTTGCTACCGGAGCGCAATATCAAATTACACCACAAAGCAATATCGGTGCTGCCGTGTCGTATCTGCATATGCAGTCGTCCCACGTACAGTCACCATCAATTTATCAGGGGAGTTACGATAATCCGTATCTGTGGTTTGCCAGTGTGAACTACAGTTATCAGTTTTGATGTTCAGTGAAGTGAGAGTCGCGGTGGAATTGTAGAGGACATAAAACAGCTATTTGCATAACCAGCTGTAGTCGAGAGCCATCATCCAAAACTGTTAGCGCTGTTGAGGCAACTGCGCTTGAAAGAGTTTTGAGGCGTCATTATTGAGCAGCACAAGGATGACCATAAAACAGCAGATTCCGCCTTTATCTATTTTAGTGCGCATAATGTATATTATGTTAAATGCAATTGCTGCGTACTCAGTTGAGACTCCATGTGGCCCACGTTTGGCCATTGACCTCCTCTGCTCATTACAATCATGAAAGCTTGAGGAACAGAGTTCGTTCCTGCAGTTGAGATGCTTTGAATCCGTGGTGAAGATAAAAACGTTTAGCTTCGTCTGTGAGCGCATGTACCATAACGGCACGCACGCCAATATTTTCTGCCACTTTGTAACACCGCAGTACCGCATCGTGAAGCAGATCGGCCCCTAACCCTTTTCCACGAACAGAAAGATCTACGGCCAATCTGGCAAGGATAATTACGGGGATTGGATCTGGCATGTTACGCCGAAGATTGCCTGTTGCTTCTGTGTGGTTGACGCTACCTGTGGCCAGTGAATAAAAGCCAGCGACTTGTCGCGTGTCTGTTTTGCAGACAACAAACGTCCTGGCTGCGCCGAGAGCCTGATTTTTTAGCCCTTTTTGCTTTAACCAATCATCGAGAACAATTTCTCCGCTGACAAATTCCGCTAATTGATGAATGTGAGTTAGTGGTTCCGGTGCGGTTACAAATCCCACTGTGGTTTCCTTGCCAGTAGCTTCCTGATAGCGGGATCTTCGGCAACCGGAGCATCAAGCATCTCGATAAACTCAGCGTATTGTTCATCATTAAAATTAAACACTCGGCGATCGAGAATAACGTTCTCTGCCGCCTGGCAGGCCATTTCCAGAATAAAGTCTGTACGCGATTTATGTAGAATCTCTGCGGCCGCATCAATAAGCGCGCGTTGGGATTCTTTAGCTCTAAGGTTTAGCTGGACATCTGATTTCATTATTAAGCCTCTTGTATAGCAATTGCTTTACAAGCATATCATAAGGCTTATGTATAGCAACTGCTATACAGCATCGTTCAACTCAATACTCTGATAAGCAACAATAAAAAACCCGCCAGTGCTGGCGGGTTATGGCATGGTTTGTCTCTACAGTTAAGGCGTTACCATGTTAAACCAGAAATCAAAGCCATCTAAATACCCGAGGAACTCATCAAGCTTGGCATGATTGCCGGAAATTTGTACATCACCCTTCTCTTCTGCCTGTTTCAGCGATTCTTCCTTGAGAATGATTTTGTTCAACGTTGCACGGTTAAGCGTAATGGAGGCGTCAGCGTTGCTGGCCTGTGTATCAGCGCTATGGTTAAGAACACCGTTTTCCAGTTCCAGTTTGTATTTACCGCCGTCAGCACCTAAATCGACGTTGAAGACTGCCTGCGCATTTGCCGCTTTTTCTCCGTTAATATGTACCGCGAGATAATCAAAGAACATCTCAGGTGACATGGCTTTAACGGTATCCGGGCTGGCGGTATTTGGTGTCGCACCTTTCACCACACCGTTGCGTAATTCTTGTGCACCAGTCAGATAAAAATTACGCCATGGACCGGACTCAGCCTGATAACCCATTTGCTCAAGGGCATCTGCTTCCAGATTACGGGCTTCTCTATTGCTCGGATCAGCAAAGACGATATTGTTAGTGACTTGCGCCACCCAACGGTAATTGCCTTGGGCGTAATCAGTTTTCGCTTTTTGCATGATTGCATCGGCGCCGCCCATATAATCGACATATTTCTTCGCGGCATCAACGGGCGGTAATTCATTCAGTGTTGCCGGATTACCGTTGAACCAGCCGAGGTAAAAGACATACGTTGCTTTCACATCATGGCTGACAGAACCATAGTATCCGCGGCTGGCCCATGATTTTTCCAGACCAGACGGCAGTTTGAAGTTAGCGGCGATTTCGTCACGGGTCAGCCCCTGGTTAGCCATGCGCAGCGTCTGATCGTTGATGTAACGGTACATATCACGCTGACTTTTCATTAACTTCACCACATTTTCATTACCCCAGGTCGGCCAGTGATGCTGAGCAATAATAATGTTTGCCTTTCCCCCCCAGCGGCCAATAACGTCATTGATATATTTTGACCATGCCAGCGGATCGCGGATCTTCGCGCCACGTAATGAATAAGTGTTATGCAGTGTATGGGTGACATCCTCTGCAGCTTCGATCATTCCCTTCTCTTCTACATACCACAGCATTTCAGAAGGTGCTTCCGATCCCGGCGCCATCATGAAGTCATAGGTTAGACCGTCGATAACTTCTTTCTGCCCGGTGTGGGTAATATAGTTAGTGGGTTCAATCAGCGTGACCGTACCGGCGGAGGTTGTCGTCCCCAGACCCGCACCGACCTGACCTTTTGCATCCGGTTTCAACAGATTGCCATACATGTAACTAGCTCGGCGACTCATGGCGTTACCTGCCATAATATTTTCAGATACAGCTTCCTTCATAAAACCAGCCGGTGCATATACCTTCACTTTACCGGATTTCACATCCGCTTCATCAATCACGCCGCGGACACCACCGTAGTGGTCAACATGGCTGTGCGTATAAATGACGGCAACAACGGGTCTTTTACCGCGATTCTTATAATAAAGGTCCATTCCCACTTTCGCGGTTTCTGCAGATACCAGCGGATCAATGACCGTAATACCCTCTTTCCCTTCCATAATTGTCATATTCGAGAGATCAAGATTACGGATTTGATACACGCCATCAGTGACCTGGAACAAACCGCCAATATTGATCAACTGCGACTGACGCCACAGGCTTGGATTAACCGTGTCGGGGGCTTTTTCGCCCTCTTTGATAAAGGCATATTGCTGAGGGTCCCAGACAACATTTCCCTGCTTCCCTTTAATCAATTCACTGGGAAGCGGAGCAATAAAACCTTTATGTGCGTTCATAAAATCGGTTTTATCAGTGAATGGCAATTGACCATATAAGGCGTCATTCGCACTTTTGGTCTGAGCAGTCGCATCTTTTGCTCCTTCCTGTGCCAATACAGGTAGTGATATTAATGATGTTGAACACACGCCAGCTAAAGTCAGATAACTTACTAGTTTATTAAGTTTCATAAATCCTCGCTAATAATATATTATCCAGAAGAAAGAAATCCTGCAGTTCTGATTGTTGAGAAGCTTCCGTAATACTGTACTTATCAGGTTTCTATGATCTAATGCCTCGTAGGCTAACATGGTCTTATGAAACAATGTAATGCAATGGCATTTAATTTTAAATTTCCTTTTGTTTTTATTTAAACAAAATAGCTGTAGACACCTGAGTGTATAAAAAGATAATGGCTGGCATCCATTGTCTTTAGAACACTATATATGCGCACTCTCTATCTACTTCTCATCGTTGGGATGCTTTCTGGCTGTAATACTTCTCCCCCAGAGAAAGTTGTTAAAATCAATAAAATGGTGATCCCTGTTGTTCAGGCACAACCCGAGTCAAAATCAAGTAGTGACTCGGCATCCCTGTCCTTATATCAGGATAATAAACAGCAAATTGAAAACGTCGCGAGTTCATTAAAAAATGAATATCTTCATGAGGTTAAGCCAAGAGAGATGTTTGACGTTCATAGCCAGGCATACCAGGTTTATGCTTCTTTAACCAAGCTCGAACAAATGCAGCAAATGAACAATTTTTATTATAAGGAGCATAATCAAACAGGACTGTTAAGCATTAATCAGTCCGTGAACTCTCTTATTGAATAACAAGAAATCCTCTTCAGAAAATGATGAGGAGGATTTCTTACGATTGATATATGGCATACCACAACAATAGAATATTAAATTTAGATAATCGATTTGTAACTTGTTTGTGGGTTTATTTAAAATCGCTCAGGCAATTTATTGATGGAAGTAAGATACCCTCCGCGTTCAAAATCAATATACCCTCCTTTTTTTAACGCAGATACAACATTTAAAACACTGCTGCGCGATAAGTGGGTCCGATCCTGAATATAATCTAAAATAGAGACTCGCGTGCGCGTCTCTTCCGGCAACAAAATCATCTCTTCGAGGTGGTTACGTATCACTGAATAAGTACGCTGCTGTACGACTAAATCATCACGATAAAAGAGATAGCCCGTATGATATGAAAGCACTGCCGCCGCATCTTCCCACAAGCCTTGTTGATGAAAGAGTTCTCGTGCTTTATCGGCATCGACGCGTAATAATGTTGACTCAGCTTCAGCGCGCAATAAATGGCCGTGTACCGGTTGGATCATTTCGGCAATACCGAACAGATGGGGTTCATAGACGGTCACGATTAACAGACCATCAGAAGAACGTAAAATAGACAGCTCCCCTTGCAAAAAAAGGTAGAGTTGAGGCTTATTCTTGTATTTCCACATGATACGCCGCCGCGGCACAACCTTCATCTTTTCTGCAATCGGTTCAAGTGCTTGCATTAAGCGTTGTATGCTTTGTTCTGGGCGTACCGGAGGTGAAATTTGCATAATCAAACCTGTATTATTTAGATTGAAAACAATATGCTTTTACCTATATTCCATGAAGGTAGTACAGATTCATATTAAAACCATAAATTGCTCAATAATAAAAGTAGAAATTTATTTTTATTTAAACGAGCGTGTGTGATAAGACCACCAGCAGACGGTTACCAGACACTGTCGGATAGATAATCCGCCATGGTGACTATTAACAATGCGTGAGATAGTTAATCGGGAATAACGGCGCTAGAATTGATAGCTGTAGTTGACACTGGCAAACCATAGCCACGGATTCTTATACTGGCCTGCAAAGATATCAGATTTGACATTAGACGACTGCATGTGCAAATACTCAACGGCAACGCCAATATTACTGGCTGGCGTAATCTGGTACTGTGCACCGGTGGCAAGTCGCCATTCATCGCCGGTTGGCATCGAAAGCGCTACATCACTTTGCGATTTGTACGGTGAACTGTCATAGGCAATACCGGCATTAATGCGCCACTGCTCATCGGGATGATATTGCACGCCCAGCGCTGTATGCCATGTATCTCTCAGACGATTATCACGATCGCTTTGCTGACCATTTATTGTAATCTGCGGGCTGCCAAACTGACTCCAGTCCTGCCAGCCAAGATCGCCCATCACTGACCATTGACTGTTGATATCGTGAACCAGACTAAACATCACCTGCTGCGGAGCACGGACCTGTGTGGAGATCGGCAGATCATATCCAATATTAGGTATATTGGGAAAACGCGCTGTCCCGTCAATATTGAAATGATAATCAGTCTTACTGGTCCAGGTTACACCCGCCCGAGTATTGTCAGTTAAGTCCATTAATAACCCAAGGTGGTAATTCATCGCCCAGTCATGATCGCTTTGTTTCTCATCGTGGCCATCGACATCTCTGCTTAGCGACAGAAAACCATAGTTTAGCCCTGCAGCTGCGCCAACCGACACCTTATCACTTAGTTTCCATGCAACGGCGGGACTCAGCGTCATCGCAACCATGGTACTTTGTTTAATTAACCGATCCCCTGCCCAGTTGCCGAAGTCGATACCTAACCCATAGTTGCCGTACAAACCCAAACCGGCAGAAACGGTATCACTTAGCCGTTGCGTATAAAACATGCTGGCATTGGGGAAAAGCGTCATTACATTACCGGGGCTTTGCCTTCCATCTGTCGTATTGTTCAGCGTATAGGGAATATCTCCGCCCATCGCCTGTAATCCTCCGCTGACCATATGGTCAGGTAAACGGGTCATCCCCGCAGGGTTCGTTAACAGCGTAGAGGCATCCTGAGCACGAGCGGCCTGCCCTGCACCAGCCAGTGCGGTATCCTCCGTTCCGACTTCATAGAAGTAGAGCGCACTGGCGTGACCGACTGACGAAAAAATCATCCCGGAGAGAAAAATTATATTTTTTTTCATTGCATTACCTGTTTGGAGGGGGCGTTCTTTACTAAACGTAGGGTCAGCTATCACACTATATTGATTTATGCTAATAGCATAATCAGGCATCAGGAATGATGTCGTGTTAAATTTCATCCAATATTAAATTTTATAATTCAACACAATGACATCTTAAAAGTCGACTTAATGAGAATTCTTCTTAAGAAGAGATTTGACATAAATTCTAATGTAAAGAAATGAAAATTTAATCTTTTCATAATAAAGTATGAGTGAAGTCGCCAACGGAAAAACCATAGTTATGATCATCACATAACTGTAATATGCGTTTTAAAAAGTAAAACCTTTACAGCCTTGAGGAGACCTTGTCTTCTCAAAACTGCGTGTCTCGAATATACCTTTAATTTCAACGGGCACGATGGTCATCAACCGCTCAAACCTAATATATAAGTGAGGTGCATATCTTACTGTGCTAACTAAATTTCAGGAGAATAATGCTAATCAAGTCGTAGATACTTCATTTTTTTAAATATGGAGTTTTAATCATGTAATAACAATCAGGTATCTTATACGACTCATTCTTCTGTCAGTTTTTGTAAGTGGAAGAAAAGAGTGATGATAGCTAATACAGGTAAAGATAGGGGTAATGACTTATGGCCTCACAATATGACTTTACTGTCACTCTGCACGATCTTGCTTTTATTCTTAAGCAGATCAAAATATCCGAAGCGGCAACTAACCCGGATGGTAGCGTTAATGCTGAATTGCTTAGAGAATTAGTTTCCAGTCCGCTATTGCCTTATGGACTTCGCACGGTAGATGGTTCATGGAATAATCTTCTACCAGGCCAGGAGTTATATGGCTCTGCCGACCAGACAATGCCGAGATTAACCGCGTTAAACTGGCAAGATGCGGACCAAATGACCAGTTATATCCAAATTGGTGGCACCGTTATTGATGCCGACCCACGTATTATTAGTAACTTAATTTCCGATCAAACGGCATCTAACCCAGCCGCACTGGAGGTATTTAACGCGTTAAAAGATGCTCCCGGCGGGGGGACTATTACAGGAGACGGAGAAACGTTATCCATTCCTAACCAGTCTCCCGATATCGGTCTCTCCCCTGCTTTTAACGGCTGGATGACCTTCTTTGGCCAGTTTTTTGACCACGGTCTGGATTTGATTCCCAAAGGCGGCAACGGTATCGTTTTCATTCCGCTACAGCCGGATGACCCTTTATATGTGGAAGGGTCGTCGACAAACTTTATGCTATTAACCCGGGCAACGGTGGATGAAAACCGAGAGACAGTAAACCTGACGACCCCCTTCATCGACCAAAACCAAACCTACACCTCCCATCCTTCACATCAGATTTTCATCCGCGAATACGTCATTATTGATGGGAAACCAGAGCCTACCGGGAATTTATTAGGCGGTGCGAACGGTGGACTGGCGACCTGGGCCGACGTTAAAAACCAGGCTGAAACTCTGCTAGGCATTAAACTCACCGATCAGGATGTGTTTAATGTTCCCCTGCTGGCAACGGATCGCTACGGTAATTTGATTTTAAGTGAAAATGGAAAGGTACAGATTGTTACCACCGGGGGACTGGTTGAAGCCAACGGCGGTCTGTTGCCTGAGGGAACATTCCGCACCGGCCATGCGTTTCTTGATGATATTGCGCATACTGCCGCGCCAAAAGCGGGTCTGCTGGCAGATGATGACACTGCGATTGGGGGCGAAGGAGCGCAACCGGCAGGAACCTATGATAACGAACTGCTCGATCGTCACTTTATTACCGGTGACGGGCGTGGGAACGAAAATATAGGTTTAACCGCGGTGCACGCCGTTTTTCACAGCGAGCATAACCGTCTGGTTGAGCAATATAAAACAACACTGCTGGAAACCGGTGATATCGACCTCATTAATCAGTGGTTGATGCCCAATCATCAAATCACGGAATTACCTGCCGATACCAGTACGCTGGTATGGAACGGTGAGTACTTATTCCAGGCAGGCCGCTTCTCCACGGAAATGCAATATCAGCACCTCGTATTCGAGGAGTTTGCCCGTACCGTACAACCCGCCGTCGATCCGTTTGTTTTCTCCAACACGGCGGATATAAACCCGATGATCTTTGCCGAGTTTGCGCATGTGGTTTACCGTTTCGGGCATTCAATGCTGACAGAAACCGTGGCGCGCACCGACATTGATATGCAAAGCGGTGATATTGACCTGATTTCAGCATTCCTGAATCCGGTAGCATTTAATCAAATCAACGGGGCCACCGTCACGGACGATCAGGCTATTGGCGCAATTGTGCGTGGTATGACGCGTCAGGTGGGTAACGAAATTGATGAATTTATTACCGATGCGCTGCGTAATAATCTCATCGGCCTGCCCCTCGATTTAGGCGCGCTTAATATAGCCCGTGGCCGTGACACCGCAATGCCGACGCTGAACCAGGCCCGCGAGCAGTTTTTTGCATTAAGCGGTGATAGTCAACTGAAGCCTTATACCAGTTGGGCTGACTTCACTACCTACCTGAAAAATCCCGCTTCAATCATTAACTTTATGGCCGCCTATGGTCAGCATGAGCTGATCCTCAATGCCACCAGCCTTGAAGGTAAGCGTGCAGCGGTAAACTTCCTGTTGTTTGGTGATGCTAACAATGCCCCGCCTGCGGATGCGATGGATTTCTTTAACAGTACCGGAGCGTGGGCAACCAAAGAGACCGGCCTGAATATGGTCGATTTCTGGATTGGCGGGCTGGCAGAGCGCAAAAATGAATTTGGCGGCATGCTCGGCTCAACCTTCAACTTCGTCTTTGAAACACAAATGGAAATGCTTCAGGACGGCGATCGTTTCTACTATCTGAGCCGCGTTCAGGGACTGAACTTACTCAATGAACTGGAGGCCAACTCGTTTTCCGCGCTGGTAATGCGTAACAGCGATCTTGGTGATGAGGGATCCTCCCACCTGCCCGCTAATCTGTTCCAGACACCGGACCATATTTTTGAAGTGAACCGCGTGCTGCAAACGGAAATCGACCCGAAATGGGGTAATCCGCTGAAGGATCTGCTCTCGCCGTTGTTGGTGCGTCGCGACCCAGGAGTGGATGTTGACGGCGATAGTTTTGCCGATGGCGGGTATCTGAAATATACCGGCGATGGGCATGTGGTGCTTGGAGGGACGGCAGGCAATGATACGTTAATCGGCGGTAAAGGGATCGACAGTCTGTGGGGTGATGGCGGAGATGACCGACTGGACGGCGGCGACGAAGCAGACGTGGTCCATGGTGGTGACGGTGATGACATTATTACCGATACCGGTACGCCTGTTGGTGATGCGGACTTCCTGCACGGTGATGCCGGACATGACGTTATCTTCTCCGGTAACGGAAACGATCTGGTCTTTGGTGGCAGCGGTAGCGACTTCGTGGTGGTCGGCGAAGATGCGCAGGAGGTCTTCTCGGGTCAGGATAACGACTTTGCGCTTGGCGGCTCGGGTGGTGATTTCCTGATGGGCAACGAAGGTGATGACTGGCTGGAAGGCGGCGACGGGTTTGACACGCTGGCGGGTGACAACTCTGAGTTGTTCTTCAACAGTACCATTATCGGTCACGATGTCCTCAACGGTCAGGGTAACGACACCGACTACGATGGCGAAGCCGGTGACGACATCATGATTCAGGGCGCGGGGATCCAGCGCAATAATGGCATGGCCGGTTTCGACTGGGCTATCCATAAAGGCGACCCAAATGGCGCTAACTCTGACCTTGGGATCCCTATTTTCGTCAACCAGCAGGAGTTTATTCTACGCGACCGTTTTGATCTTGTTGAAGGGCTGTCGGGCTGGAAATACGACGATATCCTGACCGGGACAGAACAGCCGATAGGTACTGCGCCTGTTCAGGGCGTTCCCCTCTCTAACAACCTGACCCAGGAAGGTGCGGACAGGATCACCGGTTTACAGGCTATTCTCGGCGTAGAGCGTTCTACAAATCCGGACGCGGTGCTACTGAACCCTGATGATGGTAGCGATATTTTACTCGGCGGTGGCGGTAGCGACCGCATTATGGGTAAAGCCGGTAACGATATCATTGATGGTGATGCATGGCTCAACGTGCGTATTGCCGTTACAGGTATGGCGGGACTCACCAGCGCCGAAGGTATGGCCGAACTGAAATCGTACATGCTGGCCGGCACGCTGAAACCGAATCAGCTGTCGATTGTGCGAGAAATCCTGCATGAAGGTAACGGCACGGAAACTGACGTCGCGGTGTACCGTGATGTCAGCAGCAACTATGTCTTTACCCGTATGGCGGACGGTAGCCTGCGCGTCGATCACGCCACGCCGGATGCCGCGCTGAACCTGAATGATGGCATCGATCGTCTGTTGAACATCGAAAAACTGGAGTTTGGCGATGGGAAGCAGCTGTGGGTGACGGCGCAGCAAGCGACGGGCGATCTGACCATCAGCAATCCTAACCCTTCGGTGGGCGACCTGCTGCGCGTCAACGTGGCGAACTTGCTGGATGGTAACGGGCTGGCGGCGGATGTGGCCATTACCATGACCTGGCAGGCATTCGTCAACGGCCAATGGCGAGACCAGGCAACCGGTGTTGAGTTCAGAGTGCCTGGCGCTATTCAGGGTGCTCCGCTGCGTGTGGTAGCCAGCTTTAACGACCGCATGGGTGACGCTGAAACCCTGGTGTCGGCACAAACTCAGGCGATCCTACCGCGAAATCAGGCCACGACCGGTGTGCCGGTAATTAACGACCTCACCCCAACTGAAAGCCTGACGCTGACCGCGGTGGTTTCAGGCATTGCTGACGCCGATGGTCTGAGCGGCGGTAATTTCACTTATCAATGGAGAATGAGTTCGCCAACCGGATTCGTCAACATTAACGGTGCGACTTCCGCCACCTATACGCCGGGTCAGGCTATGGTTGGCAGAACGTTGCAGGTGGTCGTTACCGTCGTCGACGATGAAGGCAACCCCCCTGTTGTCCTGACGTCGACCACCACCCAGCCCGTGGGCGATCTGATTGTGGGTACCAACGGGGCTAACACCCTCGTCGGCACTGCCTGGAGCGATATCCTACGCGGTGAAGGCGGTAATGACACCTTACTCGGCGGTGCAGGTGACGATCTGCTCATCGGCGGTGCAGGAAACGACAACCTCTCTGGTCAGGCTGGGCAAGATATTCTGCAAGGTGATGCCGGTAACGACACGCTTGATGGCGGACTTGGTGCCGACAGTATGACCGGCGGCACGGGCGATGATACCTACATCGTTGATGATTTCGGTGATGTAGTTATCGAAGGTGTGAATGGCGGCACGGACGTTGTCCGAACCAACCTTAGCAGCTACGACCTCACCGATAACGTGGAAGAACTGGTATTTACCGGCAGCGGCAGTTTTATCGGTACCGGTAATGCCATTGCGAACACCATTACGGGAGGGACCGGTAACGACTATCTGTTCGGTATGGGCGGTAACGACCAGTTGTTTGGTGGTATCGGGAATGACTTCCTCGATGGCGGAGATGGCGCTGATAACCTGCAAGGCGGAGTTGGTAACGACGTCATGATTGGCGGTGCGGGAGCGGATACCCTCTCCGGCGGTAGCGGGGACGATATTCTCAATGGTCAGGAAGGTAACGACATTCTGGACGGTGGTGCCGGGAGCGATATCTTCGCCTTTGGTGCCAACTTTGGGCAGGACCGAATTACCGGTTTTGACAGTAACCCCAACGGCGGGCAGGACTTCCTTGATCTCGTCTTGTTAGGTATCAACGCGGGTAATTTTGCCAGCAGCGTGTCTATCACCGGAAACAATGGCAACACCATTGTGACTATCGGTACAGATACCATCACATTGGTGGGCGTCAATTCGAACACCGTGAATATTGGTGACTTTTATCTGGAAATGCCCACTACCCTTGCCAGTAACAATGGCAATAGTTCATTGATCGTATAAGGAGAAGACTATGTCGCGCCAGCATACGCCAACAGAACTGAATGATGCATTAAAGGGAACGAAACCCACTTTTCTGATGCTGTTGTTTTTTAGTTGTGTGATTAATATGCTTATGCTGGCGCCGGCAATTTATATGCTACAGGTTTACGACCGTGTGCTGGTCAGTAAAAATACCACCACGCTGTTAATGTTGACCTTATTGATTGTCGGCTTGTACATCGTTATTGCCATGATTGAATCTGCCCGCGCGCAGGTTATGGTCAGGCTTGGCAACCGGCTTGATATAAAGCTAAGCCAGTTGGTTTTTAACGCAGCCTTTAAAAGAAAGATGGTTACCGGTGATAACAATCCGGCGCAATCTTTAGCCGAATTAGATCAGGTTCGTCAGTTTCTTTCCGGGAATAGCCTGTTCGCCTTACTGGATATTCCCTGGACGCCAATATATCTGTTCATCGCCTTTTTGGTCCATCCCCTGCTGGGATATCTTTCTCTCGGCGGAATAACATTATTATTTATTCTGACGCTGGTATCTGAAATCTCTACCAAGCGCCCGATTCAGCAAGCGCACGCCTTAACCATTAACAATGCCAGCAAACTGAATAAACAGCTGCAAAACGCCGATGCCATTGAAGCGATGGGGATGCTTTCGACCCTGAAGTCCAACTGGCAGGAGCAACATAACAAAGTGCTGGCGCTACAAACGCAGATTGCCGACAAAACGGCCGGGTTAAGCAGTCTCAGCCGCTTTGTGCGGGTGTTGCTGCAATCTATTGCGCTGGGCGCCGGGGCTTTACTGGTGATCGGCGGCCATATTACTCCGGGCCTGATGATCGCCGCCTCGATCATTCTTGGCCGCGTCCTCAACCCGGTAGAACAAGTCATTGGCAGTTGGAAGCAGTTCGTGCAGTTTCGTAGCGCGTGGCATCAGCTCTCAACCTTGCTGAAGGAGTATCCGGCTCCGAAAGAGGTACTGACCCTGCCGCGTCCTAACGGCAACATCAGCGTCGAAAGCGTCTTCGCCGCAGCCCCCGGCCAGCCTTCCCCGCTACTGCGTAATATCTCATTCCAGCTGGAGCAAGGTGAAGTTCTGGGGATTATCGGCCCCTCAGCCTCAGGGAAAACCTCGCTGGCAAAGGTTCTGGTTGGCGTCTGGAAACCGCTATCAGGGAAAGTCAGATTAGACGGCGCAGATATTTGTCAGTGGGATAAAGCGCTGCTGGGCCCGTCTATTGGCTATCTGCCGCAGGATGTGGAACTGTTTGACGGTACCATCGCGCAAAACATTGCCCGCTTCGCGCAGAATGACAGTGAGCTTATCGTCGCCGCCGCATTACTGGCAGGCGTTCATGAGATGATCCTGCGCTTGCCACAAGGTTATGACACGCTGTTGGGCGCAGGTGGATACCAGCTCTCCGGCGGGCAGCGGCAGCGCATCGGGCTGGCACGCGCCGTGTATAACAATCCTGCATTCATCGTGCTTGATGAACCGAATGCCAATCTTGACGACGCGGGCGAATTCGCACTCGTTAAAGCCATCAATACCCTACGTACCCAGGGACAAACCACTGTCATTATCTCACACCGCCCGACGCTGCTCGGCGTGGTCAATAAGGTTTTGCTGCTTAACGATGGCGCTATACAGGAGTTTGGTACCCGCGATCAGGTTTTTGCCCATTTGCGTCAGGCCAACGTACTGAAACCAGTGGCTACGCCTTCTCCATCCACGACTGAACAGCAACGTGAGGCCTGATGATGAAAAAGAAATCTGAGAACGCGGCCTCTGCTGGCGTTGATACTAATATCTGGTCGCCGATTATCCGGGGCGTGATCGTCATTGTGCTTGGTGTCGGTAGTTTTATCCTCTGGGCAGTGCAAGCGCCGTTAGATGCGGGCGTGGTCGCCGATGGTACGGTAACCGTATCGAGTAACCGCAAAACCATTCAGCATCTGAGCGGCGGTCGGGTAACGGATATCTTTATCAAAGAAGGCGACCTGGTGAAGAAAAATCAGGTCCTCGTCCGGTTGGATAAAATGCAGCTTGAAATGCGTTTCAGCGCGTTAAATGCCCAGTATATTTCTGCAAAAAGTATCGAAGATCGCCTGTTAGCAGAACGCGATGGCCTGGATGCGATCGTCTTTAATACGACGCTGACGCAGCAATTGTCTGGCAATAAACGGCTGGCAGAAGTCAGAAATCTGCAGGCTAAACTTTTCGATACCCGTCGCAAAACGATTCAGGATGAACTGTCGATGATTCAGGAAACGCTCGATGGTCTGGTAGGACAAACGGATAATCTCAATAAAATAAAAGGCTATCGCGACCACCAGTTTTCTCTGATTAACCGGGAGTTAGGGGCTATTCGCGCGCTGAGCGAAAAAAACTATTATCCCAAAGCGCAATTACTGGTGCTGGAGCGCGAGGCGGCAGAAATATCTGGCAGCGTTTCAGAAGATATTCTTAACATTGCCAAACTGAAATCGCAGCAAAACGAATTAAAAATTAAAGCCTACCAGGTGCGTCATCAATATTTACGTGAAGTTGAGTCTGAACTGACGGAAAACCAAAAAGAAGTGGCAATGCTGGAGGATGAACTGGCGTCCACCCGTCACGAGCTGGATAACACCGAGATCCGCTCGCCGATTAACGGTATCGTGCTGGATGTTAAAGTCAGTACCGTGGGCGGCGTCATTCAACCCGGCGAACATCTTATGGATATCGTTGCCGCCGGACAACCGATGCAAATCGATGCCAAAATACCCGTGCATGCCATTGATAAACTGGTCCCCGGTTTAACCGTTGATGTGCTATTCCCTGCCCTTAACCACGCGCTGTTACCGTCGGTTCCGGCCCGGGTTCTGACTATCTCTGCGGACCGCTTAATTGATGAAGCCACTCAGCAGCCTTACTACCTTGCGGAAGTACAGGTTTCAGCAGAGGGCGCGCGTTTGCTGGGCGATTACAAAATAAAAGCGGGAATGCCCGCCAGCGTGACGATCAAGACCGGTGAACGAACCCTGATGAGTTATCTGTTTAAACCGTTGATTGCCCGTCTGGAACTGGCTTTTAAAGAGTATTGATCCATCCATTGCCAGTATGGCGTACGGCTTGTCGCGCCATACCGCTTTCTGCCGTTGCTGGCAGCTGCGCTTTCTTGTAACCTTCTTCCCGTCTCACTACTGACAAAATCTGGAACCACTGAACTGGACTTCATATGAATGCTCATATTTCTAAAGACCCTTTACATGGCGTAACGCTTGAAATGCAGGTCAATGCCCTGGTTGAACGTTATGGTTGGGCTGAACTGGCGCAACGCATTAATATCAACTGCTTTAAAAATGAACCGAGCGTTAAATCCAGTCTGAAGTTTCTGCGCCGTACGCCGTGGGCGCGGACAGAAGTTGAAGCGCTGTACCTTGATTCGCTGCATGACCTGGCCTCAAACAACACCCCCGAACCGGCCTTCGATCCCTGGGCTAACAGCCGCAATAAAAAGAAATAAGAGCAAAATCAGATGGCAGCATCCGGTTTCTTTTCAGGAAATTATCAGAAAAAACTGGCGAAGATTCTCGCCCGTTCTCGTGCCAGACTACCGCTGACCAACATGAAATGGTTTGCTGTACTTGTGGGCAGTATGTTGTTACTTGGCAGCTGTTCTTCACAACCACCCGGTTACAAGACCACTCCGCTACCTCCGGTGAGCAAACCCCAGCAGAGCAAGGAGCCAGTGCGCGGGATCTGGCTGGCGACGGTTTCACGTCTTGACTGGCCGCCGATTTCATCCGTGAACATCAGTTCGCCTGCCCTACGCATCAGCCTGCAGCAAAAAGCGCTGACGGATAAGCTGGACAACCTGAAACGGCTTGGTATTAACACCGTTTTTTTCCAGGTTAAGCCCGATGGGACCGCATTGTGGAAGTCAAAAATTCTACCGTGGTCAGATACCCTGACCGGCACGATTGGCCAGGATCCGGGTTACGATCCGCTGCAGTTTATGCTCGATGAAGCGCATAAGCGCGGAATGAAAGTTCATGCCTGGCTTAACCCCTATCGCGTGTCCGTAAACACCAAACCTTCGACGGTCACTGAATTAAACAGCACGCTGTCACAGACGCCGTCCAGCGTATACGTCCTGCATCGGGACTGGATCCGCACTGCGGGCGAGCGTTTTGTGTTAGACCCCGGTATTCCCGACGTGCGCGACTGGATCACCAGCATCGTGGCGGAAGTGGTTGAGAATTACCCGGTTGACGGTGTGCAGTTTGATGATTACTTCTATACCGAATCTCCCGGCTCTGCGCTCAACGACAGCCAGACCTTCAGAAGATACGGTCAGGGGTTCGCTTTCAAAGCTGACTGGCGGCGCGATAACACGCAAAGGTTGATTGCCCAGGTATCGCGGACCATCAAGAAACTCAAGCCTGAAGTCGAGTTTGGCGTTAGTCCTGCGGGCGTGTGGCGCAACCGTTCGCACGATCCAGCGGGCTCCGACACGCGCGGCGCCGCAGCGTATGATGAGTCGTATGCAGACACCCGCCGTTGGGTGCAATTAGGTTTGCTGGATTACATTGCACCGCAACTCTACTGGCCTTTTGCCCGTGACGCAGCGCGTTACGATGTACTGGCAAAATGGTGGGCAGATGTCGTGAAATCAACCAACACTCGCCTCTACATTGGTGTAGCTCTGTATAAAGTCGGTGAACCATCGAGAAAAGAGCCGGACTGGACGGTAAAAGGCGGTGTGCCGGAACTGAAAAAGCAGCTCGATTTAAACGAATCCGAACCGTACATCAACGGCACGATCCTGTTTCGCGAAGATTATCTTAATCAACCGCAAACGCAGGAAGCTGTGACCTATATTCGCAATCGTTGGGGACGTTAATGGTTGTCCTCTGGTCAGTTTAGCGGGGAAATGTAGCGGGGAAACCTTGCCCCGCTCAGCTTTAATTTTCCGGGAAGTGTTGCGGCCGTATCTGCGTCACCGGGACATTAGCCGGCGGACATTATCATTAATTTGTTTCTGAATCGTCTTCAGCGTAGATAGCGTTATCTGATCGGGGTATTTGTCCCTGGCGATAGCGCTCAATGCAGTGGCAAAGTGACAGACTTTTTCGATTATGCCGTTCACATGGTCAGCAGATAACTCAGCTTCCTGAACGCCAAGCGACTGAAGGTGCTTTCTTTCGATATCCAGCGCCTCTCCCAGCACGTCCATTTGGTGATACCCACCTGGCCCTTCGCACCAGGTGACGTCGTAAGCCGGAGCCAGAGTCCAGTTTCCATCGGCTGACATTAAATAGGCAAAATTCTTCGGATGATCGTCGCGGTTGTTAAAAGCCACGTTGAAAACCACGCGTTCGAACGCTTTTGCCTTTTCTCTGACATCATTGGTACAAATCTGCGTGGCGCGCAGAAAATCCCGGTAGTCTAAAGCGCCGGGTATCTGGTAATTTGCCCCGGTAAGTGCCGCCAGGCTCTGCATAGGAATTCGTGTCGACTGGTCACGGTCGAAACGGCGAGTGGCAAATGCCGCCTGTCCGCCGGGCAGATTGAAATACGCCGTATCGGGCGTGGTGATCCCACATTGGCGCAAGCATTCAGCATAAACCGCTTCGATGGCGCATACCTCAGCATGCTCATGCCTGGCGGGAAATTTAATCAACCAGCTTTCGCTCCCGGGTAGCGGCACCGTGGTGAAGTTAGACGTGACAGTGTCACGATAAAGTAGCGCCTTAGGCCTTGCTCCTTGTGGCGAACCGCCCATCTGGAGCAGTTTGTGCAAAAATTCCCCGCCTTCACCGCTCAGGACTTCCTGAACCTCAGCGGCCAGTTGTTCGAGAGGAACATCCTCTTTTGAAAGCATCTCGACATCTGACTGAACGGGCTGGAATGTCATGGCGCCCATCGCGTTGTTGCCGACCCAGGTTAAACGCTCTAATGGACCTATGCGTGCTGCGTTGAGTCCGCGGCGTTTAAATAATCGGTCCATCAACAGCATGCCCCAGCCGTCAGGCAGCGAATCATAGACCGGTCCGGGTAATCCTAACTGATGAGCCGGGAAATCCCTGCGCAAACGAGGACCGTTCAGCGGTAACATCAGACGGGACAGCTCCAGGCCCCTACGTAAGGCGTCTTCACTGTATTCAAAGGCGATCAACGGACGTCCGGTCAGGGCTGTGGAAGACACCAGTTTTCCCCACAGCCATTTTTCACCCCAACCTTCATAGAAGACATCAACTTGTTCAGGCATCAGAATTTTTCCTTTTGATCCGCTGGCGCGTTGCGCTCTTTTCGTAACGCAAAATATCATCCAGACTATCAATCCTGGGTTTGAATAACTCCTCAAGCGCATCGCCATAGCCTAACACCATTGCGACTTTGACCAGATTCTCAAATCCTACATTCTTACCTGTTTCCAGATTTGAAACGGTATTCACACCGACACCTGAACGCGCGGCAACATCAGCCTGCGTCATTTGCCGCGCGAGTCGTTCTTTACGCAATCTGTCACAAAGTAGTTTGACGATATCAGCAGCTGTATTGAGCGTTAAATCCATAATATTGGCCCTTATAAGAATAAAAGCTACTTTACACCCAATATTATAGAGTTAAATTATGGGGAATTCAAAATCTTATAAAACACAATAAAAGGGAGTTAAACCGGAAAAATTTACTTAAAAGCCATTATACTGGAGTTATCCGGGCACAAGGTCTGTACCCGGATATGGTGTGGTTATCAGGCAACGGAAGGCTCAGGTAACCTGAAGGATGAGACCAGCAGTGCCAGCTGTTCCGCCTCCTCTTTCAGCGCCTGCGTCCGTGCTGCGGCATCATCAATTAACGAGGCATTCTGCTGAACGGTGCTGTCCATTTCGGTAACGGCCAGCGTGACTTCGGAAACGCCCTTACGTTGTTCTTCACCCGCAACGCGTATTTCCCCCATCAACTGGCGCACCTGACGCACATTGCTGACCAGTTCTCCCAGACGTTCGCCGGCAGTGTGGATTTGCTGACTTCCGCTACCTACATGAGAAACGGATTCATCAATCAACGTTTTAATTTCCTGGGCGGCGGTAGCACTGCGCTGAGCCAGCGTGCGCACTTCGGAGGCCACGACGGCAAACCCTCTGCCAGCATCCCCCGCTCTGGCGGCTTCAACCGCGGCATTCAGGGCGAGAATATTGGTCTGAAATGCAATGCTGTCGATGACTGCGACAATTTCCACCATTCTGCCGGATGAGGCGCTGACGTTATCCATTGTTGAGATCACGCCCTGCATCACATCGCCGCAGCGGTTGGCCGTTTGCGCGGTGCTATCGGATAGCTCATCCGCCAGTTGTGTATTACTGGCGTTTTGATGAACGGTCGCATTTAACTGTTCCATCGCCGCCGAACTCTCTTCCAGCGCAGCGGCCTGCTGCGTGACGCGAGATGAAAGCTCCATATTACTGTCAGCCAGGCTAACGGCGTTATTCGCTACCACTGTGCTACTGCTTCTGACGGTGATCAGGATGGCCGAGATTTTATCGACGAACAGGTTAAACGCCTCGGCGATAGCTGAAATCTCGTCTTTGCCACGAACATCCAGACGACGGGTAAGATCGCCTTCGCCCTGCGCGATGTCATCAAGTGCCTGCCGGGTATCATCAAGACGTGAAATCAGTCGACGAACCACCAGCCATGATCCCACCAGCAACAGCGTCATGATAGGGATCAATACTTCCAGAACATCCTGCATCATCACTTTGGCGAGACCGACGATGCGTGATTCAGGTGTCACCAGCCCCACGACCCAGCCGGTATCCGCCATCGGGAACAGCATTACCCGGGATGGCGTATTCAACACGTTGTCGTTCGCAAGCGTAATCGTCTTCACTCCATCCGCCGGGCGCAAGGATTTCAGACCGTTTTGCACCGGGATAAGCCACTGTGCGCTTTGCGCCAAATCGTTAATGGTTTTATATTTTGCCAGGTCGGCCTGCGGGAAATAGAGAATTTGTCCCTGCTTGTCTACCACAAACGCGTAACCACCGGTGCTGTTTCCCTGCTGCTGCATAAAAGTGGCGACGTTATCCAGACGGATATCGGTGGTAGCGACACCGGCAAACTTGCCCGCCTGTTGATAAGGCACGCTGCATGTCACCATGTTGACGCCTGAACTGGCATCCTGGTAAACGTCAGACCATAAACAGCTGTTTTGTGAATGGCCTTTGGCCAGTTGATACCAGCTTTCATTGTGGTATCCACTCGATCCTTCGACGTTATAATCATTGGAATACACCAGCTTTCCTTCAGCATTACGCGCCCAGAAAAAGCTTCTTTTCTCCACACCTGCGGTGAAGGCGTCTGGTTCTGGCCAGATGCCGCCGCCGGTAATAATCGAGTCTTTACCTTCACCAATAAGATGCGGAACAACGCTTTGGTACAGTGATTCATCGTTAGGCAACACTTCAGCCAGTCGCGACAGGCTGACGGTCTCACCTTCAATTCGGGACAATACGGTACTCAACTGACGGGTTAAACCTTGCCCTGTTTCTTCGATCAGAGCGGTGTTGATTTCAACGACGCGCGGCTGACCGCGCCAGAGCATAATCACCACGATAACAAGGCTCGTTACTGCAAGCAGCAGAATGCCGCCGATGGTTAAACGCGTTGAAATACGAGTAGGATACCAGGCCATACAAACTCCTTCTGCAAAAGGCTAACTTTTATCCAGTATCGGCACAGGCGTTTATATCTTTATAAAGTTTTCTTAAGTATTGCAAAACAAATTAGTGACAGTGTCACAAATAACAAAACCCAGCACTTTGGCTGGGTTTTAATAACAGTTAAATCTTATTTAGATAATTCTTTTTTGATTTCGTCTTTTATTTTACTTAATTCACTCTGCGGATGTTTCTTGCAAAGTTCAACGGTCAGAGGAACTGCAGTCGTAACGGTTTCGTTATAGTCGACGTAGTCACCACCTTTGAAGTCTTCGTCTTCATTGAGCACCCAGAAGGCCACCGGAGCCATAGTTTGTGGGTTTAAATCAATAAACTCCTGGCAGTTCATGCCTTTCGGAGTCACTTCAGTTTTAGCGTTATCTGTTGCTGCATTGACGCTGACACTGGTTAACAGCGCTGCGACCAGAATACCTGCTGTAGAAAGGGAGAATTTATTCATTGTAGTACTCCATTTATAATATAAATAATATCTACACTTGCGCTTAACACCGTTAATGTAGCTCGCGAAAAATAATACCCCTACCGTCATAAGAATAAAGATTGCTGTTATTGATATGGCTGAAATTTATATTTCCCATTACTGATTCTTATGTCTGAGGGATAAATGTTGCCCACAATGTGATCGTTCCGACGAAATCAGCAGATTCATACCCCTCTTCCTCTACCGTTGCACCAAAACTGAACTACGCTGCACAAATGTTGATCATTGGTTAATGAATATCGGTTGGTTTTTAACAAAAACAGCCGGCGTGCCGCTGTTACGCACATGGCACGCGTCCTGCATTGTTAATTCGCTAACAGAAATACGGTATCTGACAGGCAACTAACAGCGAGAAGGTAATGACAGCCAAACCAGAGTTATTTACCCGCATAGAGCAAACCTTTAGCCAGCTGACGCCCAGCGAAAAGCGCGTGGCCGGGTGGCTGTTAGCCCATGCTGTGCAGATCCCATTTGAAACCGCAGATGGCATCGCCAAAGCAACCGGCACCAGCGGCATTACCGTCGGACGTTATCTGCGTAAACTGGGCTTTCGTAACCTGGAGGATGCAAAAGCCAGTCTGCGTGAGCTTCCCGTTGTTCCCTATCAGCCCTGGGGAATGAACGAACGACTGGACTCCTGGCACCAGCAACAAAGCCTGCCGGATCGGGCGCATCAGTCGCTGTTGCTGGAGATCGACGCTATTACCCACGTCTACCAGCTCGCACAAGGCGAAACGTTTTTACGCATTGCACAGCAGCTGGCGCATGCGGAAGCCGTGTACATCCTCGGGATCCAGTCCACCCGCGGGATCGCCAACGCCTTTTTTAGTCACCTGGAATACCTGCGACCTAAAGTCAGCTACTCCGAAGGCCTTTCCGGCAGTTGGGTAGAGTCGCTGAACTCGGGATTCAGCCAGCCTTACGTGGTTATTACCGATATGCGTGCCTACTCCGCTATTTCGCGACAATATTGCCGTGTTGCCACAGAGCGCTGCATTCCGCTGGCGCTCATTACCGATGTGTGGTGCCCATGGGCCAGGGATTATTCCATTGATTTACTACAGGTAAAAACCGACACCGGACATTTCTGGGACTCACTGGCGCCTGTGAGCTGTCTGTTCAACTTATTACTTTCTGCGGTGGTGGCGCAACTGGGTGACGCCCTCGCAGGACGCCTGCAAACCAATCGCCAGTTACAACAACAATTTGGTCAATTCGAACAATAAACAGGAAACGTGCTATGTCAGAACTCCCAGAACTGGTCGATCTGTCGGTGATATTTCCGTCGCTGCATATCGATCTTAAATACGCCACTGCCGACAACATTACCGGCGCACCTATCTACCGGGAAGCGCGTTGTCTGTTGCACACCGAGGCGGTAACCGCGCTGGCTAAAAGCATCAGCATTGCGCAACTGGCCGGCCTGCAGCTTGTGGTGTACGACGCGTATCGCCCCCAGCAGGCGCAGGCGATACTGTGGAATGCCTGTCCCGACCCGCAGTATGTTTTCGATGTCGCAATTGGTTCCAATCACAGTCGCGGAACGGCCATTGACGTTACGTTGATGGACGATCGCGGCCATCTCCTTGATATGGGGGCCGGTTTTGATGAAATGCACGACCGTTCCCATGCCTGGCACCCGTCTGTACCTCCGGCAGCGCAGCGTAACCGCCTGCTGCTCAATGCCATTATGTTTGGCGGTGGTTTTGTCGGTATTAACAGTGAATGGTGGCATTTTGAATTACCTGATGCCGCTCGCTATCCGCTGCTTGACGATCAAATAGATTGTTACACTGTCACGTATATAACAACACAACATCCCCTTTAATTCTGGAGCCTGGTTATGAAGACTACACCTGCGTTAAACGCGTTTTTTCGCCCCGCTCTGATAGCCGCTGCGTTAGCATTTGCCCTGCCCGCCGCTCAGGCTGCCGTTCCCAAAGATATGTTAGTGATTGGTAAAGCCGCCGATCCGCAGACGCTCGACCCCGCCGTAACCATCGATAACAACGACTGGACGGTCACCTATCCCTCTTACCAGCGGTTGGTCCAATACAAAACCGACGGAGGTAAAGGCTCCACGGAAGTTGAAGGTGATTTAGCCAGCGGCTGGAAGGCCTCTGACGATCAGAAAGAGTGGACGTTTACCCTGAAAAACGATGCCAAATTCGCCGACGGAACGCCGGTAACGGCAGATGCGGTAAAGCAATCCTTTGAACGTTTGCTCAAAATTGGTCAGGGACCTGCGGAGGCTTTCCCGAAGGATCTGAAGGTCGACGTCATTGATAACAACACGGTGAAGTTTACCCTCAGCCAGCCGTTTGCCCCGTTTCTGTATACGCTGGCAAATGACGGTGCCTCAATCATTAACCCGGTCATCTTAAAAGAGCATGCCGCAGACGATGCCCGCGGATTCCTGGCGCAGAACACGGCAGGTTCCGGGCCATTCATGCTGAAGAGCTGGCAAAAGGGACAACAGCTGGTGCTGGTGCCTAACCCGCATTATCCCGGTACAAAACCGACATTTAAGCGTGTCTCAGTCAAAATCATTGGTGAAAGCGCCTCCCGTCGCCTGCAACTGTCGCGTGGCGATATCGACATTGCCGATGCGCTGCCTGTTGACCAGCTTGCCGCTTTAAAACAGGAAGGCAAAGTGAACGTGGCGGATTATCCCTCATTGCGCGTGACCTATCTGTATCTCAACAACAGTAAGGCCCCGCTTAATCAGGTGGATTTACGCCGCGCCATCTCGTGGGCCACCGATTATAAGGGCATGGTCAACGGGATCCTGAGCGGCAACGGAAAGCAAATGCGTGGCCCGATCCCTGAAGGCATGTGGGGTTTTGACGATAAAGCCATGCAGTACAGTTTCGATGAAGCCAAAGCCAAAGCCGCGTGGGACAAAGTTGCCACCAAACCTGAAAGCCTGAGCTTCCTGTACTCCGATAATGACCCTAACTGGGAACCTATCGCGCTCGCCACCCAGGCAAGCCTTGGCAAACTGGGTATTAAGGTGAAACTGGAAAAACTGGCAAACGCCACCATGCGCGACCGCGTGGGCAAAGGCGATTACGACATTGCCATTGGCAACTGGAGTCCGGATTTTGCCGACCCGTACATGTTTATGAACTACTGGTTTGAGTCAGATAAGAAAGGCTTGCCGGGTAACCGTTCGTTCTATGAAAACGGTGAGGTCGATAAACTGCTGCGCAGCGCGCTGGCCACGACCGATCAGGTGGCCAGAACCAATGACTACCAGCAGGCGCAAACCATCGTGATTGATGAAGCAGCCTACGTCTATTTATTCCAGAAAAACTATCAGCTGGCGATGAACAAAGACGTCAAAGGATTTGTATTCAACCCCATGCTGGAACAGGTCTTCAATATCTCCACCATGAGTAAATAAGCCACGTTTATGCGGAGCCGTTCTGGCTCCGCAAGGGGAAGCTAATGACGTTCTGGAGTATTTTACGCCAGCGATGCTGGGGACTTATTCTGGTGGTTATCGGTGTTTGCGTAATCACCTTTATTATTTCACACCTGATACCTGGCGACCCCGCGCGGCTGCTGGCGGGTGACCGTGCCAGCGATGAAATTGTCGAAAATATTCGCCAACAGCTGGGGCTGAATCAACCGCTGTATGTCCAGTTTTTTCGCTATGTCAGCGATATTTTTCACGGCGATTTAGGCACCTCCATTCGCACCGGGCGTCCGGTACTGGATGAGCTGCGCATTTTCTTCCCCGCGACCCTTGAATTGGCTTTCTGTTCTTTGTTGCTGGCGCTGGTGATAGGTATCCCGCTGGGTATTTTATCTGCGGTCTGGCGTAACCGCTGGCTTGATCACCTTGTTCGGCTAATGGCAATTACCGGTATCTCCACGCCTGCATTCTGGCTGGGGCTGGGGGTTATCGTGCTGTTTTACGGTCATCTGCAAATTTTACCAGGCGGTGGGCGTTTAGACGACTGGCTGGATCCACCTGCTCACGTCACCGGTTTCTACCTGATTGATGCTCTGCTGGAAGGCAACGGCGAAGTCTTTTTCAATGCGCTTCAGCACCTGATTTTGCCATCACTGACATTGGCTTTTGTACATCTTGGGATCGTTGCCCGTCAGATTCGTTCCGCCATGCTGGAGCAACTGAGTGAAGATTACATACGTACCGCCCGCGCCAGCGGGCTCCCGGGCTGGTACATCGTGCTGTGCTATGCATTGCCTAACGCACTTATCCCATCAATCACCGTCCTCGGCCTGGCGCTAGGCGATCTGCTCTACGGTGCGGTATTGACCGAAACGGTCTTTGCCTGGCCTGGCATGGGCGCCTGGGTGGTGACCTCAATTCAGGCACTCGACTTCCCGGCGGTAATGGGATTTGCGGTGGTGGTCTCGTTTGCCTATGTGCTGGTCAACCTGGTGGTGGATTTACTCTATCTGTGGGTAGACCCTCGAATTGGACGTGGAGGTGCTGAATGATGCTCACTCAAGAAACACCGACCGCCCCTCAGACTGCACGCCGCCGCACGGACTGGGCCAAACTGTTCTGGATGATGAAAAGTAGCCCGCTGACGCTGGTTGGCGGGGTCATTATCGTATTGATACTGCTGCTGATGGTGCTGTCGCCGTGGATAACACCCCACGATCCGAATGCCATCAATTTGAGTGCGCGCCTGCTGCCCCCGTCAGCCGCTCACTGGTTTGGAACCGATGAAGTCGGTCGCGATCTGTTCAGCCGCGTCCTGGTAGGAAGTCAGCAATCTGTCGTTGCGGGTCTGGTGGTAGTGGGTATCGCCGGGGGATTGGGCTCACTGCTGGGTTGCTTATCGGGTGTCATGGGCGGGCGTGCCGACGCGATAATTATGCGGATGATGGACATTATGCTGTCCATCCCTTCGCTGGTGCTGACGATGGCGTTGGCCGCCGCGCTGGGCCCCAGCCTGTTTAACGCCATGCTGGCGATTGCAATCGTCCGTATCCCTTTCTATGTACGCCTCGCCCGTGGCCAGACGTTAGTGGTGCGCCAGTTTACTTATGTACAGGCTGCCCGGACCTACGGCGCTTCACGCTGGCATCTGATTAGCTGGCACATTTTACGCAATTCTCTGCCGCCGCTCATTGTGCAGGCATCACTGGATATCGGCAGTGCGATCCTGATGGCCGCCACGCTCGGGTTTATCGGTCTGGGCGCGCAGCAGCCCAGCGCTGAATGGGGTGCGATGGTCGCAATTGGCCGCAATTACGTGCTTGATCAGTGGTGGTATTGTGCTTTTCCCGGCGCCGCCATTCTGATTACCGCCGTGGGCTTTAATCTCTTTGGCGATGGTATTCGCGATCTGCTTGATCCGAAAGCCGGAGGAAAACAGTCATGACACAACCCGTACTGGAAATCGAAGATTTGCATCTGAGTTTCCCCGGCTATAAAGCTGACGTGCATGCGCTGAACCATGTATCACTGCACATCAACCGCGGAGAAATTGTTGGTGTGGTGGGTGAATCTGGTTCCGGTAAGTCCGTGACCGCCATGCTCACCATGCGTCTGCTACCAGAGGGAAGCTATCGTATTCACCAGGGACGCGTTTCGCTGCTGGGTGAAGATGTGCTCAACGCCAGTGAGAAACAAATGCGCCAATGGCGCGGCGCACGCGTTGCGATGATCTTTCAGGAGCCCATGACGGCACTGAATCCGACCCGCCGTATCGGCCAGCAAATGGTGGAGGTGATCCGCCATCATCAGGCGTTAAGCCGAACGGATGCCCGCCAGAAAGCCGTTGCTCTACTCGAAGAGATGCAAATCCCGGACGCGCCGGAGGTCATGAAACGATTTCCGTTTGAGCTTTCCGGCGGTATGCGCCAACGCGTGATGATTGCGCTGGCCTTTTCGTGCGAGCCGGAGCTTATCATTGCCGATGAACCGACCACTGCTCTGGACGTCACGGTGCAACTGCAGGTGCTGCGTTTGCTGAAGTTAAAAGCGCGCGCCAGCGGAACAGCGGTGTTATTTATCAGCCATGATATGGCGGTGGTTTCACAGTTATGCGACCGGTTGTATGTCATGTATGCCGGGAGCGTGATTGAGAGTGGCCCGACGCAAACCGTTATTCGACGTCCGACGCACCCCTATTCCATTGGCTTGCTGAAATGTGCACCGGAACACGGCGAACCGCGCGCATTGCTGCCCGCCATTCCCGGCACCGTGCCGAACCTAACCTGCTTACCTGCCGGATGCGCGTTTCGCGAACGCTGCTTTGCCGCTGGTCCTCGTTGTGAAGAGATGCCTGCGTTAAGTAGTCAGGGAGGCGCGGATCAACAATCTGCCTGCTGGTATCCGCAACTGGAGACAACACATGTCTGATTTTTTACTGACGCTGCAGGATGTTCATGTCAACTTTCCTGCGCGTAAAAACTGGCTTGGCAAGGTTACGGAACGGGTGCATGCGCTCAACGGTCTGGATTTACAGATTCACCAGGGTGAAACGCTGGGGATTGTTGGCGAATCCGGCTGTGGAAAAAGTACGCTGGCGCAACTGCTGATGGGCATGTTGAAACCCAGCCAGGGAAGCTATTCTCGCCGTGGTGAAAAACAGCATAACGGTATGCAAATGGTCTTTCAGGACCCTCTTTCATCGCTGGATCCGCGCTTACCGGTGTGGCGGATAATTACCGAACCGGTGTGGATCCAAAAACGGAGCCCGGAGCGTGAACGACGCATGCTTGCCGAGGATTTGGCACGGCAGGTGGGGATTCGTCCTGAATATCTCGACCGCTTGCCGCACGCGTTTTCCGGTGGACAGCGCCAACGTATTGCTATTGCCCGGGCGCTATCGTCAGAGCCGGATGTTATCGTCCTTGATGAGCCAACTTCAGCACTGGATATCTCCGTGCAGGCGCAAATTCTCAACCTGCTGGTGTCGCTACAGGCGCGTAGAAACCTGACCTACGTATTGATATCGCATAACGTGTCGGTGGTCCGCCATATGAGTGACCGTGTGGCGGTGATGTATCTCGGGCAAATTGTTGAGCTGGGCGATGCCCAACAGGTTCTCACTCACCCCGCCCATCCGTACACACGATTATTGCTGGACTCGGTCCCTAAAACGGGCGCACCGCTGGCGGAAGATTTGGTGTTACGTAAGACTGAGCTACCGGGAAACCGAACGTTGCCCCAGGGCTGCTTTTTCCGTGACAGATGTCCATTGGCAACCCACGGTTGTGAGAAAAAACAGGCATTGCTGAAGAGCGATACCGGCTGTGACGTTCGCTGCTGGCGGGCGGTTACATGACCAGAGCCGTTGAGAAAAGTCAGGTGCGATACGCCTTTTTCAGTGAATCCACCAGCACCTCGGAAGCGGTAGATAATTTATGATGCGCCGAACGCAAAACCCCGATCCGACGCTGGATCACCGGCGTATCCAGATCGATACAGGTTGCCCCTAACTCTGTCATTTGCGTGCGGCATAGTGCAGGTACGGCGCTACCGCCCAGACCGTTAGCCACCAGGCGGCCAACGGTCACCAGCTGATGGCTCTCCAGCGCTACTTCCAGAGTATGTCCGCTTTGCACCAGTTGTTCTTCCAGCATCAGCCGCACGGCGGACGGGCGTTGCAGGGTGATAAAATCCAGTGTCAGCAGTTCGCGCCACGCAATACGATCCCTGTCTGCCAGTCGACAGGTTGGCGGCACAATCGCGATAAAACGATCCACACCGAGCGGCGTGAAATGCAGATGTCCCGAATAGTCCGGCTCGAAGGCTATGCCCATCTCGACCCGCCCTTCACTGACCATTTCAATCACGTGTTCATTGATCACATCATGAACCGTTACGTTGATACCGGAATAAGAATCACGAAATGTTTTCAGTACCGATGGCAGGACGTTAGCGGCAAATGAGGGCATGGCGGCGATCGAGATTTTACCGCGCTGCAGCGTAAAGCGTTGGTGCATGGCTTCTTCCGTATTCTCCCAGTCCGCCAGCAGCTGTCGCCCCATATTCAGCAGCGTTTCTCCCTCCTGCGTCAGGGTCACTTTGCGGGTAGTTCTTAACAGTAACGCCCCGCCCAGCGAATCCTCCAGCCATTTAATCGCCAGGCTTAACGCAGGTTGCGACATATTCAGTCTTTCGCTGGCATGAGCAAAATTCAGAGTGTGAGCTACCGCTAAAAACGCGCGTAACTGTTTGATGCTCATTCCCATTTCGCATTCCTTTAACTTGTTGAATACCTTTAATTAACATTAAATTGATAAAAAAACCCAATGAGTGAGTCACAAATTTAAAATTAACAAATCATTTTTCACCCCCAATGATGTCGGCAAGGACAACTTGGGAGGCAAGTGTATGGCTGGACTGGATAAACGTGTTGCCACTTATCAAGAGGCGCTGGAAGGACTGACCGACAACATGACGCTGCTGGCGGGCGGTTTTGGTTTATGTGGGATCCCTGAAAACCTGATTACCGAAGTCCGCCGTCGGGAGGTTCAGGGACTTACCGTTGTGTCTAACAACTGTGGTGTGGATGGCTTTGGTCTTGGCGTGCTGCTGGAAACGCGTCAGGTGCGCAAAGTGGTCGCGTCCTATGTAGGGGAAAACGCCCTGTTTGAGAAACAGGTGCTTAGCGGCGAACTGGAAGCCATCCTGACGCCGCAGGGTACGCTGGCAGAGCAGTTGCGCGCGGGCGGCGCGGGGATCCCTGCATTTTTTACCGCGACCGGATATGGAACTCCCGTGGCGGAAGGTAAAGAGGTTCGCGAGTTTGCCGGACGCCCTTACATTCTTGAGCAGGCGATAACCGGCGATTTTGCATTGGTTAAAGGCTGGAAAGCCGACTGGTACGGCAACGTCATTTATCGCCACACCGCACAGAACTTTAATCCGCTGATGGCCGCCGCCGGGCGCATTACCGTCGTGGAAGTTGAAGAGATTGTCCCTCCCGGAGAACTGGACCCTGCTGCGATTCACACTCCCGGAATTTTTGTTAACCGCATTATTCAGGGGCAGTTTGAAAAACGTATTGAACAACGCACCCTGCGCCAGAAAGGAGCCTGACCATGTTAACGCGTGAACAAATGGCGATGCGCGTCGCCCGCGAGCTGCGCGACGGTTATTACGTCAACCTTGGGATCGGCATTCCCACGCTGGTGGCGAACTACATCCCTGATGGCATGGACGTGATGCTGCAATCAGAGAACGGTTTGCTGGGGATGGGCCCGTTTCCCACAGAAGACGAAATTGATGCCGACATGATCAACGCCGGGAAACAGACCGTGACGGCGCGCAAAGGCGCGGCGATTTTCGACTCGGCGCAATCCTTCGCCATGATCCGCGGCGGCCACGTTGATCTGACGGTGCTCGGTGCGTTTGAAGTCGATGTTAACGGCAATATCGCCTCTTGGATGATCCCCGGAAAAATGGTGAAAGGCATGGGCGGCGCGATGGACCTGGTTGCCGGAGCCGACAATATCATCGTGGTAATGACCCATGCTTCCAAAAGCGGTGAGTCGAAACTGCTTCCCGCCTGCACCCTGCCGCTGACCGGCGTGGCCTGCATCAAACGCGTGCTTACCGACCTGGCTCTGCTGGAAATTGCCAACGGTGCATTCATTCTGCGTGAACGTGCACCGGGCATCAGCGTGGATGAGATTGTCGCCAGAACCGCCGGTAAGCTCATCGTTCCCGAAAATGTCCCAGAAATGCAATTTAGCTGAGGAGCTGACCATGCAGGATGTTGTCATTGTCGCGGCAACGCGCACCCCGATTGGCAGTTTTCATGGCGCGCTGGCACCACTTTCCGCGGTTGAGCTTGGTTCAGTGGTGATCCGTTCGCTGCTGGAAAAAACGGCTGTGGAACCCGAGCAAATTGATGAGGTGATTTTAGGTCAGGTTCTGACTGCGGGCTGCGGTCAGAATCCGGCCAGACAAACGGCGTTACGCGCAGGTCTGCCAGTCACCACGCCCGCGCTAACCATTAATCTGGTGTGTGGTTCGGGTCTGAAGGCGGTGCATCAGGCGGTACAGGCGATTCGCTGTGGCGATGCGCAAATCGTGATTGCCGGAGGCCAGGAGAGCATGAGTAATGCTCCCTATTTTCTCGACGGGGCGCGGGCCGGTCTGCGGTTGGGCCATGCCAGCATGAAAGACAGCGTGGTGCATGACGGTCTGTGGGATGCGTTCAACGACTATCACATGGGAATTACCGCCGAAAATCTGGCGGATAAGTTTGTTATCAGCCGTGAGCAGCAGGATGCTTTTGCCCTGCGCTCCCAGCAAAAAGCCGCCGCCGCCATTGAAGCGGGTCGTTTTAGCGCGGAAATCACGCCGGTTAGCGTCCCGCAGGGCAAAAAACCGCCACGTGTGGTGGATCGTGACGAACAGCCTCGCCCGGATACTCAGGCCGACAAGCTGGCGCAACTTAAACCAGCATTTCGTCCAGGTAACGGTACGGTGACCGCCGGAAATGCCTCATCCATCAATGATGGTGCCGCCGCGGTGATGTTGATGAGCGCCGCCAAAGCCGCAGAACTCAATTTGCCGGTGCTTGCCCGGGTGGCAGGCTACGCGGTTTCTGGCGTCGATCCCGCCATTATGGGGATTGGGCCGGTAGAAGCATCACTCCAGTGCCTGAAACGTGCTGGCTGGACGCTGAATGACGTGGATCTTATCGAAGCCAACGAAGCATTTGCCGCACAAGCGCTGGCGGTTGGCGAATCCCTGAACTGGGACAGCAACCGGGTGAACGTGAACGGCGGCGCAATTGCTCTAGGGCACCCGATTGGCGCATCAGGTTGCCGGATTCTGGTAACACTGCTGCACGAAATGGCTCGCAGCAACGCCGCAAAAGGGCTGGCTACGTTGTGCGTGGGCGGAGGTCAAGGTGTGGCGCTGGCAGTAGAGCGTTCACAGGAGGTATCTCATGCATAGTAAACCTATCTGCGTCCTGGGGGCGGGTTTAATGGGCGTCGGCATTGCTACCCACTTCGCCCGTTATGGTCACGATGTCTGGTTATACGATACCGATAGCAGCCGAATTGCAGAAATTAGCGTAGTTGCCAGCGGAATTCTGGATGAGCTGATAGCCACCGAACAGTTTGCTGCAGACGATAAAACACAGGTTGTGAGCCGTCTGCATGGCACCACCTCGCTACAGGATATTGCCGCATGCCGGTTACTGATTGAAGCGATCCCCGAGCGTCTTGAACTCAAGCACGCACTGTATGCGCAACTGGAAGATCTGATCGCGCCTGAAGCCGTTATTGCCAGTAACACCAGCGGCCTGCCGCCGGATGCACTGGCAGAAAAACTCGCCCATCCCGAGCGGTTACTGATCGCCCATTTCTGGCATCCGCCACATTTTATTCCGCTGGTCGAAATTGTGCCTGGTACCGCAACGAAGCCGGAATATCTCTATGAATTACAGCAACAACTGATCGCGATGCAACTTGAGGCCGTGGTGCTCGACCGCGCCGCCCCAGGGTTTGTCGGCAATCGACTGCAGTTTGCCCTGCTGCGTGAAGCGCTACATATCGTTAAAAGCGGCATCGCCAGCGCAGAAGTGGTTGATCAGGTGATGCGCGCTTCGCTCGGTCGCCGCTATGCGATGGTTGGTCCGCTGGAGGCGGCAGATATGACCGGACTCTCTACGGTGCAGGACATTTGTCGGCATCTGCTTCCGGAACTGGCAACCGGCAGCGACATGATGTCGCTGGTCGCTGACAAGGTTGCCAACGGTGATACCGGTTTACGCAGCGGTCAGGGATTTTATCGCTGGGATGATTCGCGCAAGGAGTACATCCAGCAACGCAGAGAGCATCAGCTGCGTTTTGCCCTGAAACCATAACGTCTCTTTCTGTACCCCAATATAATAATAAGGAGTCATGATGAGTGTATTAATCGCCCTGGCAGCGCTGGGCCTGCTGATGCTGGCAGCCTATCGCGGATACAGCGTCATTCTGTTTGCCCCCATCGCGGCATTAGGTGCTGTATTGCTTACCGAACCCAGCGCCGTCGGCCCTGCCTTCACCGGCCTGTTTATGGAAAAAATGGTCGGTTTTGTGAAGCTGTACTTCCCGGTGTTCCTGCTGGGGGCAGTGTTTGGCAAGTTAATCGAGTTATCTGGATTTTCACGTTCTATTGTTGCCGCCGCTATCAACATCCTTGGTCGTCGTCATGCCATCCCGGTGATTGTGCTGGTATGTGCGCTGTTGACCTACGGCGGCGTATCGCTGTTTGTGGTGGCCTTTGCGGTGTATCCGTTCGCGGCTGAACTGTTCCGTCAGAGCAATATTCCTAAACGCCTGATCCCGGCAACCGTTGCGCTGGGTGCCTTCTCCTTCACCATGGATGCCCTGCCAGGCACACCGCAGATCCAGAACATTATTCCGACCAGTTTCTTCGGTACCAACGCCTGGGCCGCGCCGTGGCTGGGTTTGATAGGTTCCGTATTTATCATCGTTGTTGGTCTGGTTTATCTCGAACGTCAGCGTCGTAAAGCACAGGCTAAGAATGAGGGTTATGGCACTGAACTGTTAAACGAGCCGGAAACGCCGGATAACATTAATCTGCCGAACCCGATCATCGCGATCTCTCCGCTGATCCTGGTTGGGGTATTTAACCTGCTGTTTACCCGCTGGATCCCACAATGGTATGGCGCCACGCATCAACTTGAACTTCCGGGCCTTGCCAAGCCGATTACCACCGAAGTCGGTAAAATCACCGCTATCTGGGCAGTGGAAGCGGCGCTGATTTCTGGGATCTTGCTGGTGGTGCTCTTCGGCTACCGCAACATTAAAGGTCGCCTGGCGGAAGGCAGCAGAACGGCGGTTGGCGGTGCGATCCTTGCGGCGATGAATACCGCGTCAGAGTACGGTTTTGGCGCAGTGATCGCCGCCCTGCCAGGTTTCCTTGTACTGTCAAAAGCACTGGCGGCTATTCCTGACCCGCTGCTCAATGAAGCTATCAGTATCACTACGCTCGCCGGGATCACCGGTTCGGCGTCTGGCGGGATGAGTATTGCCCTTGCCGCCATGTCTGATACCTTCATTGCAGCCGCTCACGCTGCCAATATCCCACTTGAAGTCTTCCACCGCGTGGCGTCTATGGCCAGCGGCGGTATGGACACCCTGCCGCATAACGGCGCGGTCATTACCTTATTGGCTATCACCGGTCTCAGCCATCGTCAGGCGTATGGCGGAATTTTCGCTATTACCGTCATTAAAAGTCTGGCCGTACTGTTTGTCATCGGCGTCTTCTACACTACCGGAATTGTTTAAGGAGAATCATCATGAACTTAACGGGAAAAACCGCTCTGGTTACCGGCTCGACCAGCGGTATCGGATTAGGTATCGCACAGGTGCTGGCGCAAGCGGGCGCTACCCTGATCCTCAACGGGTTTGGTGATGTGGATGCCGCCAAAGACGCTGTTGCGCAATATGGCAAAACGCCAGGTTATCATGGCGCGGATCTGAGCGATGAAGCGCAAATTGCCGACATGATGCGCTATGCCGAGAGCGAATTCGGCGGTGTTGATATTCTGGTCAACAATGCGGGGATCCAGCATGTATCCCCGGTGGAAACCTTCCCGGTTGATAAATGGAACGCGATTATCGCTATTAATCTCTCTTCCGTTTTTCACACCACGCGTCTGGCGCTTCCTGGTATGCGCGCGCGAAACTGGGGGCGCATCATTAATATCGCTTCTGTTCACGGCCTGGTGGCTTCAAAAGAGAAATCTGCCTACGTAGCGGCGAAGCACGGTGTGGTGGGATTCACCAAGACCATTGCGCTGGAAACCGCGCAGACGGGGGTAACCTGCAATGCGCTGTGTCCCGGCTGGGTGCTCACGCCGCTGGTTCAGCAACAGATCGATAAGCGTATTGCCGAAGGCGCAGAGCCTGAGGCTGCGCGTGACGCCCTGCTGTCGGAAAAGCAGCCGTCGCGCGAATTCGTCACGCCGGAACAGTTAGGTGAGCTGGCACTATTTCTGTGTTCAGACGGTGCGGCGCAGGTGCGTGGTGTGGCGTGGAATATGGATGGCGGTTGGGTAGCGCAATAACATCATCAGGTGCCGGATAAGACTGACTTACATCCGGCACAGTCGTAGGCCGGATAAGACGCAGTCGCATCCGGCACGCCACGATTAAGACTTCAGCTGATAATCCAGCGTAATTTCCGCGTTCAGTACCTGCGATACCGGGCATCCGGCTTTTGCTTTCTGGATGATGCCGTCAAACGTGGCGGCGTCTATCCCCGGCACGCTCACCTGGCTATGCAACGCGATTTTAGTGATAGCAAACCCGGCATCTACTTTATCCAGAGAAACATCGGCAGTGGTATCAATGGCATCTGGCGTAAACCCCGCTTCGCCCAGCATCAGCGAAAGCGCCATCGAGAAGCAGGCTGCATGGGCCGCGCCAATCAACTCTTCAGGATTGGTGCCTTTCTCACCTTCAAACCGTGTATTAAACCCATACGGTTGCTGATTCAACACGCCACTTTCGGTCGACACAGTGCCTTTGCCGCGCTTAATGTCGCCTTCCCAGTGTGCCTGACCTTTCTTATGGATAGTCATTACCGTTCTCCTGTGTTGTCGTCGGAGTTACTAGTATAGGACGCCCGGGAAAAAGCATGTTACATACGGGATAGTTCTCATTTGCCGCTTAAGCATTGACCTTTCAGATAAAATGACCGACCATCCAGAAAGCCGTTATGTTGAACATCGGCTTTATATCAGGTTGTATTTCGTCCGTTCTCATACGGGCTCGCCCTTGAAACCAGTAACAGGATTAAGGAGTTAGAATGAAATCGAACCGTCAGGCCCGTCATATTCTCGGACTGGACCACAAAATCTCAAATCAACGTAAAATCGTGACCGAAGGTGACAAAACCAACGTGGTCAATAATCCTACTGGAAGAAAGCGCCGCACTGACGGCAAGTAGCCTTTCGCACGTCTGACTGAGTAACGAGATAAACACCATTGCAACCGCAGTGGTGTTTTTGCTTATAAAACCCCTTAACCCATTCACAATGCTTTATACTTCGCCCGTTTCCCTGGCGGACAGGCTACATACGATCATAAAGAGCGCCAGGGACGGTTATTCAAAAAAGAGTGAGTGACATGGAAAACGAAACCAAAAAACTGCGTTCCCTTTACATCCCCTACGCTGGCCCGGTACTGCTGGAATTCCCTTTACTGAATAAAGGGAGCGCCTTCAGTGTGGAAGAACGCCGTAACTTCAACCTGCTGGGGTTACTGCCGGAAGTGGTCGAGACGATTGAGGAACAGGCTGAACGCGCCTGGATCCAATATCAGGGATTCAAAACCGAAATCGACAAACATATTTACCTGCGCAACATCCAGGACACCAACGAAACCCTGTTTTACCGACTGGTGCATAATCACCTGGATGAGATGATGCCAGTTATCTATACCCCAACGGTCGGCGCGGCCTGTGAGCGTTTCTCTGAGATTTATCGTCGTGCGCGCGGCGTGTTTATCTCTTATCAGAACCGCCACAATATGGACGATATCCTGCAAAACGTCCCTAACCACAACATCAAGGTCATCGTTGTCACCGATGGCGAACGTATTTTAGGTCTTGGCGATCAGGGGATCGGCGGGATGGGCATTCCAATCGGTAAACTGTCGCTGTATACCGCATGTGGCGGAATTAGCCCGGCCTATACTCTTCCGGTGGTACTGGACGTGGGGACCAACAACCAGCAACTGCTGAACGATCCGCTGTATATGGGCTGGCGCAATCCGCGTATCACTGATGATGAATACTACGAATTCGTTGATGAATTCATCCAGGCCGTGAAGCATCGCTGGCCGGACGTGCTGTTGCAGTTTGAAGATTTCGCCCAGAAAAACGCCATGCCGCTGCTGACCCGTTATCGTGATGAAATTTGCTCGTTTAACGACGATATTCAGGGCACCGCGGCGGTTACCGTCGGTACGCTGATTGCGGCTAGCCGCGCGGCCGGTAGCCAGTTGAGCGAACAGAACATCGTCTTCCTCGGTGCGGGTTCCGCCGGTTGCGGGATTGCCGAGCAGATCATTGCGCAGATCCAGCGTGAAGGTTTAAGCGAAGAAGCGGCGCGTCAACGCGTATTCATGGTCGATCGCTTCGGCCTGTTAACAGACAAAATGCCGAACCTGCTCTCCTTCCAGACCAAACTGGTGCAAAAACGCGAAAATCTCCAGCACTGGGATACACAAGAAGATGTGCTGTCGTTGCTCGACGTGGTCCGCAACGTTAAACCTGACATCCTGATCGGCGTTTCCGGACAAACCGGCCTGTTTACCGAAGAGATCATCCGCGAAATGCACAAGCATTGTCCGCGTCCGATCGTCATGCCGTTGTCTAACCCCACTTCCCGTGTTGAAGCTACGCCACAGGATATTATCGCCTGGACCGAAGGTAACGCGCTGGTTGCGACCGGTAGCCCGTTCGCACCGGTACTGTGGAAAGAGAAAATTTACCCAATCGCCCAGTGTAACAACGCCTATATCTTCCCGGGTATTGGTCTGGGTGTGATTGCTTCTGGCGCCAAACGCATCACCGATGAAATGCTGATGTCGGCGAGTGAAACGCTGGCGCAGTATTCACCGCTGGTGCTCAACGGCGAAGGACTGGTGTTACCAGAGCTGAAAGATATTCAGACCGTTTCTCGCGCCATTGCCTTTGCCGTCGGTAAAATGGCTCAGCAACAAGGTGTGGCGGTGAAAACCTCCGCCGAAGCGCTGCAACAGGCTATTGACGATAATTTCTGGCAGGCGGAATATCGCGACTACCGTCGTACTTCTATCTGACGCTTTGCCCGGCGGCAAACTGCTGCCGGGCGTTCAACACTTGCGCTTTTGCGCAACTTACGATTACACTTTCACCACCGATTAACATTCTGAAAAACAAAAGGAGGATACTTATGCTGTACTGTGAACGTTTTATCGTTTCACATGCTTTTGGCGATCGCCAGTGCTCAAGCGTTATCGGTATCGTGCTGCGATAACTTCTGCTTGAGCGAAGCTAACTTCTAAATCCCCTTCTCTCGGGCTTACCGGGTTATCGTCAGCGATGTTTGACGAGGCGTTTTTACGCCTGTAACTCTTGAGTAAGCAACAATGAGCACATTACTAACCGCACAATCCTTACACGTTGATACGGCATTCGGCACGCTATTCGACGATCTTTCCTTTACCCTGAAAAAAGGCGACCGCATCGGGCTTATCGGTTACAACGGCTGCGGCAAAAGCACGCTGTTAAAACTGCTCGATGGCACGATCTCGCCCACCAGTGGGGCAATCGCGCAGGCGAATCACTGCCATCTCGCGCGTGTAGAACAACATCTACCTGACGATATACTGCCTCTTACGCTGCAGGAAGCCGTTCTCGCTCAATTTCCCGAGCATGAACGCGCAGCTCAGCAGTGGCGAGTTGAAGCACTGCTTGCCGAAATGGGTTTTACGCCAGAGAATTTATCTCTTACAGCGCAAACGTTGAGCGGTGGCCAGCACACGCGCTTGCTATTAGCGCGGGCACTGATGCGTAATCCAGACCTGCTGCTGCTGGATGAGCCGGGTAACCACCTGGATTTGCCTACATTACTGTGGCTTGAGCAGTTCTTACAGAACTGGTCTGGCAGTTTTGTGGTGGTCTCCCACGACCCGCAACTGCTGGATGCGGTGACTCACGGAACCTGGATCTTGCGCGATCGCACCCTCCATGCGTTTGATCTACCCTGTAGTGCAGCGCGTAAGGCTCTGGCAGAAAGAGATGTCAGCGATGCTCTGCGCCACAAGGCTGAGCAAAAAGAAATAGACCGGGTGACTGCCAGCGCCAAACGGCTGGCAACCTGGGGGCGGGTCTACGACAACGAAGATCTCTCCCGCAAGGCCAAGCAGATGGAAAAACAGGCACAGCGCCTGAAAGAGGTACAAACAGAAGTGACGTCAGGAAGTCAGTGGACACTAACATTGCAGGGTGATGCCCTGCGTGCAGATCGTTTGCTGGAGATGACCAATCTGTCTGTAGCCCCTGCTCCTGGTGCAGATACACTGTTTTCCATTGCCGGTATCCGGTTAAAAAGCGGCGATCGCGTGGCGATTGTCGGGCGTAACGGTTGCGGGAAATCATCGCTGTTAAGGCTTATCTGGCAACAGTTCCAGGCACAGATAGCATCAACTTCACTGGTGTTACACCCGCGCGTTACGCTGGGTTATTACGACCAGACGCTGCATCAGCTTGCCGATAACGATTCATTGTTTGACGCGCTGGAAGCGTTTGCCCCGCAGCCAGAGATTCGCAAGATGGCGCTGATTAGCGCGGGATTTCCGTGGGTTCGTCATGCGCAGCGGGTCAGTACATTAAGCGGCGGTGAGCGCTCCCGGCTACTGTTTGTGGGGCTGACGCTTGCACGCTACAGTCTGCTGATGCTCGATGAACCGACCAACCATCTGGATATGGAAGGCAAAGAGGCGCTGGCAGAAACGCTACAAAGCTATAACGGCGGCGTGTTGCTGGTCAGTCACGACCGGCAGCTTATCAGCCAAAGCTGTAATCGGTTCTGGTTAATCGACAATGGCGAACTCAGTGAATGGCACGATCTGGAGGCGGTCAATGCGCGTATTCGGGAAACGTCTGCGGAGATAACCGTTCCCAAAACGGCGGTCGTAGAGAAAACTGAAATAAGCGGTGACAGCGATAGATTACTGGAACAACTTCTCGATCTTGAGCAGCGTCTGGCCGACGATCTCGCCCGCAAACCGAAACATCAAAAACCGTTGTTACAGGCGCAATGGCGCAAGGAGATAGAGGAGATAACGGCGAAACTCTGATAGCAACGCCCGGTGGCGTGACGCTTACCGGGCCTACAAAAACGTAGGCCGGATAAGCGCAAGCGCCATCCGGCAATGCGTTATTGCTGCGGTTTTTTCTCTTTCCAGGCATCCCAGGCCTGTTTGATCTCTTGCTTTGCCGTAGCGGCATCATTGAAACCGTTTAATTCGACCTTCTTGCGCCCTTCCGGCAGATCTTTGTACACGCGGAAGAAAGATTCCAGACGTTGAACTTCAATCTTGGGCAGATCGCTTAACTCTTTGATGTCGTCATAAGTGGGGTCAATTTTACTGGCCGGAACAGCGACAATTTTGTCGTCCTTTTCACCGCCGTCGATCATCTTCAGTACGCCAATAGCGCGCAGCTTAATCAACGTTCCCGGAGCAAGCGGCGCACGGGTATAAAAAATGACATCCAGCGGGTCGCCGTCACCGGCTAAAGACTGGGTGAGTGAACCGTAGTTGGCGGGATAGGCAACCGGCATTGACTGGAAGCGATCGGCAACGATAAAACCGGTTTTGGCGTCGGTTTCATATTTAATCATTCCACCTGCCGGAATTTCGGTTACGGCATAAAACTCTTCCGGGTTATTCTCCGGCTGAGGAAATTCGAGGATGTTCTGCGCCTGAGCTGAAGCACAAAGAAACACGCTGACAGCGAGTAATTTTTTCACCAGATGCATTGTCTTTTAACTCTTCTATTATCGGAAAGACAACACCTTACGTTCAGTAGATGACAGAAACATGACGTTTTTTTGGCAAAAAAATGGCGCTACCGATGTAGCGCCATTGCGTAGAGGGAACATCAGGGATTAGTTAACCCCTTCCTCGCTCTCTTTTTTCGCTTCTTGTCTTTCAACTTCGCGATACCAACGTGGGTGATGTTTCTTCGCCCAGCGACGGCTCACTTTCCCTTCGACCATACCTTTAATCGATCCTTTCACCCAGAATGCCATATACATATGGATGAGGATGGCGTGCATCAGGATAATCCCCGCCGCCGCATGGATCAGCAGGCTATAGCGCACGACCTGCATCGGGAAGAACTGCGCAAAGTACGGACGCCAGATAATGATACCGGTAATCAGCAGCACGAAAATCATGCTCATAATCGACCAGAACATCATTTTCTGCCCGGCGTTGTATTTGCCCACATCCGCCACTTTGTGTTCATTGCCTTTCAGTACTTCCACAATGTTTTTCAGCCACGGAATATCTTTCTTATCCGGGATGTTGTGGTGCACAAAGCGTACAAACATGAACATCAGCGCCACGAAGATCAGTATGCCGAAGAACGGGTGCAAAATGCGTCCCATCTGCGGCGTACCGAAGGTTTGCGTCAGCCATTGCAGAGTCGGGAAGAAAAATGAAATCCCCGACAGCGCTACCAGGAAGAAGCAGATCACCACCGTCCAGTGACAGGCGCGGTCGATAAATTTCGTGCGCACAATCATTTTCGACTTACTCATGATGATCCTCCTCGTCGTCGTCCACTTCCTTATTCGGACCAATACCAATGTAGTGGTAAATCAGTCCGGCGAAGGTGGCGATAAATCCGGCAGCGGCCAGCGGCTTCAGCGCCCCTTTCCACAGATTGATAGAGGTATCTATCTGCGGGTCTTTTGGCAGACCGTGATACAGTTCAGGCTGGTTGGCATGATGCAGAACGTACATGACGTGCGTGCCGCCCACACCTTCCGGGTTGTAAAGACCGGCATGTTCAAAACCGCGTGCTTTCAGTTTTGCCACACGCTGTTCGCCCATTTCCAGCATTTCCTGCTTGGTGCCGAAATGTATTGCCCCGGTCGGACACGTTTTCACGCAGGCAGGTTCCTGCCCGACGCTGACTCGGTCCACACACAGCGTACATTTATACACGCGGTTATCCTCTTTATTGAGGCGCGGAATATTAAATGGACACCCGGCAATACAGTAGCCGCAGCCGATGCAGTGCTCTGACTGGAAATCGACAATCCCGTTGGCGTACTGGATGATGGCCCCGGCAGACGGGCACGCCTTCAGGCAGCCCGGATCTTCACAGTGCATACAGCCGTCTTTACGAATCAACCACTCCAGCTTGCCGTTCTGTTCGGTTTCGGTAAACCGCATCACCGTCCAGGACTTGGCGCTGAGATCGGCGGGGTTGTCATACACCCCGACGCAGTGGCCAACTTCATCGCGGATATCGTTCCACTCTGAGCATGCCACCTGACAGGCCTTACAACCTATACAGGTGGAAACGTCGATCAGCTTCGCGACTTCTGCTTTGTAATCACGGGCCTGAGGCGGCGGCGTGATGGAGTTTGTTGCGGACCGTTTGATGATGTCCTGCGTTTCCATAGACATATGTTCGCCTCCCTTACGCCTTCTCGATGTTAACTAAAAACGCTTTGTATTCCGGCGTTTGCGAGTTTGCATCACCGACATTCGGCGTCAGGGTGTTGGCGATAAAGCCTTTACGCGCGACTCCTTCAAAGCCCCAGTGGATTGGGATCCCAACCGTTTCAACCTGCTGACCGTTGACGTTCAGGGTACGCAGACGACGAGTGACCACGGCAACTGCGCGAATAAATCCACGTTTGCTGCTGACTTTCACGTGATCGCCGTTGTTGATCCCTTTCGCTGCCGCTAGCGTTTCGCTGATTTCCACAAACTGCTCTGGCTGGGCAATCGCATTCAGTAATGCGTGCTTGGTCCAGGTATGGAAATGTTCGGTCAGACGATAGGTCGTCCCGACGTACGGGAAGTCCTGTTTCGTGCCCATACGGAGTTTATCCGCTTCGTACAGACGAGCTGCCGGGTTGGAGATCACATTCGGGTGCAGCGGGTTAGTACCCAGCGGCGTTTCCATCGGCTCGTAGTGTTCCGGGAACGGACCTTCCGCCATCTTATCGATAGCAAACAGACGCCCCAGCCCTTCCGGCTGCATGATAAACGGATTGGTGCCACTGCCCGGTGCCGCGGTGTTGAAGTCCGGGATATCGTTCCCCGTCCACTTCGTACCGTTCCACTGGATAAGCATGCGTTTTGGATCCCACGGTTTACCCTGCGGATCCGCCGAAGCGCGGTTATACAGTACGCGACGGTTCAGCGGCCATGCCCAGGCCCAGCCCAGCGTATTACCGAGACCTGACGGGTCGGCGTTATCGCGATTGGCCATCTGGTTGCCCTGTTCGGTCCAGCTACCGGTATAAATCCAGCAGGACGATGACGTAGAACCATCATCGCGCAGCAACGCAAAGCTGTTGAGCAACTGACCTTTTTTCGCAACCAGCACGCCGTTGGCATCATAGAGATCTTCCAGCGCATAGCCGTTGTTCTCTTTTGCCACTTCCTCGGAATGCGGTTCGTCCGGCTGCTTATAGTTCCAGCTCATTTTCAGAACGGGCTCTACAGCTTTACCGCCTTCAGTGCGATACATGTCGCGCAGACGATGGTAAATACCGGCCAGAATTTCGCCGTCGTTGCGGGCTTCACCCGGTGCGTCCTGACCTTTCCAGTGCCACTGTAGCCAGCGGCCGGAGTTGGCAATGGAGCCGTCCTCTTCCGCAAAGCAGGTCGATGGCAAACGGAAGACTTCGGTCTGAATCGATGCCGGATCGACGTCGTTTGATTCACCGTGGTTCTGCCAGAACGTTGAGGTTTCGGTCACCAGCGGATCGATAACCACCAGATACTTCAGTTTGCTCAGGCACTGCACCACTTTGTTTTTGTCCGGGAAGGACGCAACCGGGTTAAAGCCCTGACAGATGTAGCCGGTGACTTTTCCGCTATCCATCATGTTGAAGTATTTGATGACGTCGTAGGACTGATCCCACTTCGGCAGCCACTCAAAGCCCCAGTCGTTCTCTTTCTGCGCTGCATTGCCGTAGAAAGATTTCATCAGGCTGACGAAGAACTTCGGATAGTTGCCCCAGTAGTTAACCTGATCGGCCAATGTCGCTTTTGGCGTATTAGCAGCCAGATAGGTTTGCAGATCCGCCTGTTTCTCTGACGGCAGCGTCAGGTAACCTGGCAGACTGGTAGAGAGCAGACCTAAGTCGGTTAATCCCTGAATGTTGGAGTGACCACGTAAGGCGTTAACCCCGCCACCTGCCATCCCCATGTTGCCGAGCAGCAACTGGATCATCGCCATGGTTCGGATGTTCTGTGCCCCGACGGTATGCTGTGTCCAGCCCAGCGCATACAGGAACGTAGTGGTGCGATCGGCTGCGCTGGTGGAAGCCAGCACTTCGCAGACTTTCAGGAAGTCTTCTTTCGGCGTACCACAAATGTTTTCCACCACATCCGGCGTGTAGCGGGAAACGTGCTGTTTTAACAGGTTCCAGACACAGCGAGGATGGCTTAACGTTTCATCGCGTTTCGCGTAGCCGTTTTCATCGAACTGGTAGTTCCAGGACGATTTATCGTATTGGCGTTTTTTCGCGTCATACCCGCTGAACAGACCGTCTTCAAAAGCATAGTCATCCCGCACCAGCAGGCTGGCGTTGGTGTAATGCTTAACGTATTCAGCGTTAATTTTGTTATTTTCAATCAGGTACAGCAAGACGCCGGACAGGAACGTAATGTCCGTGCCGGAACGAATTGGCGCATAGATATCCGCCACCGATGCTGTACGTGTAAAACGAGGGTCAACAACAATCAGCGTGGCATCATTGTTGTTTTTGGCTTCCATCGCCCAGCGGAATCCCACTGGATGTGCTTCAGCGGCGTTACCGCCCATCACCATCACGACGTTAGCGTTTTTGATATCAACCCAGTGGTTGGTCATCGCACCGCGACCAAATGTTGGAGCAAGACTTGCTACCGTTGGTCCGTGTCAGACGCGCGCCTGGTTGTCTACTGCCAGCATGCCGAGTGAGCGCACAAATTTTTGCGTCAGCATGCCGGTTTCATTACTTGCCGCAGATGCACACAACATCCCGGTTGAAAGCCAGCGGTTTACCGTTACGCCCTGCTCATTCTTCTCAATAAAGTTGGCGTCACGGTCAGTTTTCATCAGCTTCGCGATACGGGTGAATGCTTCATCCCAGCTGATACGCTGCCATTTGTCGGAACCAGGAGCGCGATATTCCGGGTAACGCAGACGGTTTTCACTGTGCACGTAATCCAGTAATCCTGCGCCCTTAGGACATAATGCCCCGCGGCTCACCGGATGATCCGGATCCCCTTCAATATGGTAAATCGACTCTTTGGCGTTTTTTGCTCCATCTCCCAGGCTATACATTAATAGCCCGCAACCTACGGAACAGTATGTGCAGGTGTTTCGGATCTCTTTGGCGCGTAACAGCTTATAGTTTCGCGCCTGAGCCAGTGCCATTTTGGGTGCAAAACCCAAAGCGGCTACTGTTGTTCCCGCCATACCGCCCGCGCAGATTTTAAAAAATTGTCTGCGGCTGACGTCCATTGCTTTCCTCTTTTTTGCAGGGATTCGTACAGGACATCTCTCAAATCGCGCCAGCGCGGCATAATTGAAAGATGACATGTACAACTTCGCGACGAAACTATCAGCTATATCCATATTTTTTTTGCGTCAAATCAATAACGAAACGGTTCCGCTACTAAATAGTGCACTTTGTTTAACCTTTGTACCCATAAGGGAGTATGTGAAAAGCAATTAATTAGCGCGCTACGGTGTAAAGGTGCTATAAATTTCAGCTTAAATTTTTGCCAGTACCATGGACAGACAATCAGAATGACAAAACAAAAAGCAACGTTAATTGGGCTCATTGCCATTGTGCTCTGGAGTACGATGGTCGGACTCATGCGTGGGGTAAGTGAAGGACTGGGTCCTGCGGGCGGCGCAGCAATGATTTTTTCGTTAAGTGGCCTGTTGCTGATTTTTACCGTCGGCTTTCCGAATATAAGAAAGATTCCTGTGCGTTATTTAATCGCGGGTAGCGTGCTTTTTGTTACCTATGAAATATGTTTAGCGCTGGCTCTCGGTTATGCGGCTACTCGTCACCAGGCTATTGAAGTCGGTATGGTCAATTATCTCTGGCCGAGTTTAACGATATTGTTTGCTATTTTATTTAATGGTCAAAAAACAACCTGGCTGGTAATCCCTGGATTAATTATCGCATTGACCGGGGTTTGTTGGGTATTGGGTGGTGAAAACGGCCTTAATCCTGGTGAAATTATAAACAACGTTGCCAGCAGTCCGCTGAGCTATTTCCTCGCCTTTTTGGGCGCATTTATCTGGGCAACGTATTGCACGGTGACCAATAAATATGCAAAAGGCTTTAACGGCATTACGGTATTCGTTTTACTGACGGCCGCAAGTTTGTGGGTTTACTATTTTATGACTCCGCAACCAGAAATGATTTTCAGCACTTCGGTGACTATTAAAATGTTCTCAGCGGCATTAACGTTAGGATTTGCCTATGCGGCGTGGAATATTGGCATTTTGCATGGCAACGTGACCATCATGGCGGTAGGTTCCTATTTTACTCCAGTGCTCTCCTCCGCCCTGGCTGCTGTGTTACTCAGCGCCCCGTTGTCGCTATCTTTCTGGCAGGGGGCATTGATGGTTTGTGCGGGTTCGCTACTTTGCTGGTTGGCAACACGCCGCGCCTGAAAAAAATCCGGGTTTTATCGCGCAAATCTAAAACCCGGCTACACTGTAATCAAATTAATGAATAATAAATGTTCATTCCACTTGTGGCTTATGTTTATTTTTGTTTAATTAAATGTTAATAATTGGTAATTAATTAACTCCAGAAAATATTTCATGCTTATCTATAATCCTCGACATGTATATATTACACCTGCGTGACTAACGTCATTTAAACCATAGGCGGCACAATAGTCCCCTACGTAAATATACCCATTCAGATTTGTCACATATAAAGATTAATACAATCAGCTATATTATGTAGATCTGGATCACACAAACTCAAATATTTCGCAATATTATGAAACTTATTATTGAACTTATACCACTGCGTCATTTAAAAATAGTTTGCCATTGACGAACCCCTTCGTTTAGCAATGGTTTAGGAAACACACCAAGAAAAAATTATAAGGATTATTTAGAATGAAACTTAAATTAGTTGCAGTGGCAGTGACTAGCCTGTTGGCGGCAGGTGCGGTAAACGCAGCTGAGGTATATAACAAAGACGCAAACAAACTGGATATCTACGGTAAAGTTCACGCTCAGCATTACTTCTCTGACGACACCAGCAGCGATGGCGACAAAACCTACGCACGTCTGGGCTTCAAAGGCGAAACTCAGATCAACGACCAACTGGTTGGTTTTGGTCAGTGGGAATATGAATTCAAAGGCAACCGTTCCGAAAGCCAGGGTTCCGAAGCAGACAAAACCCGTCTGGCATTCGCTGGCCTGAAATTCGCTGAATACGGTTCTTTCGACTACGGTCGTAACTACGGCGTAGCTTACGACATCGGCGCATGGACCGACGTCCTGCCTGAGTTCGGTGGTGATACCTGGACCCAGACCGACGTATTCATGACCCAGCGTGCTACCGGCGTTGCAACCTATCGTAACACCGACTTCTTCGGTCTGGTTGAAGGTCTGAACTTTGCCGCTCAGTACCAGGGCAAAAACGATCGTACCGATGAAGTTGAAGCGAACGGTGATGGCTTCGGTCTGTCTACTACCTATGAATACGAAGGTTTCGGCGTTGGTGCTACCTATGCGAAATCTGACCGTACCGATCGTCAGGTGCGCAACGGCACCAACGGTCTTTACGCTTCAGGTCAGAATGCGGAAGTGTGGGCTGCTGGTCTGAAGTATGATGCGAACAACATCTACCTGGCGACCACCTACTCCGAAACCCGCAATATGACCACATTCGGTAAAATCGACGGTATTGCTAACAAAACTCAGAACTTTGAAGCTGTTGCACAGTACCAGTTCGACTTCGGCCTGCGTCCGTCCATCGCTTACCTGAAATCCAAAGGTAAAGATCTGGGTGCATACGGCGACCAGGATCTGGTTGAATACGTAGACTTGGGTGCTACCTACTACTTCAACAAAAACATGTCTACCTTCGTTGATTACAAAATCAACCTGCTGGATGACACTAACTTCACTAAAAATGTTGCGCAGATCAGCACTGACAACATCGTAGCTGTTGGTCTGAACTACCAGTTCTAATTTTGTTGTAGTCTGAATACAAAGCCAGTCCTTCCAGGGCTGGCTTTTTCTCTTAATGTAGACTCGGTCATAAGGAGTATGCCGTGCAGACATTCACTGGTCGTTGTCTTTGCGGACAGAGTCATTTTACCGTTGACGTCGAAATGCTGGATGTCTATGCCTGCCACTGTACGCTGTGTCAGAAATGGTCAGGCGGCATCGCCATGTATCTGGAAGCCAGCGCTCACCCGCTGATGTCGCCAGAATCGGCAGAACCTTCGCACTTCCCTTCTTCAAATCGTGGTGAACGGTTCTTCTGTTCCGGCTGCGGATGCCCACTGTGGTTTACTTTGACGGACAGCGATCGCTACTTTATTCCGTGGACACTTCTGGAACTTAATGAGGTAGATCGCCGCCGCCTGATATTAGCGGCAGAAATCTATACGGAAACACAGCCTGCGTTCTGGAGACTGACGGGGCAATACGCTCGACTGAGTGGGAAAGAAGTCGAAGAGATGGATTACCCCTGTCATTTAGCTCACTAGTTATTAACGTTGTACCTTTGCCAGACTGAACCACATTCCTATCGCTAATACGATAAGCATGCTGCCGGCGCTGCTTAATGCCACGCTATGTGACCAGGTGAACGCTTCTCTGGCAGCCGTCAGCAATGCTTCACTCAGTGACGGCGGGAGCGAGTGCGCCAGTTGTACCGCCTCCCCCATTGACGATGAGGCACGTTCCATTTCCTGCGCATTAAGTCCGGCTGGCGGCAGAATCGATGTAGAAAAGCTACGGCTCAGCAGTAAGCCAAAGATAGCGATCCCAAGTCCTGCCCCCAGTTCATAAGCCATTGTCTCGATGGCGCCAGCGGCCGCGGCTTTTTCCGCCGGCGCTGCTGCCATGATAGCCGCTGTTGAAGCCAGGAGCGCACTGGCGGCGCTAAAACCAAGCAAAGCCATCAAAATCCAGGCTTGTACCTGTTGGCTACTGAAATCCGTCATCGCCAGGCCGTAAAAACTAACGGCGCTCAGCGCCATGCCCGCCGTTGCCACACAACGTAATCCCAGGCGTGAAACCAGCATACCGGCAATCGGTCCGCTGAAACCACTGGCCAGCATCACCGGCAGCATGAACAACCCTGCCTGATACGGTGTTAAACCGTGAACAAACTGTAGTTCCTGTGCCATCAGCAACTCAAAACCCACCAGCGTTATCATCGCGGTCATCGCCATCACTACGCCACTTAAGATAATGCGGTGCGTGAACAGACGCATATCAATCATCGGGCGGGCTGCCGCAAGCTGGATACGGACAAACTGCCACAACAGTAAAGCGCCGGTTAACAGCGTCAGGGCGATGGCAACGGTCGCCGTATGCCCTTTCAGCGCGGTTTTGGCGCTGTAAACCAACAGCAGAATGGCAACAATCAGCATGATCGCATGACCAAAATTTAACGATTGATCGCGACGTCCGGCCTGGCGTGGCACTAAGCGTGCGGTTAAGGCCATTACCACCAGGACAATTGGTACATTAATTAAGAATACGGACCCCCAGTAGAAGTGCTCCAGCAGCATCCCGCCAACCAGTGGGCCAAACGCCGCACCGCCGGAACCGACCGCTGCCCAGACGCCGAGCGCCATATTTCGATGCCGTTGCTCAGAGAACGTGGCGCGAATACCCGCCAGCGTTGCCGGAACAATCATCGCCGCGCCAATCGCCAATACCGCCCGGGTGGCAATCAGCCAGCTTGCGCTATGAGCAAAAGCGGCCGCCAGCGATGCGAGACCAAATAATCCACCACCTAACAGCAGCAGACGTTTAAAGCCGATGCGATCCCCCAGCGCGCCCATTGGCAATACCATACCGGCCATTACCAGGGAATAAATATCAATGATCCACAGCAGCTCGTTACCACTGGCACCCAGCGTCATACTCAGCGTGGGCGCGGCAACGTGCAGCACCGTTGCATCAATCGCAACAGGGATGTAGACCAGCACAATAATGACTAACGTTAACCACTGACGAAACATAAAACTCCCTAACGAAACCAAAACTGGACACATGTCCAGCTTTAGCGATCCTACGGAAAATTGAACATATGTCCAACTTTTTGTTAGACTGCGATCTATACGGATACAGGAGGAATGATGAGCTATCTAAATCGGGATGAACGTCGGGAAGTGATTCTGCAAGCGGCAATGCGTGTCGCACTTGAAGAAGGATTTTCCGCCATGACGGTTCGACGCATTGCTGCCGAAGCTCACGTCGCGACGGGCCAGCTACATCACCATTTCGCCTCTGCCAGTGAGCTCAAATCCCAGGCATTTGTGCGCCTTATCCGCACCCTACTTGATGCCGAACTGGTCAGCGAAGACGCCAGCTTCCGTGAGCGGCTGCATGCGATGCTAGGCAGTGAAGATGGTGGTCTGGAACCCTATATTAAGCTATGGCGTGAAGCACAGGTTGTTGCGGGTAAAGATCCGGAAATTAAAAGCGCCTACCTGTTGACCATGCGAATGTGGCACGAAGAAACCGCCAACATTATTACCCAAGGACAGAAAGCCGGTGAGTTCTCATCCACGCCTGATGCCGCCGACGTCGCATGGCGTTTAATCGCATTAGTCTGCGGCCTGGATGGTATGTACATATTAGGTATTGAGGAAATGGCCGATCCTGCATTCGATCGTCATCTTGATCGTATGATTACGCAGGAGTTATTTATTTGATGTAATAGATGAATTAACAATACATCTTTTATGTTTACAATTAGTAACACTTAAGCAACGTGTAATTCTCCTATCACGCCGCGTTATTGCACTTTTTTATCTATTCTTTCAGTCAATATTCCTAAAACTTTTCAATAGTTTCTAAAAAGAAGCCGCGCGGCGCTGCATGCGTTTATTTCTTTTTCATGAACGGCATGTGCATGGAGAATAATATGTCATCATCAAATGAGAAAAATAATCGTTATCTTTTAACGGACTGGAAACCAGAGAACCCCGGCTTTTGGGAAAATAAAGGCAAGCACATTGCGCGCAGAAATCTCTGGATATCAGTAAGTTGCCTGCTGCTTGCGTTCTGCGTCTGGATGTTGTTCAGCGCCGTTGCCGTAAATCTGAATAAAATTGGCTTTAATTTCACCACCGACCAACTGTTTTTATTAACGGCACTGCCTTCTCTTTCTGGTGCAATATTGCGCGTTCCCTACTCCTTTATGGTACCTATATTTGGTGGGCGTCGTTGGACCATTTTTAGTACGATTATTCTGGTTATTCCCTGTGTCTGGCTCGGATTTGCCGTGCAAAATACCACTACTCCGTTCGGTGTATTTATTATCATTGCGCTGATGTGTGGTTTTGCTGGCGCTAACTTTGCCTCCAGCATGGGCAATATCAGCTTTTTCTTCCCCAAAGCGAAGCAAGGTAGCGCATTAGGCGTTAACGGTGGTCTCGGCAACCTCGGCGTCAGCGTGATGCAGTTGATCGCGCCACTGGTGATCTTTCTGCCCATATTTACCTTTTTGGGCGTACAGGGCGTACCACAAGCTGATGGCTCGTTATTGTCGCTGGCCAATGCCGCATGGATTTGGGTGCCGTTACTGCTGATAGCCACCGTGGCAGCGGGCATGGGAATGAACGACATTGCCAGCTCGAAGGCCTCAATTGCCTCCCAGTTACCGGTCCTCAAGCGTTTTCATCTGTGGTTATTAAGTCTGCTGTATCTCGCCACCTTCGGTTCATTTATCGGTTTTTCGGCAGGCTTTGCCATGCTGGCGAAAACCCAGTTCCCCGACGTGAATATCCTGCAACTGGCGTTCTTCGGCCCCTTCATCGGCGCGCTTGCACGATCGGCGGGCGGTGTTATCTCTGACAAGTTTGGTGGTGTACGTGTCACCTTAATTAACTTCATCTTTATGGCACTGTTCAGCGCCCTGCTGTTTCTCACTTTGCCCGGCTCGGGCGAAGGTAGCTTTATCGCGTTTTACTTGGTGTTTATGGGCTTGTTCCTGACCGCGGGTCTGGGTAGCGGTTCAACCTTCCAGATGATTGCGGTGATCTTTCGCAAAATCACAATTTATCGGGTGAAGCTGCGCGGTGGTACCGAAGAGCAAGCTCAGCGGGAAGCGGTAACCGATACTGCAGCCGCACTGGGATTTATCTCCGCCATTGGCGCTGTGGGGGGCTTTTTCATTCCTAAAGCGTTTGGCTCATCGCTGGCGTTGACCGGCTCTCCGGTGGGTGCCATGAAAATATTCCTCGTGTTTTACATCGTCTGCGTGCTGGTGACCTGGTTGGTCTATGGCCGTAAATCACAAAAAAAATAACAAAATGGATACCGCAGGATCGGACATTCAGGTAGGCCGGATCAGGCCTGGCGTTCGATTCACCGTCGGCAATATTATCGAAGCAGGAGTTATGTCATGAGTAAACTGTTAGACCGCTTTCGCTACTTTAAACAAAAGGGCGATACGTTTGCCGAGGGGCATGGGCAAGTAATGCACACCAACCGGGACTGGGAAGACAGCTATCGTCAGCGCTGGCAGTTCGACAAAATTGTGCGTTCTACCCACGGCGTTAACTGTACCGGCTCATGCAGCTGGAAGATCTACGTTAAAAACGGGCTGGTGACCTGGGAAACGCAGCAAACCGACTACCCGCGTACCCGTCCTGACCTGCCAAATCATGAGCCCCGTGGCTGTCCACGCGGCGCCAGTTACTCGTGGTATCTCTATAGCGCGAACCGCCTGAAATATCCGCTGGTGCGTAAACGCTTAATCGAATTGTGGCGCGACGCCCTCTCCCGCCAGCCCGATCCGGTGCTGGCCTGGGAATCCATTATGAACGACCCGCAAAAATGCCAGAGCTACAAGCAGGTACGCGGGCGCGGTGGGTTTATCCGTTCTAACTGGAAAGAGCTTAATCAGCTGATTGCTGCCGCCAACGTCTGGACGGTGAAAACCTACGGCCCGGATCGCGTGGTCGGCTTCTCCCCGATCCCTGCGATGTCGATGGTTTCCTATGCCGCCGGCACACGCTATCTCTCGCTAATCGGCGGAACCTGTCTGAGCTTCTATGACTGGTACTGCGACTTACCGCCCGCGTCACCGATGACCTGGGGCGAGCAGACCGACGTTCCTGAATCCGCCGACTGGTATAACTCCAGCTATATCATCGCCTGGGGCTCTAATGTGCCGCAGACCCGTACCCCGGATGCGCACTTTTTCACAGAAGTACGCTACAAAGGCACCAAGACGATTGCCATTACGCCGGACTACTCGGAAGTCGCCAAACTGTGCGACCAGTGGCTGGCACCTAAACAAGGGACCGACAGCGCGCTGGCAATGGCCATGGGCCACGTCATCCTGAAAGAGTTCCACCTCGACAACCCCAGCGATTATTTCCTCAATTACTGCCGTCGCTATACCGACATGCCGATGCTGGTTTTACTGGATGCCCGGGAAGATGGCAGCTACGTGCCTGGACGCATGATGCGTGCTTCAGACCTTGTCGATGGTCTGGGCGAAAGCAACAATCCGGAGTGGAAAACGATAGCCTTTAACAGCGCAGGTGAACTGGTTGTCCCGAACGGATCTATCGGTTTTCGCTGGGGGGAGAAAGGCAAATGGAACCTGGAACCACTGGCGGCTGGCGCTGAAACTGAACTTTCTCTTTCGCTGCTCGGTCTGCATGATGAAGTGACCGGCGTCGCATTCCCCTATTTTGGCGGCAACGAAAACCCACATTTTCGCAGTGTAAAACAAGAACCGGTGCTGATCCGTCAACTGCCGGTAAAACATCTTACCCTCGCTGACGGTAGCCGTTGCCCGGTAGTGAGCGTCTATGATCTGGTGCTGGCGAATTATGGCCTCGACCGTGGTCTGGATGACGTTCATAGCGCACAAGATTACAGCGAAGTGAAAGCCTACACCCCGGCCTGGGGCGAGCAAATTACCGGTGTGCCACGCCGTCATATCGAACAGATCGCCCGTGAGTTTGCCGATACGGCACACAAGACACATGGCCGTTCGATGATCATTCTCGGGGCTGGCGTTAACCACTGGTATCACATGGATATGAACTACCGTGGCATGATTAACATCCTGGTGTTCTGTGGTTGCGTGGGACAAAGCGGCGGCGGCTGGGCGCACTATGTGGGTCAGGAGAAACTGCGTCCGCAAACCGGTTGGTTGCCGCTGGCCTTTGCGCTGGACTGGAACCGTCCGCCGCGTCAGATGAACAGCACCTCGTTTTTCTACAACCACTCCAGTCAGTGGCGTTATGAAAAGCTCACCGCGCAGGAACTCCTCTCTCCGCTGGCCGATGCGTCGAAGTTTAGCGGACATTTGATTGACTTTAACGTACGTGCTGAACGAATGGGCTGGCTGCCGTCTGCGCCGCAGCTTAACCTTAACCCATTGACCGTCAAAGCGAAGGCGGAACAGGCTGGGTTATCTCCTGCGCAATACACTGCCCAAGCGCTGAAATCGGGTGATATTCGTTTTGCCTGCGAGCAGCCGGATAACGGCATAAACCATCCGCGCAACCTCTTCGTCTGGCGCTCTAACCTGCTCGGTTCCTCCGGTAAAGGGCATGAATACATGCTCAAGTATTTACTGGGTACCGAAAGCGGGATCCAGGGGGAAGCGCTCGGTTCAAGTGAGGGGATTAAACCTGAAGAAGTTGAATGGCAGTCCGCGGCGATAGAGGGCAAGCTCGATCTGCTGGTTACCCTCGATTTCCGTATGTCCAGCACCTGTTTGTTCTCCGATATCGTTTTGCCAACCGCGACCTGGTATGAAAAAGACGATATGAACACCTCGGATATGCATCCGTTTATTCACCCGTTGTCCGCGGCGGTCGATCCGGCATGGGAATCGAAGAGCGACTGGGAAATATACAAAGGCATCGCCAAAGTATTCTCTGAGGTTTGCGTCGGACACCTTGGACAAGAAACGGATGTGGTGTTGCAACCGCTGCAACACGACTCTCCGGCAGAGCTGGCACAGCCGTTTGACATTCTGGACTGGCGCAAAGGCGAATGCGATCTCCTGCCGGGGAAAACGGCACCGAATATCGCCGTTGTGGAGCGTGACTACCCCGCCACCTACGAACGCTTTACTTCACTCGGTCCGCTCATGGACAAGCTTGGTAACGGTGGGAAAGGCATTGCGTGGAATACCCAGGCGGAAGTCGATTTCCTCGGCAAGCTGAACTACACCAAACGCGAAGGCCCGGCAAAAGGACGCCCGCTGATTGACACCGCGCTGGATGCCTCTGAGGTGATCCTCGCCCTGGCACCGGAAACAAACGGTCAGGTGGCGGTGAAAGCCTGGGAAGCGCTGGGGGCGATGACCGGACGCGACCATACGCATCTGGCGTTGAACAAGGAAGACGAGAAGATCCGCTTTCGCGATATCCAGGCGCAACCACGCAAAATCATCTCCAGTCCTACCTGGTCCGGGCTGGAAAGTGAACATGTTTCCTATAACGCAGGCTATACCAACGTCCACGAGCTGATCCCATGGCGTACCCTGTCCGGTCGCCAGCAGCTGTACCAGGATCACGCGTGGATGCGAGCGTTCGGTGAAAGTCTGGTGGCGTATCGTCCGCCTATCGATACCCGCAGCGTCAGTGAAATGCGCGAGGTTCCGCCTAACGGCTTCCCGGAAAAAGCGCTCAACTTCCTGACGCCGCACCAGAAATGGGGGATCCACTCTACCTATAGCGAAAACCTGCTGATGCTGACGCTGTCGCGCGGCGGACCGATTGTCTGGATCAGCGAGACCGATGCCAAAGAGCTGGGCATTGAGGATAACGACTGGATTGAAGCTTTCAACGCCAACGGTGCGCTCACCGCACGTGCAGTGGTGAGTCAACGTGTGCCGCCGGGAATGACCATGATGTATCACGCTCAGGAGCGAATCATGAATATCCCTGGCTCTGAAGTCACCGGGATGCGTGGCGGGATCCATAACTCGGTTACCCGCGTCTGCCCGAAACCCACGCACATGATCGGTGGCTATGCGCAGTTGGCATACAGCTTCAACTATTACGGTACGGTCGGCTCTAACCGCGATGAGTTCATCATGATTAGAAAAATGAAAAATATTAACTGGCTGGATGATGAAGGTCGCGATCAGGTACAGGAGGCGAAAAAATGAAAATACGCTCACAGGTAGGCATGGTTCTTAATCTGGATAAGTGCATCGGCTGCCACACCTGCTCCGTCACCTGTAAAAACGTCTGGACCGGGCGTGAAGGGATGGAATATGCGTGGTTTAACAACGTCGAGACTAAACCGGGGATTGGGTATCCAAAAAACTGGGAAGATCAGGAAGAGTGGCAAGGCGGCTGGGTTCGCGATGTCAACGGTAAGATAAGACCGCGTCTGGGCGGTAAGATGGGCGTCATCACCAAAATTTTCGCCAACCCGGTGATCCCGCAAATCGATGATTACTACGAACCGTTTACCTACGATTATCAGCATCTGCATAGCGCGCCGGAAAGTAAGAATCAGCCCACCGCACGTCCGCGTTCGCTGATCGATGGTAAGCGGATGGACAAGATTATCTGGGGTCCAAACTGGGAAGAGTTACTTGGCGGCGAATTCTCAAAGCGTGCCCGCGACCGTAACTTCGAAAAGATGCAAAAGGAGATGTACGGCCAGTTCGAAAACACCTTCATGATGTATTTACCGCGCCTGTGCGAGCACTGCCTGAACCCAAGCTGTGTCGCCACCTGCCCAAGCGGTGCTATCTATAAACGTGAAGAAGACGGCATTGTGCTGATCGACCAGGACAAATGTCGCGGTTGGCGCTTGTGCATCAGCGGCTGTCCGTACAAAAAAATCTACTTTAACTGGAAAAGCGGTAAGTCTGAGAAGTGCATTTTCTGCTACCCGCGTATTGAGTCCGGCCAGCCGACGGTATGTTCGGAAACCTGCGTTGGGCGTATCCGTTATCTCGGCGTATTGCTCTACGACGCCGACCGCATCGAAGAAGCGGCCAGCACCGAGCATGAGACCAATCTCTATGAGCGTCAGTGCGATGTGTTCCTCAATCCGCACGATCCGGCGGTCATTGAAGAGGCGTTAAAACAAGGTATTCCGCATAACGTCATCGAAGCGGCCCAACGTTCGCCAGTCTACAAAATGGCGATGGACTGGAAACTGGCGCTGCCGCTGCACCCGGAATATCGCACCCTGCCGATGGTCTGGTATGTACCGCCATTGTCACCGATTCAGTCGGTCGCCGACGCGGGCGGACTGCCGCACAATGGTAACGTTTTGCCGGCGGTTGAGTCGCTGCGAATTCCGGTTCAGTACCTAGCTAACATGCTCAGTGCGGGTGATACCGGTCCGGTGCTGCGCGCGCTGAAACGTATGATGGCCATGCGTCACTATATGCGTGCGCAAACAGTGGAAGGTGTGACGGACACCCGCGCGATTGAGGAAGTGGGTTTGACCGTTGAGCAGGTTGAGGAGATGTATCGCTATCTGGCCATCGCCAACTATGAGGACCGCTTTGTGATCCCGACCAGCCACCGTGAAATGGCGCGCGATGCCTTCCCGGAGAAAAACGGCTGCGGATTTACCTTCGGTGACGGCTGCCATGGCTCAGATACCAAATTCAACCTGTTTAACAGTAGCCGTATTGATGCGATCGACATCACCGAAGTGCGCGATAAAGCGGAGGGTGAATAATGCAAATCCTGAAGGTTATCGGCCTGCTGATGGAATATCCCGACGAGCTGCTGTGGGAGTGTAAAGACGACGCGCTGGCGCTTGTGGCCAGCGATGCCCCCATGCTTACCGAATTTAGCCAGGGATTGCTCAATGCGCCACTGCTGGATAAACAAGCGGAATGGTGCGAAATCTTTGACCGGGGCCGGGCCACCTCTCTGCTGTTGTTTGAGCACGTCCACGCCGAGTCCCGTGACCGGGGTCAGGCGATGGTGGATTTGTTGGCGCAGTACGAAAAGGTCGGGCTACAGCTCGACTGCCGCGAACTGCCGGATCATCTGCCGTTGTATCTGGAGTATTTGAGCGTGTTGCCGGAGGCCCAGGCCAAAGAAGGACTGCAAAACGTTGCACCGATTCTTGCGCTGCTTGGCGGACGCTTAAAACAGCGCGATACGCCGTGGTATCAACTGTTTGACGCCCTACTGCTGCTTGCCGGAAGCCCTCTTTCAAGTGACAGTGTCACTAAACAGGTTGGTGCTGAAACCCGCGATGATACCCGTCAGGCGCTGGATGCGGTGTGGGAAGAGGAACAGGTGAAGTTTATCGAGGATAACGCCACCGCCTGCGACAGTTCACCGTTACAAAACTATCAACGACGCTTTAGCCAGGACGTGGCGCCGCAGTATGTCGACGTCAGCGCGGGAGGCCCGAAATGATACAGTACCTGAACGTCTTTTTTTACGACATCTACCCGTACCTGTGCGGTACGGTATTTATCCTCGGCAGTTGGCTACGCTATGACTACGGGCAATATACCTGGCGCGCCTCTTCCAGCCAGATGCTGGACAAACGCGGCATGGTGCTGTGGTCAAACCTGTTCCACATCGGCATTCTGGGGATCTTTTTCGGTCACCTGTTCGGCATGCTAACGCCGCACTGGATGTATGCCTGGTTCCTGCCGATTGCGGTAAAGCAACAGATGGCAATGATTGCCGGTGGGCTTTGTGGCGTACTGACGCTGGTTGGTGGCGCAGGTTTGCTGGTGCGCCGTCTGACCAACCCGCGTATTCGTGCGACATCTTCCACCGCCGATATTCTGATCCTCTGCGTTCTGTTGATTCAGTGTATCCTCGGCTTAACCACCATCCCGTTCTCTGCGCAACATCCAGACGGCAGTGAAATGCTGAAACTGGTCGGTTGGGCGCAGTCAGTGGTGACTTTCCAGGGCGGCGCATCTGCGCATCTGGATGGTGTGGCGTTGATTTTCCGTTTGCATCTGGTTCTTGGGATGACTATCTTCCTGCTGTTCCCGTTCACTCGCCTGGTCCACGTCTGGAGTGCGCCGTTTGAGTACTTTACCCGTCGCTACCAAATAGTGCGTTCCCGCCGATAATTGAACTCTGATGCCCGGTAGCGCTTGCGCTTACCGGGCCTGCATCGCTATCCCGCTTTTTGTGCGTTATGATGCTTCTCCATTTCAGGGAGAACGCTAATGAAACCACAGGTTTACCACGTCGATGCCTTTACCCCGGTCCCTTTTCGCGGCAACTCAGCAGGTGTGGTTTTACATGCTGATGGACTGAGCGACGCGCAGATGCAGCTCATCGCTCGCGAGCTGCGTCATTCAGAAACCGCATTTCTGCTGACCAGTGACGACAGCGATGTTCGCATCCGCTATTTCACCCCGACGGTCGAAGTTCCTATCTGTGGGCATGCTACCGTCGCCGCGCATTACGTGCGGGCCAGGGTGCTGAGTCTGGGTAACTGCACGGTCTGGCAAACCTCGCTGGCCGGACGTCATCGCGTGGATATTGACGCTACCGGGAACGACTATCGCATTAGCCTTGAGCAAGGTGAACCGGGTTTTGAACCTCCGCTGGAGGGCGCTGTTCGTACTGCGATTCTCGATGCGCTGCACCTGAGCGAAGACGATATGCTGGCAGGCTTACCCATTCAGGTTGCCACGACCGGGCATTCGAAAGTGATGATTCCACTGAAACCCGAGGTGGATCTCGACGCCCTTTCCCCTGATTTACCGGCTTTGACCGCCATCAGCCAACAAATTGGCTGTAACGGTTTCTTCCCTTTTCAAATCCGCGAGGGCGAAAACGCCACTGATGGCCGCATGTTTTCACCTGCTATTGGTATTGTGGAAGACCCGGTTACCGGCAATGCCAACGGTCCAATGGGCGCATGGTTGGTCCACCATGGGCTGATGGCGCATGATGGGAAAACGTTACGTGTTCAGGGGCATCAGGGCCGTGCGCTCGGGCGCGACGGGATTGTTGATGTGACGGTGACTATCCGTGAAAACCAGCCGAAAAAAGTCACCATTACCGGTTCGGCGGTGATCCTGTTTCACGCAGAATGGGCGATAGATTTTTAATTGTTCCCGAAAGCCGGATAAGGCGATGACGCCGCATCCGGCATGACTTCCGATGCCCCTATTTCCCCGCCTCCGGATGCGTATCAAACGCCGCCATTACCGTCGCTAACTCATCTTCGGTAAACCCATGCTTCACGTCATCCACACCCAGTCCAAATCGTTCTTGCAACAACGCATACAAACTGGCGACGTCAGGCAAATTAATCTGCTCTACCGCATGTCCATCCTGATAATGGGTAAAGTGAAAATTGGTTAACGTTAATTTCCCGCCGTCGGGCAGATGACGGCACATCAGCAGATGATGGCGAAAATGTGATTGCGGCCAGTGTGCGGACCAGAAGTTGCCCATCAGATAATCGCTCTGATGCTGCACGACCAGATCGAAACGGTACATTGACTGCCAGTGTTCGTGATGACGGAACTGGAGGATCCAATCTTCACCTTCCTGAATCAGCCGATATTCGCCGTGTGGCGTCTTCTGCTCAGTGTTGGCCTGCAGACGAATTGGTGCTGTCAGCGTTTGCCCGCCGAAACCAACGTCGGCAATCCACTGTTCACCCTGTAATTCAATCAGCAACAAACGATGCGTGCGCGGCGGCAGGCTTGACGGATTTGCCAGTACCACGCGACCGAGAAGGCTACGTACGTTAAAACCGATTTCGCGTAGCGCGCGTTCAAACACGCCGTTCTGTTCAAAGCAATAACCGCCACGACGCGCCGTTACCAGCTTCTCTTCCAGCGACAAATCGTCAAGCTGCATCTCTCTTGGCAGTAATACGTCCAGGTTTTCAAAGGGAATCGCGGCGTTATGCAGTAAATGCAGCGCTTGCAAGGTTTCAATGTTGACGTTGGCCGAATCTGACCAGCCAATACGGACAAAGTAAGCGGTTAAAAAAGGCGTCATACGGAGTTCCTGTTCGATTAATGCAGTACTTATAACGTATTTTTCGTTTTACGCTGTCGATTTTGTGCGTTGTTAATTCCTGTGAGGCGACAAAATCGCTAATACCGTTAATATCTATGTTTATTGTGGTGTGTTATCTCTCAGCCAAGGAGCATCCATGAGCCATTTTCGTCCGATCGAATTAAAACATGCCAGCCGGCTACTCAATCATGGCCCAACGATATTGATAACCAGCCGGGATGAGCATACCGAGCGGCGAAATGTGATGGCTGCGGCATGGTCAATGCCCGTGGAATTTGAGCCGCCGCGGGTAGCAATTGTTGTTGATAAGACCGCCTGGTCGCGGGATCTCATTGAACGTAGCGGTAAATTCGGCATCGTTATTCCGGGTATCGCCGCCGTCAACTGGACCTGGGCCGTAGGCAGCGTTTCCGGTCGCGTGGAAGATAAATTCAACTGTTACGGCATTCCCGTGGTGCAAGGACCCGTGCTAGGTTTACCGCTGATAGAAGCGAAATGTCTGGCCTGGATGGAGTGTCGCCTGTTGCCAGCCACGGCGGCACAGGAAAAATATGACACTCTGTTTGGGGAAGTGGTCTCCGCTGCCGCTGATGAGCGAGCCTTCGTGGAAGGACGCTGGCAGTTTGATGATGGCAAGCTCAATACTCTGCATCACCTTGGGGCCGGAACGTTTATCTCCAGCGGGAAACGTATTATCGCAGGTGAATGATAGTATGCTAACGGATGGCAGTTCTGCTCTGTCATCCGCAACTGTTTTCTTAAAACCTCTGAAAAACCAGTTAGATAAATTACTCTGCCTTCCTTGCCTAATCATTCATGTGAATTATAGTTAATCTTGCACTAACTCAAATACCTAATCAAAACGCTATCCGTCAAAGCAGCATCCCCAACTGTACTTTTGAAGTGTCAGAGAGGTTTTACGATGCAACTTAATAGAATCGCACAAAGTTTTATACTTGCTGGGTTACTCACATCGTTTTCTGTTCCCCTTATGGCCGCTGAAGCCCCCAAAGACGCTACAGCCGCCACGCAACAAGCCAACAACGCGCTTTACAATCAACTGCCCTTCTCCGATAACACCGACTTTACCGACGCCCACAAAGGCTTTATCGCCCCACTCCCGCAGGACGTGATCAAGGGCGAGCAGGGAAATGTTATCTGGAATCCGCAGCAGTACGCGTTCATCAAAGAAGGCGATAAAGCCCCGGATACGGTAAACCCGAGCCTGTGGCGTCAGTCTCAGTTGATCAATATCAGCGGGCTGTTTGAAGTAACGGATGGCGTTTACCAGATTCGTAACCTCGATCTGTCAAACATGACCATTATTGAAGGTAAAGAAGGCATCACCGTCGTTGACCCGCTTGTCTCGGCAGAAACGGCCAAAGTCGGGATGGATCTTTACTTTAAAAACCGCGGTCAAAAACCGGTTGTCGCGGTAATTTATACCCACAGCCACGTTGACCATTACGGCGGCGTTCGCGGCGTTGTTGATGAAGCCGACGTTAAAGCGGGCAAAGTGAAAGTTTATGCACCAGCCGGCTTTATGGAAGCCGCGGTCGCTGAGAATATCATGGCCGGTAACGTCATGAGCCGCCGCGCGAGCTACATGTACGGCAACCTGCTAAAACCTGATGCCAAAGGCCAGGTCGGCGCGGGGCTGGGAACCACGACCTCAGCGGGAACCGTTACCCTGATTGCGCCAACAAATATCATAGAGAAAGATGGACAAAAAGAGGTCATCGACGGCCTGACCTATGACTTCATGCTGGCCCCGGGTTCCGAAGCACCGTCGGAAATGCTGTGGTACATCGAAGAGAAGAAACTGATTGAATCCGCTGAAGATGTCACCCACACCCTGCACAACACCTACTCCCTGCGCGGGGCCAAAATTCGTGAGCCGCTGCCGTGGTCCAAATACATCAACGAAGCGATTGTGCGCTGGGGTGATAAAGCCGAAGTGCTGATGGCGCAGCACCACTGGCCAACCTGGGGTAATGACAAGGTGGTCAGCCTGCTGAAAAGCCAGCGCGATCTGTATCGTTACATCAACGACCAGACGTTACGCATGGCTAACGAAGGTCTGACCCGCGATGAAATCGCCGCCAACTTTAAGCTGCCGAACTCACTGGCCCATACCTGGGCTAACCGCGGTTACTATGGTTCCGTGAGCCATGACGTAAAAGCGACCTATGTGCTCTACCTCGGCTGGTTTGACGGCAACCCGGCAACGCTGGATGAGCTGCCGCCGGAAGAGTCTGCGAAGAAATTTGTCGACTACATGGGCGGCGCTGACGCCATTTTGCAGAAAGCCAAAACCGACTATGACCAGGGTAACTATCGCTGGGTGGCTCAGGTGGTGAGCAAAGTGGTATTTGCCGATCCAAATAACCAGGCCGCGCGTAATCTGGAAGCGGATGCGCTGGAGCAACTGGGTTATCAGGCTGAATCCGGCCCGTGGCGTAACTTCTATCTGACCGGGGCGCAAGAGCTGCGAAACGGCGTAGTCAAAGGCCCAACCCCGAATACCGCCAGCCCGGATACCGTTCGCGCCATGACGCCGGAAATGTTCTTCGATTATCTGGCGGTGCATATTAACGGACAAAAAGCAGGTGATGCGAAGTCTGTATTTAACATCGATCTTGGCAGTGATGGCGGTAAATATAAGCTTGAACTGGAGAATGGCGTCCTGAACCATACCGCCAATGCCGAAGCGAAAGATGCCGACGCCACTGTCACGCTTAATCGCGATACGCTGAACAAAATCATCCTCAAAGAAGTGACGCTGAAACAGGCACAAGACAGTGGTGATGTGAAGATTACCGGTGACGGCGCCAAGCTTGATGCCATGCTCGGCTATATGGATAAATTCGAATTCTGGTTCAACATCGTTACACCATAAGCACAACGAAAACGGGCGGAAATCCGCCCGTTTTTTCTTACATGCTGTAGCCAGGTTTTTTAATCAACCTTGCCATCTGCGGCGCAATTTCCGCATCCCACACGCCCTGCCACGCCTCTGGCTCAACTTCATTGAGCGCCACGCTGACTGAACTGTCTTTGCTTTGCAAATGGCGAATAATAACCTCGGAAATATCCGCCGCCAGGGCGGTTTTTTGTTCGTCGGTAAGAGAGCGAGGAAAACATTTAATATCAACGTGCGGCATAGCAGATTCCTTATTGTTTTGGGTTGCAGGTAACTTATGCGGACTCTCGTTCTACCAGATGAAAACCGACATCAATAATATCGTCTTCACGCGGAATTTGTTCGATACGATCGGCAAGCAGTGAGGCAGCACGTTGCCCGATGGCCCGTCTGTCGACGCTGACGGTGGTGATGGCGGGCCGGTTGCTGGCAGCAAAATCCAGATCGCCAAAACCGATTACCGCTAACTCTTGCGGCACGCGTATACCGCGGCTCTCGGCTTCCATGATCGCCCCCTGAGCTAACGTATCTGAGCTACAGACAATGACATCAAACTCGCGATCCGCCAATAGCTGCGTCAATCCTGCGCGTCCCAATGCCAGAGAGGCCGGAAGCGGGACATCCACCTGTGTGTCAGCCGCAATACCATGACGACTCAACGCATCGCACAGTCCTTGTTTACGCTGGCCTGCCCGACGATCGGCTGTCCATAACAACCCCGGACGTCGATAACCTTTTTCCAACAGATAGTCTGCCACCGCCTGCCCGACCTTTTCATGCGAAAAGCCGACCAGCATATCGATGGGTGTTGGGGTTAAATCCCAGATTTCCACGACCGGGATGGCCGCATTAAGAATCACCTTTTTCAGCTCGGCGGTATGATGAATACCGGTAAGTACTACGCCATCCGGGCGACGAGAAAGCAGCGTCGCCACCAGCTCTGCCTCAGTTTGCGGCGTATAACCCGACACGCAAAGCAAAATGTGGTATCCGCGTTCTGCCAGTTCATCACTTAATGACTGGATAGTATCGACAAACATATTGTTGTTAATTTGCGGAATAACCACGGCGATAAGCTTGCTGCGACGTGACGCCAGTCCCCCGGCCAGTGCGTTGGGAATATAGCCGGTGGCGCGCACCGCCTGCATCACTTTTTCCACCGTTTTCGGGCGCACCAACTGCGGGGTATTCAACGCCCTGCTCACCGTCATGGGTGACAATCCCGCGGTACGGGCAACATCTTCCAGCGTGGGTGCGCGCGGTGGTTTGGGATTTTTCACTGTCGATGCCCTTGTCAAAAATCGCTGATTTATGCTGGCATTATTCATCATGATTTGGGCTATTGCCAGCGACTCTCGGCGATAACGCTGAGAAAACAGCAGCTTAGTTAATTATCGTTAATTAAAATGATAGCGCAATCACAACAGTTTGTGCATTTCTCCATAAAGTACTGGAATGTGACGTCGTTTATAATTTACCACCCTTTTCTCTCTGTATTTGTGAGCAATTGTTCAAATCGCAGTCAATTCGCTGGCACAGTGATTGCGCTAACATTAAAAATGATAGCGCAATCATTTGTTATCACCAGGAGAGAACAATATGTCTTTAAGTGCCAATTCCGATGCCGTGACCTATGCCAAATCGGCCAACGCCAAAACCGCAGCAGAAACCGGTGACCGTATTGAATGGGTAAAACTGTCTCTGGCTTTCCTTCCGCTGGCAACACCCGTGAGCGATGCCAAAGTGCTCACCGGTCGCCAGAAACCGCTAACCGAAGTCGCCATAATCATTGCCGAGATCCGCAGCCGCGACGGGTTTGAAGGTGTGGGATTTAGTTACTCCAAGCGGGCTGGCGGCCAGGGAATCTATGCGCATGCCAAAGAAATTGCCGATAACCTGTTAGGCGAAGATCCAAACGATATCGACAAGATCTACACCAAGCTGCTGTGGGCTGGCGCTTCCGTGGGGCGCAGCGGCATGGCGGTACAAGCCATCTCCCCTATTGATATCGCATTATGGGATATGAAAGCCAAGCGTGCAGGATTGCCGCTGGCAAAACTGCTTGGCGCGCATCGGGACTCTGTGCAGTGCTACAACACCTCCGGGGGATTCCTGCATACGCCGCTGGATCAGGTGCTAAAAAACGTGGTTATTTCCCGTGAAAATGGCATTGGTGGTATCAAACTCAAGGTTGGTCAGCCAAACTGCGCTGAGGATATTCGCCGCTTGACCGCGGTTCGTGAAGCACTGGGGGATGACTTCCCGCTAATGGTCGATGCCAATCAGCAATGGGATCGGGAAACCGCCATCCGTATGGGACGTAAAATGGAGCAGTTCAATCTAATCTGGATTGAAGAGCCGCTGGACGCCTACGATGTTGAAGGCCACGCCCAACTGGCCGCCGCGCTTGATACCCCAATAGCCACCGGTGAAATGCTGACCAGCTTCCGCGAACATGAACAGCTGATCCTCGGCAATGCCAGCGATTTTGTGCAGCCCGATGCACCGCGTGTGGGGGGAATTTCGCCGTTCCTGAAAATTATGGACCTGGCGGCTAAACATGGTCGCAAACTGGCTCCACACTTCGCTATGGAAGTTCACCTGCATCTGTCCGCCGCTTATCCACTTGAACCATGGCTGGAGCATTTCGAATGGCTGAACCCGTTATTTAATGAACAACTTGAGCTGCGTGATGGCCGGATGTGGGTTTCCGATCGTCACGGTCTGGGCTTCAGCATCAGCGAGCAGGCGCGCCGCTGGACGCAATTAACCTGCGAGTTTGGCAAACGACCTTAATGTATTTGGCGGGTAAGCAATACCCGCCCTCCTCCCCTACAAAAACGCTCTCAACCTTATGAAAGGAGTGGGTGATGAACACAATAATAAAGCGCACAAAAGTGCGTTACGGCATTCTGATATTTCTGTTTCTTGCGACCGTATTTAATTATGCCGATCGCGCGACGTTATCCGTCGTGGCGCCGATTATGAGCAAAGAATTAGGTTTTGATCCTGAAGCTATGGGGCTGGCCTTTTCTGCCTTCGGTATTTCTTATGTCATTATGCAACTACCCGGCGGCTGGCTGCTGGATCGCTATGGCTCGCGTCTGGTATACGGCTGCGCACTGATTGGCTGGTCGCTGGTGACTATGTTTCAGGGCACCATTTATCTGTACGCCAGCCCGCTTGTCGTATTGATTATCTTACGATTACTGATGGGTGCGATTGAAGCTCCGGCCTTTCCGGCCAACAGTCGATTAAGCGTGCAGTGGTTTCCTAATAACGAACGGGGCTTTGTTACCTCAGTCTATCAGGCCGCGCAATATATCTCGTTAGGGATCATTACGCCGTTAATGACGATTATTTTGCATAATCTCAGCTGGCATTTTGTGTTTTATTACATTGGGGCAATAGGCGTTATTCTTGGCATCTTCTGGTTGGTCAAAGTCAGAGATCCTATGCACCATCCAAAAGTGAACCAGCAGGAAATTGACTATATCCGGGAAGGCGGTGGCGAACCGTCGCTGGGTAATAAAAAAGAGCCACAGAAGATTACCTTTGCGCAAATTAAAAGCGTCTGCGTCAACCGCATGATGATTGGCGTTTACATCGGACAGTTCTGCGTAACGTCAATTACCTGGTTCTTCCTGACCTGGTTCCCTACCTATCTGTATCAGGCGAAAGGCATGTCGATCCTCAAAGTGGGGTTTGTTGCCAGCATCCCTGCCATCGCCGGTTTTATCGGTGGATTATTGGGCGGCGTTTTCTCCGACTGGCTATTAAAGCGCGGCTACAGTCTGACGATTGCCCGTAAGCTGCCGGTTATCTGCGGGATGTTACTTTCCTGCGTCATCGTTATCGCCAACTACACTTCGTCAGAATTTGTGGTGATCGCGGCGATGAGTCTGGCGTTTTTCGCTAAAGGCTTTGGCAATCTGGGATGGTGCGTTCTCAGCGATACCTCGCCAAAAGAAGTGCTTGGCATTGCAGGCGGCGTATTCAATATGTGCGGCAATATGGCCAGTATCATCACGCCACTGGTAATCGGCGTCATTCTGGCGAATACCCAGTCTTTTGATTACGCCATTCTGTACGTCGGTTCGATGGGGCTGATTGGCCTGATTTCTTATCTGTTTATCGTGGGTCCATTGGATCGTATTACGCTGACCCCTTCTGTCGCGTAATTTAAACTTATGGCGATAGTTCGCCCGCTGTTCCGGGATTTGCACTCCTGCGGAACAGCGTTTTTTTATTCAAATAATCTTATTGCTTTTCAGTACAGTACGCAGTCTCGGATGCTGACAAACCGCATCGGCGATGGCGCTAATATTCGGCGTGTTGTCCTGAAACCAGTCATGCCCTGGTCCCCAGGTGCGCATAACGGCAATGTAAATGTCCAGCAGTGTTAGCTGATCCCCAAATGCGTACGGCTCGGCGCTTAGCTGGTTGTTCAGCCACATATAGAGGGATTTACGGTACTCGATACAGTTCTTTTTCAACTGAGCCGGGGCGTCCGGTACCCATCGACCAGGATAATCGGCATAGGTAAACGTGGGATAGACATTTGCGACCAACCATATCAGCAGACGCTGAAACTGCTGGCGCTCAGGGTGCCCAACGGGTGGCGAAAGTTCAGGGCGACGATCGAGGATCATCAGCGCGATCGCCGCCGTTTCCGTCATCACGCTGCCATTTTCCAGTACCAGCGTGGGCACCTGACACAGTGGATTCATTGTTTTAAGCAACTCTCGTGCAGGGCCATCGCAGTCAAAACCGTCCACATCAATAAAGCTGTAAGGGATATCCGCCAGTGTGAGCATCACTTCACTGATGGCCGATCCCCAGCCCGGCACCCCATAGACCTTAATCATGCTGCAACCCCAAAGTTAAAACCCTAAGTGTAGAGCAGCATTCGACAACCTATGCAGGCATGATTATTACTTTCATAATAACAATGGTCGAATACCGGGGGAGAATAAGCAATGCGTTCCAGTATGTTTGAATACATGAACATTTTTGTACAGGTTGTTGAGCAAGGTGGATTTGCCAGAGCCGCAGATGTGTTACACCTGCACCGCCCTGCGGTCACCAAAGCTATCCAACATCTTGAAGACGATCTGGGGGCAAAGTTGCTTAACCGCACGACTCGTAAAGTGAGTCTGACAGAAGAAGGTGATGCCTTTTACCAACGCACAAAAATACTGCTCAGCGATGTTGATGACATCATGGCTTCTTTTTCACCTACTCGCCCGCCACGCGGAAAACTCAGGGTTAATGCTCCTCTGTCGCTTGCGCACTCCGTGTTAGTTCCTGCGCTGAAAGATTTCCAGTCGCGATATCCTGACATCGAGATGGTACTCACCTCCACCGACCGTAGAATCGATATGCTTGCCGAAGGCATCGATTGCATGATCCGTATTGGCGAGCTACAAGATTCGACCTTGATCTCCAGGCGGCTTGGTGAGGTCAAAATGGTGACCTGTGCTTCACCTGATTATCTGCAAAGGCAGGGGGTGCCGCAGGTGCCAGAGGATTTATCCCGACACCAGGCGCTTAACTTTTTTAGCGAGCGTCATCGCGAAGCGCTGGAATGGACCTTCATCAATAGAGGTAAAACCGAATCGTTCACCCCCGCAGGGCGGATAAGCGTTGATAACTCCGATATTCTGTTAACCGGCTGCTTATCTGGACTCGGCATTATTCGTGGCGTTCATGCTGTCCTTGCGCCCTATCTTCAGTCAGGCCAGCTTGTTGAGGTGCTGGCCGATTATACCGGAGAATCAAAACCAGTTTCGGTGCTTTACCCGGACAGACGTCATCTCGCCCCTCGGGTTCGGGTATTCATTGACTGGTTATGCGAACTTTTTAGCCAACAAAAACCGCGGCTTCAGGGATTATTACAAAATAAGTAATAATGAAGTTCCGCAACAGCGGTTTTTCACTCTCATCTGAGTCGTTAAATTGTGCAGACCCAATACAGAACAATTTACTGAGGTCTGCTATGTCTAAGGTCGTAGTTTTTAATCAAATTGGTGGCGCTGAAACCCTGAAGATTCAGGAGATGCAGGTTCCCGCGCCTGATGCAAATGAGGTTCAGATCCGCGTGCGGGCTATTGGTATCAACCGTGCTGAAGTTATGTACCGCACCGGACAGTATATTTACCAACCTAATTTCCCGGCGCGACTGGGTTATGAAGCCGCTGGAGTCATTGAATCAGTGGGAGACAACGTACGTGAGTTTGCACCTGGCGATTACGTTAGCGTCATCCCGGCATTCAGCTTTCATCAATATGGAATGTATGGTGAAGTCGTTAATGCCCCCGCTCACGCGGTCGTAAAGCATCCACAAAACCTGAGCTTTACTGAGGCTGCTGCCAGTTGGATGATGTATGTGACCGCTTTCGGTGCGCTGGTTGAATATGCGGATATTAAGCCCGGTGATAACGTGCTGATCAATGCTGCTTCCAGCAGCGTCGGACTGGCGGCAATTCAGATTGCTAACATGCGGGGAGCAAAACCGATTGCGATGACACGGACCAGTGAGAAACGTGATCAGCTGCTGCAACTGGGCGCGGCAGAGGTTATTGCAAGCCAGGAGCAGGATCTGGTGGCCGAGATTCAGCGGATTACTGAGGGTAAAGGAACCCGCGTGGTGTTCGATCCGGTCGGTGGCCCAGCGGTGGCAAAAATTGCCCAAGTGATGCCAGCCGGTGGGCTCTTTTTCCAGTATGGTTCGCTTGATTCACGTGACCTTTCTATCCCGGTCATTGAGATACTCGGCCGTCATCTGACCTTCCGCGGCTATGAGATTTTCGAAATCACCACGGATGCAGAAAAACTTGCGCGGGCGAAACGGTTTATCTTTGAAGGATTGCAGTCTGGCCAGCTCAAGCCGCTGATTGATAAAACCTTTGCCTTTGATGATATCGTCGAAGCACATCAATACATGGAAGCCAACGGCCAGGTAGGCAAAATCGTCGTCACTGTATAACCTCTGTGCGGCACAGCATTGTGCCGCAATGTATCTCAAAGCACTTTCGACAAAAACTGCTGAGTGCGCGTGTGGCATGGATGATTCAGCACCTGCTCGCTGCTGCCCTGCTCGACGATTTTGCCATCGACCATAAACACCACCTGATCTGCGACTTCTCGGGCGAAGCCAATCTCATGCGTTACCACAACCAGCGTGGTTCCCGACTTCGCCAGCGCTTTAATGACATCCAGTACTTCACCGACCAGTTCAGGATCCAGTGCAGATGTAGGCTCATCAAACAGCATGACGCGCGGATTTAGCGCCAGCGCACGGGCAATAGCGATACGCTGCTGCTGACCGCCGGATAAGTGACGCGACCAGGCATCGGCTTTATTCCGTAACCCTACCGCATCAAGCAGTGTTAATGCCCGCTCGGTGGCGGCTTTACGCGTTGCCAGTCCGTGCGCAATGGGCGCTTCAATCAGATTCTCCAGAACCGTTAAGTGCGGGAACAGATTAAAGTTCTGGAACACATAGCCGACATTAACCCGCTGGCGCAAAATTTCCGCCTCTTTCAGCTCATACAGCTTGTCTCCCTGTCGACGATAGCCAATGTAATCGCCATCGATTTGAATAAACCCCTCATCGACGCGTTCCAGATGGTTGATGGTCCGCAGGAGTGTTGATTTCCCTGAACCGGACGGCCCAAGAATGACCGTTACCGTGCCGGGAGGGATCTCCAGAGACACATTATCCAGCGCTTTGTGGCGACCAAAGTATTTGCTAACGCCGGTAATAGAAATATGGCCTTCAGGCAAGCGGGACATGGACGGCCTCCTGCTGTGGGCGTTGACGACTGCGTTTTTCTGCACGACTTACCCGGGCGGTATTGATGGCTGAACGTCGTTCGCTGCGTGCCAGCGCACGTTCGACCAGGTGCTGAATTAACGACAGGACGCTGGTGATCACCAGATACCACACCGCACCTACCATCAACAGCGGGATCACTTCCTGCGTGCGGTTGTAGATCATCTGGATGGTGTAGAACAGCTCCGGCATTGCCAGCACGTATACCATCGCCGTCCCTTTCGCCAGGCTGATGATTTCATTGAAGCCAGCAGGCAAAATGGTGCGCAGCGCCTGCGGCAGAATAATCCGCAGCGTACGTCGCCATGCCGGTAAGCCCAGCGCTGCCGCTGCCTCGTACTGACCGTGATCGACCCCTAAAAATCCACCGCGAATAATTTCAGCGGTATAGGCGCTTTGTACCAACGTCAGGCCAACCACCGCAGTAGAAAACTGGCCGAGCACATTGATGGTCTCAAAACTTCTCCACTGAATGGGAGTGAACGGAATACCAATTGTCAACGTGTCGTACAGATAGGAGAAGTTGTACAAAACGATCAGCACCACAATCAGCGGTAACGAACGAAACAGCCAGATGTACCCCCATGCCAGACCGTTCAACATCCAGGAAGATGAAAGCCGCGCCAACGCCAGCAGACCGCCGATGACAATACTCAACAGCGTCCCGATCAGCGTCAGTAACAGCGTTTGCCCGAGGCCGGACAAGATAACCGGATCAAAGAACCAGCGGGCAAACACGCTCCATTCCCAGCGCGGATTAAACGCCACGGACTGAAGAATTACCGCAAGGGCAAATAAGGCAATGACCGCGCCTACGGTACGCATGGGATAACGTGCCGGTACGACTCTAATGCTATCTGTCGTTTTCATTTTCTCTCCTCAGGCGATTCTGGCCTGACCGGCAATAGTCAGCAGTTTGGTAAAGCGCAGCCGTCCATCAAACGGCGGCAGGCTGTACTCTTCGGGATCGCGCGTCGTATCAAATTGCGGATCGTAGCCCTGGCTTAAATAAAGTCTGACGGCCTCCGGCTGGCGAAATCCCGTGGTCAGATAAATCCGGCTGTAGCCTGCGAGCAGCGCTCTACGTTCCAGTTCCTGCACCACGCGCGCTGCCAGCCCCTGCTGACGCAGGCTGCTTTTTGTCCAGATACGCTTAATCTCGGCGGTGTCCTTGTCGTAAGGTTTGTAAGCCCCGGTGGCGATAATTTCGCCGCGGCGCTCCAGTACCACAAAAAGTCCCTGCGGCGCCAGATACCATTCGGTCAGTTCCACTTCAGCGTCGCGAGAAAAGTAATCGCCATAGCGGGCGGCATATTCACCGAACAGACCGTTCAAAATGGGCTGCAGTTCGCTGGCTTCCGGTGAGAGCACGCGAAATTGATCGCTCACGATGACCTCCTTAGTCGCCTAAACCGACCGGGTTGATTTCAGATTGTGGAATGCGTTCCACCCCTTCTCCCCAACGATTCAGCACCTTGTCATAGTCGCCGTTGCCAATCACGCCGTTGAGGGCGGTTTGTACCGGCAGAACCAGACCGCTGTCTTTTTTCAGCGTCACAGCGATATGTGCCGCTTTTGGCCAACCGCCATCAACGCTACCCACTAATTGCGTTTTACCGTTGAGTGCAGCTTTCCACGCGCCGATTACATTAGGACCGAAGTAGGCATCGGCGCGGCCTGACTGCAGGGCCAGGGTTTGCGCGGCATCATCTTTGGTATACACCGGCGTAAACGGCTGTAACCCTTTCTTCACGTTCTCATCGTTCCAGGCCAGCAGGATGGCTTCCTGGTTAGTCCCCGAACCGACGATAATGCGCAGTCCGGCGATATCTTCCGCCTGCTCGATTTTCTTCAGCTTGCTACCGGTTTTGACATAAAAGCCAAGAGAGTCCTTCCGATACGTCGCGAAATCGAATTTTTCTTTGCGTGCTTTGGTGACGGTAATATTGCTGATCGCGGCATCGTATTTGCCGGAAGTGACGCCCAACGGCCAGTCTTCCCATGACGTAGGTACAACGTTGAGTTCCAGCCCCAAACTGTCAGCCACCAGACGAGCGATGTCCGCCTCGCTGCCGATCAGCGTTTTATTGTCATCGGCAAAGACGGTCAGCGGCGGCTGGCTGAGCCCGGCAATCGCCACGGTGAATTTGCCCGGTACGGCCAGGTGCAGGTTTGCGGGCAACTGTGCAATCGCCTGCGGATTTTTTACCGTATTAATCGGCGCTTTATTGGCTTCCAGGCTTACGCCCGTGCCATTAATCGTCACCTCATTTGCCCAGACGGTAGCGCTGAAAGCCAGTGACAGCGCGAGGAATAGTGATTTTTTCTGCATAGCGTTTTTCTCTTATTGTGTGAATTGATTTGCAGGTGTCGCTAATCCCAGGCTTGCGCGCAGGGTCGTACCGGGATATTCATGGCGGAACAGGCCGCGCGCCTGAAGCTCGGGGACAACCTGTTCGACAAACCGCGGAAAGGTATCCGGCGTGCCACCCTGGATGATAAAACCGTCTGCGGCTTTTTCGTCGAACCACTGTTGCAGTCCGTCGGCAACCTGTTGTGGCGTGCCGCTGAAACGCGGACGAGGACTGGCCGCTTCCAGAGCAACCTGACGAAGTGTTAAACCACGCTCGCGTGCGTTGCGCTTGATCTCATCAGTCGTACTGCGAAAGCTGTTTTGTCCGAGAGAGCCCAGATCCGGGAACGGTGCGTCCAGCGGATATTGGGCAAAATCATGATGTTCAAAGTAGCGGCCAAGATAGTTCAGCGCGTCAGTAACGGAGACCAGCGCAGCGGTAGTCTGATACTGCTGCTCAACGTCCTCTGCGCTGTCGCCAACAATAACGCTAACGCCCTGGAATATATGCAGTTGATCGGGATGTCGTCCGGTGTTTTCCAGCTGACTTTTTACATCCTGATAGAACGCTTTCGCCTCTGCCAGCGACTCCTGATGGGTAAAAATGGCATCAGCATTCTGTGCCGCTAATTTTTTACCATCTACTGAAGCGCCCGCCTGAAATATAATCGGACGGCCTTGTGGCGTACGCCCAATATTTAACGGTCCGGCGACCTGGAAATAATCTCCATGATGGTTAAGCGTATGCAGTTTTTGCGGATTAAAAAATTCTCCACTTGTTTTATTACGGGTGAAAGCATCGTCTTCCCAGGAATCCCACAGCCCTTTCACTACCTGTAAATATTCATCGGCAATACGATAACGCTGGGCATGCTCTGGATGCTGAGCGCGAGAGTAGTTTTTTGCCGATCCTTCCAGAGGTGACGTAACCACGTTCCACCCGGCGCGCCCCTGGCTGAGATGGTCCAGGCTAGCGAACTGCCGAGCGGTAGTAAACGGCTCGCTGTATGATGTGGACACAGTGCCAACCAGTCCCAGATTCTGGGTGATGCTGGCCAAAGCGGATAATACCGTCAGCGGCTCAAAACGATTTAAAAAGTGCGGGATTGATTTTTCATTAATATACAGACCATCAGCGACAAAAATAAAATCCAGCTTCCCTTTTTCCGCAATAAGCGCCGTCTCTTTGACAAAATCAAAATTAATACTGGCATCGGCCTGAGCCGCCGGATGACGCCATGCGGACATATTTCCCGATGCGCCATGCAGAATAGTGCCGAGCCGTAGTTGCCGATTTTCAGCCATAATAACCCCTACCCAACAGGTAAACTTAAAGATGTGCGAATGCCGTTTTTGCTAACTGCACAAAATAATGCGCGGCAGGTTCAATTAAACGCTCGTCCGGATTGAATCCCGGGTGATGTAATCCGTATTCACTGGCGCTGCCAATACTGACAAATGCGCCAGGCGTATTTTGCAGGTAGACGGCAAAATCCTCCCCGCCCATATGCAGGTCGGCATGGTGGGTGGTGTAGCCTGATTGTTTCGCCACCGCGGTGGCAATATCGGCCCAACGATCGTCATTTACTAACGCGGTTGGCCCTGCATGCCAGATTACATCGATTTGTGCGCCAAAGGCGTGGGCAAATCCGGCGGCGATGTCATTAACCCGGGCCTTAACCTGCTGCTGTACCTGGGTTCGGTGCGTTCTGAGCGTCCCTTCCAGCTCAACGGACTCTGGCAGTACGTTCCATGTGTTTCCTCCCTGAATACGTGTCACGCTGAGCACCACCGAATCCAGCGTGTTAACGTCGCGACTGGCAACGCTTTGCAACACCGTGACCAGTTGGCTGGCGAGCAGAATGGCATCTTTACCTTCATGCGGACGCGCCGCATGTGCGCCCTTGCCATTTATGCGCAGTACGAAGCGGTCGACATTGGCATAAAATGCGCCGCCGCGTGTGGCAAATTCGCCCACCGGCAAACCGGGCTCATTGTGCATACCGAAAATAGCCGCTACGTTTTGCAGCGCACCGGCGCGGATCAACGTTTTTGCGCCGCCAAAACTCTCTTCAGCTGGCTGAAACAAAATACGTACTCGCCCCGGTAAGGTTGTTTCCTGTTGTTTTAGCAGAAGTGCTGCACCAAGCATAACGCTGGTATGGACGTCATGCCCGCAGGCATGCATCACGCCCGGCGTGAGGGAGCGAAACGGAACGTCGGCGCTTTCTTCTATCGGTAGCGCGTCGATATCCGCCCGCAGCGCGATGACATCTTCCCCCTGACCAATTTCCGCGACCAGACCGGTTTTCAGCTCGAATGGCAGAATGTCGACGTCCGCAGCGTGCAACCAGGCGTGAATGCGCGCCGTGGTTGCTTCCTCCTGTAGAGAAAGCTCCGGATGCTGATGTAGTTCACGACGCCAGTCGATAAGCGTTGAGCCGAGAGTCATCAGAGCACCTCCACGGCATTATGGGCTTGCGCCAACAAACGCAGCGATGTCAGACGCGCATGCCCTTGCGCCACTGGCGTGTCGATAATGAATTCGTCAATGCCAAATTGCGTATGCAGAGCATTCAGCTTTGCCATCACCTCCTGAGCGGTGCCGTGTAGCAACGCCTGCTCACGACGCGCGATTTTGCGTGGTGGGCTGCCAGACTGAGCGGCAAACGCCAGCGCCTGTTCTTCGCTGGGTACCGTGACACGTTGACCATCTTCCAGCTCCACGCCCCAGAGTTGTACGTTTTCCGCCAGTTGCGCAGCGGTGTCGTAACTGTCAGCCACAATCACCTGCACGGCGACTATCGTCGGGCGTGCACTGTGGGTCTGCCAGAAGGACAAAACGTCATGCAATAACGCTTTGTCACCATTGAGGTGCGCTGCGAAGATGAAATTCCAGTCGGATTGTGCTGCTAGCTGCGCGCTTTGCACACTGGCTCCCAGTACAAACCTTTCCGGTGGTATCGGTGGAATTGGCGTCGGGAATACCGTTTCCCCGCTTTCCGTTCCGCTCAGCGCCAGCCAATTGTTAAGCTGAGAAAGCTGGTCGGCAAAACTACCTTTTTCTTCCTGATGCAGTCCATGCTGTAACGCCTTGGTCGACAACGGTAAGCCGCCAGGGGCTTTCCCTACGCCGAGATCGACACGTCCAGGAGCCAGTGATGCCAGAAGATTGAAGTTTTCCGCCACTTTGTACGGGCTGTAATGTTGCAGCATCACGCCGCCGGAACCTACGCGGATATGCTGGGTTTGCCCGAGGATCCAGGCGATCACCAGCTCCGGCGATGGGCTGGCCAGCTGTGGTGTATTATGGTGTTCCGCGATCCAGAAACGATGGTACCCCCACTCTTCTGCCTGTTGCGCCAGGCGCAACGTCCGGGAAAGCGCGGTCGCGGCAGTTTCACCTTCCCCGATGGGGCTTTTATCCAGAATACTCAGGCGATATGACATGTTACGAGCCTATGTTTGTTAACATGTCTTTATTATTAATTTATCAAATAGCCATACTGAAACATTTAATTCACATTTGCTCAGCTAAAAAGTAGATAACAACCCCTGTCGCTGCCAGGGTTAAAATTTGGATCGCCCAGTACAGGTTGTAACGCCAAACTAAAAAAACACCCGCAATTAATAGCCTACGAAATATAATAGGGTCGTTGCCATCACGGTAATAACATTAAAATCATTTCATGCCAGTTTTCTTTTTACGAAAAGGTTTTTTAACGCGATTTACGTTAAGTCAGTTTAAACGACTTGTCACGTTATACGCTTGTATTAATTGTTTCAATTTTATGACGCAGGATGAATGATTTACATAGAAATTTTTATTTTAACTACTTCCACAGAATTGATGATTAGTAGAGAATGCAACGTTTCTTATTAAAACGGTCTAAAACAGATTTTTATATCCCCCGATTTTATTGCGGGGATTTTTGTATGGATTATACATAGCACCATGGGACCTCTATGAAAAGTAACATGCCCGTTACACAAATTGAGCACGCACTTAACGATAAAGCGACGCTGCTTTCTACGACGGATAAAGAAAGTCATATTACCTACGCTAACTCCGCGTTTATTGATGCCAGCGGATTTAACGAACAGCAATTAATGGGCGAACCGCATAATATTATTCGCCATCCCGATATGCCTCCCGCGGCGTTCGCCGATATGTGGTACACGCTACAGCAGGGAGACAGCTGGACGGGGATGGTGAAAAATCGCCGGCAGAATGGCGACCATTACTGGGTTCGCGCCAACGTTACGCCGGTCTGGCACAATGAAAAACTCACCGGCTACATCTCGGTGCGTACCGTTCCTTCGCGCGATGAAATAACTCAAAGCGAAAGCTTATATCATAAAATTAATAATCAGCAGCTTAAAGGATTTCGACTTTTTAAAGGCATTGTCATTCGTCGCGGAATATTGTCATGGGCATCAATGTTTAAATGGCTGAGCATTAGCCAGCGCGTCAATTATTCTTTAGGGGTAATCGCCCTGCTCGCTGTTCTATTTCTCTTCGCTCCTGTTAATCCATTTATTCAGGCGGGAGGGTTGCTGTTCTTATTTCTGATGCTTGCTATTTACCTTAAGTATCAAATTTGTCAGCCAGTTAATACGCTACTGACGCAAATGAAGAAAGTGGTCTCCGGGAGAAAACCTGATAACTGTCATTTAAATCGAGTGGATGAGATCGGAATGCTGATGCGTCTGGTTAATCAGTCCGGGCTTAATCTGAATTCACTGGTCGATGATGTCAGTACGCAAATATCCGGTATTCGCGCCATCAGTCAGCGGGTATCAAAAGAAGGTACGGCGCTGCACAAGCGTTCAGAAGAAACCTCTGCCGACCTGCAACAAACCGCTGCCGCCATTGAAGAAATTGGTAGCGCCGTACAGCAAACTGCTGAGACTGCGGCTCATACTATGACCATGGCCGATAAAACCAGCGCCAATGCGGCAGAAGGCGGCGATATTATGAAACAAACTATTGCCATGATGCAGGCGATATCGCGTGACAACGGGCAGATAGTCGACATCATCGGCGTTATCGACAGTATTGCTTTCCAGACTAATATTCTGGCGCTCAATGCCGCGGTTGAGGCCGCGCGAGCCGGGGAGTCCGGGCGTGGTTTTGCCGTTGTGGCGGCAGAGGTCCGTAATCTGGCGCAACACTCGGCGTCTGCAGCAAAAGAGATCAAACAACTGATCGAGAAGAACGTCGCCAACGTCAATAGCGGCGTCAAAATGGTGGAGCAAACGGAAACGCATCTCACCGGGATGATTGGCGATGTCCTGCAGATGTCGATGATGATCAAAGATATTAGTCTGGCGACGCGTGAGCAAACCCAGGCGCTGGATCTGATTAACGATTCTATTTCACGCGTTGGTACCATGACACACAATAACGCCGAGATGGTGGAGCGTGTCACCGATGCTACCGCCGATCTGACTCAACGTTCATCGCGCTTACAGCAGGCCGTTCAGGTCTTTGGCGTATCAGCATAACCTTACGGCGCTTATCGGATGAATGTCTCGATAAGCGCACACCTCTCCACGTATTTACACCCTTCTCTTTTATTTGCTGAATCGAGGCCACACCGCGCCAGTGCTGGCTGTACAAAATGCTGAATTCTTGTTATCGGGGCTTTGCGGAACCGAACAATTGAATGTAGGATGCTCGGCCGGCAGTTTTCACCCATAACACAATGAAGAGTAAGGCTGTTTTCGCCGCAGCTGGTGCGGCAAAAAGGATTTGGTATTTTTGTCAGGTCAACAGGAAAAGTAATGAACACAAACAACACGCAAGCCGCGGAACAACATGCGGCGAAACGACGCTGGTTGAATGCCCACGAAGAGGGGTATCACAAAGCGATGGGTAATCGACAGGTACAAATGATCGCCATTGGCGGCGCAATTGGTACCGGGTTGTTTTTAGGGGCTGGAGCACGCTTGCAGATGGCGGGTCCCGCTTTAGCGCTGGTTTATCTGGTGTGCGGTATTTTTTCGTTCTTTATACTGCGCGCGCTTGGTGAACTGGTTTTACATCGCCCTTCCAGCGGCAGCTTTGTCTCCTACGCTCGTGAATTTTTAGGTGAGAAAGCCGCCTATGTGGCTGGCTGGATGTACTTCATCAACTGGGCGATGACCGGCATTGTCGATATCACCGCGGTGGCGTTGTATATGCATTACTGGGGCGCATTTGGGGATGTACCGCAGTGGGTGTTCGCCCTCGGCGCGCTGGCTATTGTCGGCACCATGAACATGATCGGCGTGAAGTGGTTCGCGGAGATGGAGTTTTGGTTTGCACTGGTCAAAGTGCTGGCGATTGTGATTTTCCTGGTGGTGGGTACCGTCTTTTTAGGCACTGGAAAGCCGCTGGATGGTAACGCCACCGGTTTTCACCTGATCACCGACAACGGTGGATTCTTCCCACATGGCCTGCTGCCGGCGCTGGTACTGGTTCAGGGGGTGGTTTTCGCATTTGCCTCTATTGAACTGGTGGGCACTGCCGCTGGTGAGTGCAAAGATCCGCAAACCATGGTGCCAAAAGCGATCAATAGCGTTATCTGGCGTATTGGTCTGTTCTATGTCGGTTCTGTGGTGCTGCTGGTTCTGTTACTGCCATGGAATGCCTATCAGGCGGGGCAAAGCCCGTTTGTTACCTTCTTCTCCAAACTGGGCGTGCCGTATATCGGCAGTATCATGAATATTGTGGTGCTCACCGCGGCGCTTTCCAGCCTTAACTCTGGGCTGTACTGCACCGGGCGTATTTTACGTTCCATGTCGATGGGCGGATCGGCGCCTAAATTCATGGCTAAAATGAGCCGTCAACAAGTACCCTGGGCTGGGATCCTCGCCACGTTGGTCGTCTATGTCGTCGGGGTATTCCTGAACTATCTGGTGCCGTCGCAGGTGTTTGAGATCGTGTTGAACTTCGCGTCGTTGGGCATTATTGCGTCGTGGGGCTTTATCATGGTCTGTCAGATGCGTCTGCGCCGGGCCATAAAAGAAGGTAAAACGGCAGACGTCAGCTTTAAACTGCCGGGCGCTCCGTTTACCTCGTGGCTGACCCTACTGTTCCTGCTGAGTGTGCTGGTGCTGATGGCGTTTGACTATCCAAACGGCACCTACACCATCGCGTCATTACCGTTGATTGCCATCCTGCTGGTTGCAGGCTGGTTCGGTGTGCGTAAACGCGTCGCGGAAATCCACCGCACCGCGCCATAATGGCTGAAGGCCTGACAGGTTAACCCTTCAGGCCTTCTTTTTTAGTTCGCTTCAATCAACTGCGCTACATCGCTGCTGTTAATTTCCCGCGCATTTCCATCCTGATCGGTATAGCTGGTCATTCCCGTATCTTTATCCAGTTTTGGCTTGCCCTGGGTGGTAATGGTTTGTCCGCTTTTGGTCGTCATGACGTAATCGGTGGTGCATCCTGCCAGGGTAAACAGCATTACGCCTGCACAAAGACAGATAAATGGCTTTTTCATGGTATTCCCGTGTTATTCAGTTAGCCGTTGAGGGCGTAGTGTAAGTCCCTGAAGTGGGTCGGGCTACCGCCGGGGTGTAACGAGGCGTATCGTGGGGTTTAGAGAAATGACAGGAGGGGTTTCCCCCTCCAGATTTTTTACAGCGCAATACGAATAACATCGTCCGGCTGGGTAGCTTCCTTCTCGCGGGTAGATTTCTGTTTCACGCTGACGTACAGGGTTTTACCGTCGGCGGAGAGCGCCAGGCTATTCGGGAACGTTGGGGTCTCGAATGTTTTGACGACTTTATAGCTTTTCGCGTCGATCACACTCACTTTACCGGCCTGGCGATGAGTCACGTAGGCTTCATTACGCGCTGGGTTGAACAACACGGCCAGGGATTCCGGCGCGGCGACTTTTGCCAGTACATTGCCATTACGGGTGTCGATTACCAGCACTTCCGCCGCTTTAGAGTCGGTGACAAATGCGCGGTTGCCCGCTGTGTCCAGGCTCAGGTTGATAAAGAAATGCTCTTTCCCATCATCCAGCAGTTTTTTGCGGCTAAGAATTTTGTTGGTGGCGGTGTCGATGGTAATGAATTCACCGTCCGCATTGGCGGTGTACAGGCGTTTAGCCTTGCTGTCGACCGCCAGAGCGGTGCTCATTTTGCCGGTATTTTGGATGGTGTCCTTCAGCTTGATCGTCTCACCGTCCACCACCCAAATCACACTCTCTTTACCAATACCGCTAATGTATACCGTGTTGGTAGCATCATCGGCGACCAGCTCACGCGGCTGCAGCGGGCGAACGTCTTCAGAGCGCTTACGCGCATCCAGCACCAGACGTCCTTTCACCGCGCCCGTTTTGGCATCCATCGCCGTTACCGCGCTGTTTACCGTGTTGCCGAACCACAGCGTTTGCGTGGCGTTGTTGATGGTGGCACCAAACGGTTTGAGATCGTTATGAATCACTTGAGTCACTTCGAGGGTGACCGGGTCAAGGCGGTAAACCACCCCGCCGGTATCCAGTTTGCGGCTCTGTGAGGTCGCCAGCCACAGCGCGTTCTCTTGCTGGCTGTACGCCATTTCATAGGCGCCTTTGCCCACGGCTTTGCGCAGCAGTTCTTCTGCGGCCTGCGTAGTAAAAGATGATGCAACGAGCAGTGAACCTAACAGTAAAGAACCACGCAGACGCGGTGAAAACAGATGACGTAAAGACATGACGACTCCCTTTGATAAATTCGTTTGTTACTGCTTCACATAGCTTCAATGAGCAAAATCATGGTTTTGCCTTTTTAAGAATGAGAATAGTAATCATTATTTATCTCAATGTGGAGTGTTTATTCGCTTTCGTGTAGTAACCTTCTTATTTTCTCCATGAATAATCGCTTTTCATCCAGATAACGTCATTGGCATTTTACCAGGCCTACATTTTGTACGAAGCAGGCCTGGTTACAGGCATTCACCGTCTTCCACCTTTACGTATCAATCCTCAGCAAGACGAATCACTACCTTGCCGAAGTTTTTGCCGGTCAGCAGACCGATAAAGGTTTGTGGCGCATTTTCCAGACCGTCGGTCACCTGCTCGCGGTAGTGGATTTTGCCCTCTTTAACCCAGCGCCCCATCTCCCGCTGAAATTCATGAATGCGGTGCCCATAATCCTGACCAATGATAAAACCCTGCATGCGGATACGCTTTTTCAGCAGCGTTGCCATTAACAGCGGTAATCTGTCAGGTCCGGCCGGAAGCGACGTGGCGTTATAACCACTGACAAGGCCACAAAGTGGAATCCGCGCTGAGGTATTGAGCAGTGGCAGAACGGCATCAAATACTTTTCCGCCGACGTTTTCGTAATAAATATCGATCCCCTGCGGGCAGGCTTTTGCCAGTTGTTGCGCAAAATCTTGTGCGTGGTGATCGAGGCAAACATCAAAGCCCAATACCTCGGTGGCATGTCGGCATTTCTCTGCCCCACCCGCCACACCGATCACCCGACAACCTTTAAGCTTACCGATCTGCCCGACCGTTGCGCCAACCGGCCCGGTTGCGGCGGCTACCACCAGCGTTTCTCCCGCTTTCGGCTGACCGATATCCAGCAGGCCCATATAAGCGGTAAACCCCGGCATACCCATAACACCCAGCGCCCAGGAGGGATGTTCGGGATGATCGCCAAGCTTCACCAGCCCGTTACCGTCGGAGATGTCATAGTCCTGCCAACCGCTGTAGCTCAATACCCATTCGCCTGGCTGGTAGTCCGGATGGTGGGATGACACCACGCGACTTACGGTCCCCCCCACCATAACACCACCAATCTCTACTGGTGGTGAGTAAGATGGCTCATCGCTCATACGGCCACGCATGTAGGGATCGAGGGAAAGATAAACGGTGCGCAGCAAAATCTGGCCTTCACCTGGTGTTGCCACCTCATCTTCTTCAAGACGGAAGTTCTCTGGGACCGGCGCGCCATGCGGGCGGGAAGCCAGTACCCAGCGACGGTTACGATTAGTCTGTTGACCCATGATGTGCTCCTCTGCTTTTGGCATGAATCCATCAATAGTAGCAGTCTGTGCCTGCTATTTAGCTGACGACGTGGTTTAACCGCACAACCAGGTAAACGCAGGGTTGCGCGGTTTCATTGATAAACCGACAGTCATTCGGCGGGCCTAGTTCCAGGCAATCACCTGCCTGCATTTTATGGCGTACGTCCCCTTCGACAAAGACTAATTCACCCTGCTGTAACCAGATAAGTTGTCTGGCCTGCACATAGGAAGAGGCTGGCATCGGGATATCACTTCCGGCGGGTAATTCGATCTGTACCAGATCGATAGGCAGATCGCTGCGCGGTGAAACATGGCGGCGCAGATAGTGACTTTGCGGGTCGTGCCAGACGGGCTGATCGACGAAGCGCAGCAGCTTGCCCTCCTGCATTTCAGCCCGCGCAATCAGGGTAGACATGCTGATGCCAAACGCACCGGAAAGCCTACCCAGCAGCGTAGCCGTTGGACTACTCTCGCCGCGCTCTATTTTATGGATCATCGCCCGCGACACGCCCGCGCGCTCGGCAAGTTCCGTGAGTGACCAACCGCGAGATTCCCGCTCGATGCGAATTCTTGCACTGATCCGTTGATTTATGCTGTCTTCAATAGTATTCATATTGTAATACTATAGTGAACAACCCCTGAGGTTCAACATGTCAATTCGATTTGCCAGCAAGGAAGACTGCGCCGCCATTGCAGAAATCTACAACCATGCGGTACTGCATACGGCGGCTATCTGGAACGATCAAACGGTCGATGCCGAAAACCGTATTTCCTGGTATGAAGCCCGCCAATTGATGGGGTATCCGGTGCTGGTGAGTGAAGAGAATGGCGTGGTTACGGGATACGCCTCCTTTGGCGACTGGCGTAACTTTGATGGCTTCCGTCATACCGTTGAACATTCGGTGTATGTTCATCCTGAACATCAGGGAAAAGGGCTAGGACGGGCACTGCTCAGCAGACTGATAGACGAAGCCCGCGCATGCGGCAAGCATGTGATGGTGGCAGGTATTGAATCTCAGAATCAGGCATCACTGCATCTGCACGGCTTGCTGGGTTTTAAAACCACCGCGCAAATGCCGCAGGTTGGCACCAAATTTGGGCGTTGGTTGGATCTGACCTTCATGCAGTTACAGTTAGACGATCGCCGCGATCCGGATGCCCGTAGATGAACCAGACGCTGACCCTCTCCTTTCTGATTGCCGCAGGTATTGGTCTGGTGGTGCAAAATACCTTGATGGTACGCATCACCCAGACGTCCTCGACGATCCTCATCGCCATGTTGCTTAACTCGCTGGTCGGGATCGTGCTGTTTGTCAGCATACTGTGGTTTAAGCAAGGAGCTGCGGGATTTGGAGAACTGGTATCCAGCGTGCGCTGGTGGACGCTCATCCCCGGATTGCTGGGATCGTTCTTTGTTTTTGCCAGCATCAATGGGTACCAAAATGTGGGGGCCGCTACCACTATCGCGGTGCTGGTGGCTAGCCAGTTAATCGGCGGGCTGGTGCTGGATATTCTACGTAGTAACGGCGTGCCGCTGCGGGCGCTGGTGGGGCCGGTCTGCGGCGCGGTAATGTTGGTCATCGGGGCGTGGCTAGTGGCGAGACGTTCGTTTTAATTGCCTTATGGCGCTTCGCTTATCCGACCTACAGAGCGTGTCTGCAGGCCGGATAAGTGAAAATCAGAGGATTGTGCCACCTTTGGTCAACTGTTCGCGACGGGCTTCCATATCCTCTTTATGTTGACGACCATGATGTGCGATCGCCGTACGCAAACGCTGTTGCTGGGTATAGCGATCTTCCCGGCTCAACGCGACATCATCGCTGAGCTCAATCAGCAATTCATTCATATGCGTAATGACGCTCTCTTCAATGGCGGCATCAACACGTGCGCTGACCTCATCCAGATGCGACATAACCTCTCCTTAACTCATTAATTTAATTTTGCTTTTGAAAAATCACTGCCCATCAGGCTGACGCTGTATCCGCTGACATTGCTGCGCGTAGCATAGAACGTTTTACCGTTTGCCAGGGCTATCCACGGAGCCTGCTGGTAGAAAATCTCTTGCGATTGCTGGTAAAGCGCGGCGCGCTCTTCCGGTTTACTCACCAGCTTCGCCTTTTGAACCAGCGAATTATACTCTTTATCGCACCAGCGCGCGGCGTTAGATCCGGTTTTTATGCTGTCGCAGCCCAGCAGCACATCGGCGAAGTTATCCGGATCGCCGTTGTCTGACATCCAGCCAAACAACGCGGTGTCATGCTCACCTTTACGCATTCCGGAGAGATATTCCCCCCACTCGTACGACACAATTTTCGCTTTCACGCCCACCTTTGCCCAGTCGCTCTGGATCATCTCAGCAATCCGTCGGGAGTTCGGGTTGTAAGGGCGCTGAACCGGCATTGACCACAGCGTCGCTTCAAAGCCGTTTTCCAGCCCCGCCTGCTTCAGCAGATCTTTCGCCTTTTGCGGGTCGTAAGTGTAATCCTGCAGATCTTTATTGAAGCCCATCATATTCGGCGGAATCGGCGATTTTGCCACCGTACCGGAACCTAAAAAGACGGCGTTAATAATGGCCTTTTTATCGGTCGCGTAGTTTAGCGCCTGACGCACCAGTACGTTATCAAACGGTTTTTTCTCGGTATTAAACGCCAGATATCCGACGTTCAGCGCTTCAACCGAATGCAGCGTCAAATCTTTATTCTTTTTAATCTCGTCAAACTGTACGGGGGCTGGCGCCGGGATTATCTGGCACTCATTGGTTTGCAGTTTTGCCAGCCGCGTCTGGACGTTTGGCGTGATTGAGAAGATCAGGTGCTTCGTTGGAACGGCGCCATCCCAGTAGTTAGGGTTGGCAAGATAGCGGATTTGCGAGTCCTGCTTGTACTGTTGCAACACGTAAGGCCCGGTGCCAATCGGCCAGTTATCGACGTTTTCCGGGGTGCCTTTTTTCAGCATCGCGTCGGCATATTCCGCAGAAAGGATGGAGGCAAAATCCATACCCCAGTCGGCAAGAAACGCGGCATTAGGTTCATTGAGGACAAACTGAACGTGAAAATCATCAACCTTCTTCACTTCTTTAATCAGTTTATCCAGACCGACATCGTTAAAGTATTCGTAGCTTCCCTGAGAAACCTTGTGATACGGATGATCGGCATCTTTCTGCCGTAATACCGAGAAAATCACGTCATCAGCGTTGAAGTCGCGGGTCGGTTTAAAGAATTTATTACTGTTGAATTTCACGCCCTGACGCAGGGTAAACGTGTAAGTCTTACCGTCCGGGGAAATCGTCCAGTCCGTTGCCAGAGACGGTATCGGGGTATTCTTTACCGGATCAAAGTTGATGAGTCGGTTGTAGAGCACCTGTGAACTGGCCACAAATGAAGGACCTGAACTGGCGATTTGCGGGTTAAATGACTCCGGCGATGCTTCAGATCAGTAGATGATGGTGTCAGTATTGGCCGCGAACGCAGCGCCTGACGGTAAGACTGTGCTGAGAGCCAGCGCGAGTAACGTTTTCCTTGCAATCATGGTTATAAGCCTTCTTATTTTATTATTAACCGAGATATCAGAGCATAGCTGACAAAAACTGACCAATAACAAATCACTATCAGGTTATTCTAATCCGGTGTATTTCGCTGAATAATTCATCACCCTAAGCGAATTAATTTCCCTTAAGTCTTTTTCAAAACGTCAAGATTTTTCCCGGCACTCTATGCCATGAAAATTAGCCCCTTTTTGCCTCTCTTTCGCCGTTTGCTCGTTTTTATAAAACGTAAAGTAGATACGTGAAGAAGTCTAAGGGGTAACAACGTGGCAAAAACTCTCTTGCGCAGCGGCAATTTGGATGACTATCAGGCCGTGGGCGGCGGTGGTCAGGCCGTGTTTGATTCAGCATTGCAAATTCGTGAAACGCTTCGTCTGCGTAAACAGCAGGCGATGGTGGATTGTCTGGCGATCCCACAAATTAACGACAGCGGCGATCGGGTTGACTGGTATTCCCCGATAGAAGGGAAAGCCGTGGCGTGGAAAGCCGCTGATGAAGAGGCACGTTTTCGTGCGCTGCGCTATCTGGGAAGCACGCTGGAAAATGCGGCGACCCTGAGCCGTAAAAGTCTGCAATCGGGGAAAACCTCGCTACAGCTATTTGGCTCGCTGCTCGAAAAAGCCATCCAGTTTCCCGGTGAAAACCACGTATTTCTGGTTGATGGCAAACCCGTTATTACGTTCTGGGGCTTCGTCAATTTGAATGAAAATCCCCGCGACGATGTCCTCGACTGCCTGCGCATTGCCGATGTTCCTCCTGTGGTTACCGTAGCAGAGCCAGAACAGGAAGCAGAAATCGCACCGGAAATTACCTTTGCCGAGGCCGATGTCCCCTTACTGACGCCGGTCGTTGATCTGCCAAAACCGACTGAACCTGACCCCCCGGTCATTGTTAACGAACCTGAAGTTACTGCGCCGCCGGTACAGGAGAAGCCCATACGCCGCCTGCCGCTGTGGAGCCTGCCCGTTGCCGCAGTGATTATTGCAGCCATCGTTGGGCCGCTGCTGTGGAAGCAACAGACCGCCCAGCCCGGACCCGCAGTCGCCGCTGTTGAAGTCGCTAAGGTTGATATGGCACCGCTGCCAGCATTGACATCTGCACTGCCCCTGCATCGTGCTGAAGTGACTCCCGCGGTGAAGAAAGAGAAACCTGTCGAAGGACCGGTGGTGATTGCCGCAATTCCAAAAGATGCACTGGTGATGGATGCCAACCAGATGAAGGCAGGAACGACACGTTTTCTCAACGGTAACTGGCGCGTCATGGTCGATGTTAAAGATCCGGTGAGCGGCAAAGCGCCGTCCCTGCGCTATCAGATCCAGGCCAATAAAGGCACTGCACGCGTGGTTCATGGTGACAATATTGTTTGTCGTGCCGAGATTTTCTCCGGTTTGCACCAGTCGGGTGAATTAATGATTAAGAGTCGCGGCAATGCCCGTTGTACCGACGGGTCACGTTATCCGATGCCTGAAATTACCTGTAAAGCGGGAACCAACGACGTCGCCGCCTGTACCGCGCGTTATGACGATCACGCGGAAATCCCTCTGACGATCAAAAAGATAGGTGCCTGATTTTATGTTGGTGAATCTGTGTGATTACAAACAGAGCGTGACGCTCATCGCCAATAGCGGTGTACAATTTCTGGATTTCGGCCTCACGCCGCAGGAATCTGCGCACCATGGACGCTTTGTGCGCAAAACGGCAAACGGTCCGCTACTGCGACTGGACTTCGATCTGACGTCAGGACGCTATACCCTACCGGGCAGCACCGGCGCACAACCCGAAGTGGTGAAGCCGGAAAGTACCCAGACGTTACATTATTCGCTGGACGTGCTCGACGGTGTCTGGCTGCCGCTGCCGTTTCTGCGCTTTAACCCGCCGCGTACGTTTGTTGAAGGCCCGGATAACTGGGCACGCGTGCAGGTGCGAAAGCTTGCGCAGCCGGACAGCGCGGGTAACACCCACCGTGTTACCGTAGCGCTGGACAGCCAACTTACTGAAAATGCCCCTGCGGCGTTAACTCCCAACGAAAATGATCTGCTTAACGGTACACGGTTTGCGCTGGCCTGGCATGACAACGAAATTGCTGATTTCCTTGACCAGACCTGGATTGACGGCTGGTTGCGCGAATCTTTTATGCACCATGTCACCCAACATGAGAACCGCTCAGAACAAGAGATCCAGCAGGCGCTGCGTAACTTTGAATACCAGGCGCACTGGCTGAATGTGCTGACCCTGTTAGGTGAGCAGCTTTCTGTCCCGGAAGTGAAACTGGTTACGCACACCCTTAGCACACCCGCCATTCCCGTCGATCTTATTTTGGATATCGGTAATACCCATACATGTGGTGTCCTGATTGAAGATCACGGGGATGCCAATGACGGGCTGCGTCAGACCGCTGAATTGCAGGTCCGTTCGTTAAGCGAGCCGCAGTTCCTCAACGATCCGCTATTCACCAGTCGGCTGGAGTTTTCCGAAGCGCGCTTTGGTAAGCAGCATTTTTCCGTTGAGAGTGGGCGTGATGACGCCTTTATCTGGCCGTCGATTGTGCGTGTGGGTGATGAAGCCCGTAAGCTGGCGATGCAGCGTATGGGCACCGAGGGCAACAGTGGGATCTCAAGCCCGCGCCGCTATCTGTGGGATGAAACGCCGGTGTTACATGACTGGCGCTTTAGCCAGATGAATGGCAAAACCCAGCGCGAACCGCTGGCTACCGCCTTCCCGCTGATGAACCTGATGAACGATGACGGGCAACCGCTGTTCAGCCTGCCGCAGGACGATCGTCTACCAGTGTTCTCACCACAATACAGCCGCAGCACGCTGATGACTCATATGTTGTGCGAAATACTGGCCCAGGCGCTGGGGCAAATTAACAGCGTAGCGACGCGTTTGCGCCTCGGATTCCCGGCGTCTCCGCGTCAGTTGCGGACGCTGATCCTGACCCTACCGTCGGCGATGCCCAAACAGGAGCGCGAGATTTTCCGCCTGCGCATGTTTGAAGCTATTGCCCTGGTCTGGAAAGCGATGGGCTGGCACCCACAGGATGAAGACTTCACCACCCGTAAGCAGCAGGAAAAAAGTGTGGTTCCCGTACCTGAAATTCAGATGGAATGGGATGAAGCCAGCTGCGGGCAACTGGTGTGGCTGTATAACGAGGCTATCTCACACTACGATGGCCACACCGAATCGTTCTTTAACTCCCTTGCCCGCCCGGACCGTTTGCCGGAGCCTGGTGAGACTAAAGGCCGTGCGCTGCGCGTAGCATCGATCGACATTGGCGGCGGGACAACGGATATGGCCGTCGTTCATTACCAGCTTGATGACGGCGTTGGCGCGAATGTCAAAATTACCCCGCATCTGCTGTTCCGTGAAGGTTTTAAAGTTGCGGGCGATGACATGCTGCTGGACGTGATTCAGCGCTGCGTGTTGCCTGCGCTGCAAACCCGCTTACAACAGGCTGGCGTGACCGACGCCGCCGCATTGCTGGCCACGCTGTTTGGCGATTCCGGGCGCATCGATACTCAGGCAATTCTGCGTCAACAAACGGCGTTACAGCTCTTTATGCCGCTCGGTCATGCGGTCCTCTCTGCCTGGGAACAAAGCGATATTAACGACCCGGTCGCCGGGCTACATGCCACCTTTGGGGAACTCCTGAGTCAACAACCCACGCGCAACGTGATGAACTACATCCAACAAGCTATCGACCATGCGTTACCAGCAGGGTCGCCTGCGTTTGATGTTCTGAGCGTGCCGTTACAGGTACAGTTCAGGCAGTTACAAGAAGCACTATTGGCGGGGCAATTTACCCTGACTTCCCCGCTGCACGCGGTTTGTGAGGCCATTTCACATTATCGCTGCGATATCTTATTAGTGACCGGCAGGCCCGCCTGTTTACCGGGTGTACAGGCGTTGATCCGCCATCTGCAACCTGTCCCGGTTAACCGTATGATCTGGATGGATAACTACCGCGTGCATGAGTGGTATCCGTTCAGCCAACAGGGGCGAATTGGTAACCCTAAATCCACCGCTGCTGTAGGCGCTATGCTGTGCAGCCTGGCGCTGGATTTGCGTTTGCCACGCTTTAACTTTAAAGCTGCCGATATCGGAGCTTACTCGACCGTACGCTTTCTCGGTGTGCTGGATAATACGGTCAATACCCTGCGTGATGAGAACATCTGGTATCACGATATTGATCTGGATAAACCTGGGGCGAAGCTGGATGCCCGGTTGCATTTCCCGTTACGTGGCAACGTGACGTTAGGATTCCGGCAACTGGCAAACAGCCGCTGGCCTGCCACGCCGCTGTATACGCTCAGCATAAACTCTGCCGAACTGGCAAAGACTATCGCCGGAGATGGCGTGTTGAATGTTCGGCTGCAGCTACGCGGCGGCAGCAAAGAAAGTGGCCCGGAATTCTTCATCCTGAGTGATGCCTGGTTACAGGATGGCACCCCCGTTGCCGCCAATGCCTTAACGTTAAAACTGAATACGCTGGCAGACCGTCGCCATAGCGGAAGCCATTACTGGATTGATAGCGGGAGCGTGTACCTGAAATGAGTAAGATGTTAAATACCGCGCAGGCCGCCATCGAGTGGGTGGTAGATACCCGTCAACGTGCAGCGCGTCTTGATGATGAAGCGGATGCCCTGCTGGCACAGCTTACGCTAGCCGCAGTGAGTGAATCTGCGCTGAAGACGACCTTTTCATCGCAAGGATGTATAGGGTTATATGGACACTCACAATCGGCAAAAGCACATCTGCTGGCGGCATTGTGCTGCAATGCCGCTGGCAAAGTGAATATTGTTACCCCGGATCGCAGCTTTGATTATTTCTCGCATATTAATCCGGGCCATGCACCAACCAATATGGCGATCCGCTTTACGCGCGATGAAAATCCGCATGATAGCGAATGGCCGTTGCGTCTGCGGTTGCTCAGTGAAGCCGAACTGGTACAGCTATTTATCGCCCAGTTCAGTGCGCTCCCGGACAACCGACAGGTCGAGAAATCGATTATTGAGGCGCGCCTGGAAAAATGGCAAACGCTGCGTCAGCGTCACCCGGTCCCGGGCATTACCGCACATGATGTCGCGGCAATCGGTCGTTTCTGGCGTTCCTGCGTACCGGCAAACCAGCAGCAAATTGACGATGCGCTATGGCACCAGTTTGCCACGTTGCTACCCGCACTGGATCTGACTACCCGGGCAAACGCCTGGGCGTTACTGTGGGGAGAACAACCGGAGCTGACGCAGCAGTGGCTGGCGCTGGCGCACACGTTGCAACAAACCGGACACGCGCAAGAATTAGCGGCCCCGCTGAGCCTGCTGGTTGATCATTTTGGTTTACCTGCTGAAAGTTTCCTGGCCCAGGTGGCATTGACCGGCAATAATGAGGCGCAAAGCGATGTGGTGGTTCATCCGATTGAAAATCATCAGTTGCTCAATGCGGTCAGCCTTTCTTTGCCGTCACTGGCGCTGCTCACGCGCGAGCTGGTCCTGACGGTTGAAGACGCGGTGCTGGAGAATGTCGATCTGCTCGATATTCCCCTCGCCCCGGATGCTCATCCGCATCCACTGTGGCAGGCAAAATTAGGTTGGATGCTGGAACATTATCGCCAGCATCTGCAACCGGATGTGCTCTTAATCTGCAACGCGGTCTCTGCCCGCGCCCAGACGCCCGCCATCACCCGCAAGCTGTTGGGCTGGGTCAACGATACCCAACCCGTTCATGATGCCGCATTACCGGGCGTGGTTTGGGCCATTACCCCGCAGGATGCGCGTTTTAGTACCCAGCAAAACCTTGATGAATCCGTGCAGCAATTAATGGGCAAGCCCGGGCTGCATTGGGGTACGTTGCAGGCGCTGGATAAACATAGCTTACAACGCCTTGTCGAATGGCTGACTCAGGCAACTTCACCACAGCAGCGCCAGGCCAGGTTGACCTCTCTACGCGAGCAGCATCAACAGCGCATCCGCGAAACCCTGATAAGCTGGATTAATCCCGCGCAAGCCGAATCGGGTAGCCACGAGTCGGTGATCCGCCAGTTACAGGCGCAAGCGGCAAAACATGGCGAACTGCTGGATGGTTTGCTCCCGCCGATGCGCATTTTTGAGTCGCTGCTGCGTATTCAGCAACCGCGCGAGGAGCAGGTAAGCGGTTTATTTAATGAAGAGATTGATCTTTTTGCCGAGGTGCGTGACACACTGCACTCGCCAGAAAGCCAGGAAACCGGATATCAGGCACACAAAATGTGGATTAACCACATGCGCCAGTGGTGTCGCGATGAAAATAATGCCCATCGTTTACGACTCGATCCCCGTACGTTAAGGCAGGTTGCCGACATTCTCGTCACCACCAGCTATCGCCTGGAAATGCCACAACGCTTACAGCGCATTATGCAGCGAGAAAACGTCTGTGCCGCGCAGCTACACGCCGATATTGGTGATTTTATTACCTGGCTTGGATTTGCCGACGTTGCTGAGGAACAGCGCCCTGCCAGCAGGATCCAAAAAGGATCGGCTATTTTTAGCGCGCCGAAGCAATCGCCGATGCTACGCCTGACGAAGCTGGATGAACAACCCTCGCATGGTGCAAGCCGTTACGTTTACGACTGGCTGGTTGCCTTGTACACCCGTGCGAATGAGAATGCGGGATATCAGCACCCACAGGATGTCACTGAAACCGACAAAAAACGATTAGATGCCCTGCTTTTCTCCTGAAACGGCGAATACGCCGTCATCAGAAAAGAGAAAACATCAGCGCAACGGGAAAACTCATCGGCCAGGTCGCCCCGACTAATACCGCGCTAAGAAAGCGAATCCGCTTTTTATCGCGGGAAAGAAACCAGGTGATGATTGCCGTGATGACGGCCATCACCGCATAAAAAACCAACATTTTTTGGTATAGGGACATTTAAGGCATCCTGGCCAGAAGGGAAAATCGCGCGCAATATGCTCTTTTTCATGACTCACATCAAGTTTTATTAATTAATTTAAGAAAAACGGCTGTAAAACAACCCATTTTCATTATGTTCAGAATTCGTACTATTGCGGATAGTTATAAGCCGTACTATACCCATAAGGGTTAAAACGAAAGGTGGCAAAAATGAATGTTTCCAGTAAAACTGTGGTGCTGATAAATATATTTGCTGCTGTAGGACTTTTCAGTCTGATATCCGCAAGGTTCGGCTGGTTTGCTTGATGTAACTCTTCTTGATTAATTGCAGCGTCCGCTGGCAGAGAGGATCTTCTCTCTGCCATCAGTAAACGATCTTCCCACTCTGCTATCACTGGGTAAATTATCCTTAATATGTAATACCCCTAATCCTTCTGCGGCATTATATTGCCCGAATAACGGCCAGGTGTTGTGCCGGTATGTTGATGGAAGAAAGCAATAAAAGCACTGTCGCTGACAAACTCCAGATATTGCGCGACCTTGCTGATATGGCATCCATCAGCCAACATTTCCATGGCTTTTAACAACCTAAATTGCTGCCGCCAGTCCTGATAATTCATCCCGGTATCCCTGATAAATATTCGACTGATCGTCCTCTCGCATGCCCCAACCTGTCGGGACAATTGATTCAGTCGTGGTGGCAATTCACCCATGCGTAATCCCTTGAGCCACACGTTAAGCCGCGGATCTGAGGGATATTGCAATGTCCAGTTTTCACTGCGGGCGGCACGCATTTCCTCACAAAAAACGGTAATAAGGCTGGACTGCTGTGCGGCAGGCATTTCCCATGGCCAGAATGCCATACGTTCTATCACTTCAAAAAAAAGCGGATTAACTTCGACTATCTGCAGCGGTAACTCAGATAACGGCAATGTGGTTGAAAAATACAAAGAGCGATAAGCCATGACACCACGCATTATGGCGCGATGTACCGTGCCTGCCGGGATCCAAACCGCACGACGTGGCGGTAGCAGACACAGGGCCTGCTCCAGTTCAATCGTAATACTTCCCGCTGCCGAAAAAAGTAGCTGATGACGAAGATGACTGTGCCGCCCGGAATCATGTACGCCCATATCGGCAGCAATACCGATTACCGGTTTATCAAAGCTATCCGCATCAAAAGCATCATCGGGGGCAATTTTCATTATACGTCCGATATTTGATATTTAAAGTCCTGATAATGGTAATGCGACATATTCCTTTCAGCAATAATGCCCGCCTGTTTTCTGTCTGTCTGGATATTGCTATGAACACACTTCGTCGCCCACCGCTGTGGCTTCTTACACTACTGATTATGTTTCCACAACTGGTGGAAACCATTTACAGCCCGGCATTGCCGGGTATCGCTATCTCTTTTCACGTAAGCAGTGAGCGCGCGGCTCAAACGCTCTCCGTTTATTTTGTTGCTTTCGCCGTCGGCGTAGCGATGTGGGGGTGGCTAAGCGACTGCATCGGACGACGTTGGGCGATGCTGGCAGGACTTATCTGCTATGGAACAGGTTGCGCAGCAGCTGTTGTTGCCACCGACTTCAGCGTTTTGCTGATGGCGCGGATGATCTCCGCCATCGGTGCGGCTGCCGGGTCGGTCGTGGTACAGACCATGCTAAGGGACTGTTATGAATCAACTGCGCTATCCCGCATATTTTCTGTAATGGGTGCTGCGCTGGCATTGAGTCCAGTTTTTGGCCTGCTAAGCGGCGGTTGGCTGGTAAGCCTGTATGGCCATACCGGTGTCTTTGTTGCCCTTGTGCTGTTGGCGCTGCTACTGCTAATACTGACAGCGACCATGCTGCCAGAAACCCGGCCCGAACATACGCTCAGCCCGAAGCTTGCCGGATTGTTCTCCCGCATGATGCGGGACAATGATTTGCGGAAAAACGCCATGCTGGTTGCCCTACTGAACACCATGCTGTTTAGCTATTACAGCCTGGCGCCGTTTCTTTTCGGGCAATTAGGATGGAGCTCCAGAGCCTTTGGCTGGACGGGGTTACTACTTGCGTTTGCTTCTCTGTCAGGTAGCCTGCTGAACCGAAGACTGTTAACGACTGGTCTGACGCCGGAGCGACTGGTACGTTATGCCTGTGCGCTGGCAGCGTTGTCAGGTCTCGTCGCGTGGTGTTTACAGCACTCCGCGTGGATCCTGATTCCGGTGTTCGGCGTGGTGATTGCCTATGGTATCGCCATTCCCAATGTGCTGAGTCAGGCGCTGCGTCACTACCGTGAACAGGCCGGTGCCGCCGGTGCTTTGTTCGGATTAAGCTATTACCTGTTACTTGGGATGATGCTGGGTTTAGCAGGCATGGTGCAGCAACTGGGGCTGGTTCTGAGCGTCTGTGCCCTACTCGCCTGGCTTTGCAGTCTGGGCCGTAGATAAACCCGATGGCGATCCTGAAAGCACAAAGCCCCGGCTATATGCTGGGGCTTTGTTGTATCAATTAGCCTGACCTCGCGGATATTTCCAACTTACCGCCGTCCGATGGCGACGAGGCCAGTGGCGCGAATAGTATAGACACACGTATGCCAATATTTAGCTATCCGTGCCCCATTCGCCGATCGCGCTTAAGATATTACTCATGCTTGATCATAACATGGCGAATAACCGTGTAATCCTCCAGCCCATAAACCGACATATCCTTTCCATAGCCGGACTGTTTTTGCCCACCGTGCGGCATCTCGCTAACCAGCGTGAAATGGGTATTGACCCAAGTGCAACCATATTGCAGGCGAGCGCTAAAGCGATGCGCTCGCCCAACATCCCGGGTCCAGACGGAGGATGCCAGGCCGTATTTCGAATCGTTGGCCCATGCCAGCACCTGATCTTCATCATCAAATACGGTCACGCTGACCACCGGACCGAAAACTTCCCGCTGTACGATGGCATCGTCCTGCTTCGCCCCAGCAAGCAGCGTCGGGGCAAAATAGTAGCCTGAACCATCCACTTTTTTACCGCCGGTGATGACCTTAATATGGCCCAACGCTTTAGCCTCATCGACCGCTTTAGTCACGCGATCGAGATGTGCCTGCGAGCTCACCGGTCCCAGCTCGGTCGATTCATCATTCGGCGGACCGATTTTCAGGCTGGCAACGGCGGCGCCAAGTTTTTCGACCAGTGCATCATAAATGCCTTTCTGGGCATAAATTCGGCAAGCGGCGGTACAGTCTTGCCCGGCGTTGTAATAACCAAAGGTCCGCACGCCGCTCACCACAGCATCCAGATCGGCATCATCAAAAATGATCACCGGAGCTTTTCCGCCCAGTTCCATATGCGTACGCTTAATTGACGGCGCGGTGTGCTGAATAATGTGTTCGCCGGTTGCAATGGAGCCGGTCAGCGAAACCATGCGCACTTTTTCATGGCCGGTCAGCGGATCGCCCACCGTTTTACCGCGACCAAACAGCACGTTAATCACGCCAGCCGGATAAATGTCTTTGGCGAATTCGGCCAATTTAAGCGCCGTCAGCGGGGTAATCTCTGACGGTTTAATCACCACGCAGTTTCCCGCCGCCAACGCTGGAGCCAGCTTCCACGCCGCCATCATCAGCGGATAGTTCCACGGCGCAATAGAGGCCACCACGCCCAGTGGATCACGGCGAATCATCGAGGTATGCCCTTCCAGATATTCACCGGCTGCCTGTCCTTGCAGGGTACGCGCCGCGCCGGCGAAGAAGCGGAAAACATCGACGATAGCGGGTATTTCATCGTTGAGGACACAGTGCAGCGGCTTACCGCAGTTAAGTGATTCCAGCTCAGCGAAGGTTTGCGCGTTATCAGCAATAGCATCCGCCAGTTTCAGCAGCAGTTCAGAGCGGACTTTCGGCGTGGTTTGCCCCCAGGTGGCAAACGCGGCGTCTGCTGCACGTACAGCGGCATCAACCTGCATTGCTGACGCCTCAGCAATCTCCAGAATGAGTTCACCAGTGGCAGGGTTATAGACTGGCTGCTTTTCACCTTCACCGTTGACCAGCTCGCCATTAATCAGTAATTGATGTTGCATAGCAATTTCCCATATCGTCGTTTATTTACCGTTTCCGGCGAGAGTGTCGCCTTCACGCGTTAGCCACCAGGCCCCTAAAATTGGCAGTGTTGTCACCAGCATTACCAGCAATGCCACAACGTTGGTGACCGGCACATCCCGTGGACGACCCAATTGATTGAGCAGCCACAGAGGAAGTGTTCTTTCATGTCCGGCGGTGAACGTTGTCACGATGATTTCATCAAACGACAAGGCAAACGCCAGCATCCCCCCCGCCAGAAGTGCCGATGCCAGATTTGGCAGCACGACATAACGAAAGGTTTGCCAGCCATTGGCGCCAAGATCCATAGACGCTTCGACCAGACTCCATGAGGTACGGCGAAAACGCGCCACAACGTTGTTAAACACCACCACCACGCAAAACGTCGCATGGCCCACCACGATCGTGAGAAAACCCGGTTCCAGGTTGATGGTTTTAAACGCCGTCAACAGCGCAAGGCCGGTAATAATGCCCGGCAGCGCGATCGGCAACAGTAGCAACAGCGATATTGCACTTTTGCCAAAAAAGTCCCTACGCCACAGCGCGGCCGCGGCCAGCGTCCCCAGAACAAGGGCAATAGCTGTGGACAACGCAGCGATCTTAAGTGACAACGTCACAGACTCCAGGATATCGCTACGCTGCGCAGCAACGCTAAACCACTTCAGTGTTAATCCCTGGGGTGGAAAACTAAAAGCAGCCTCCTCAGTATTAAAAGCATAGGTGGCGATGATGAGGATGGGAAAGTGCAGGAAAATAACCCCGCCCCATGCCGCCAGTTTGAGTAGCCAGGGTGCGCGTTCAGAGTGCATCGAAAGCTCCCAGACGCTTCACGAACGCCAGATACAGTGCGATTAACACAATCGGCACCAGAGTAAATGCCGCCGCCATCGGCATATTGCCGATCGCCCCTTGTTGCGAATACACCATATTGCCGATGAAATAGCCCGGCGGTCCCACCAGTTGCGGCACAATAAAGTCGCCCAACGTCAGAGAGAAGGTAAAGATCGAACCCGCTGCAATGCCCGGTATCGCCAATGGAAGCACCACATAGCGGAAGGTTTGACGCGGACGCGCGCCCAAATCAGCAGAAGCCTGTAACAGCGACGGCGGAAGTCTCTCCAGCGCGGCCTGTACCGGCAGGATCATAAACGGCAGCCAGATATAGACGAACACCAGGAAACGCCCTAACCCTGAAGTCGACAGCGTATTGCCGCCTACCGCAGGTAATGTCAGGAACGAAAGCAGCAACGGCTCCAGCCCAAGGTGGGTTAAAAACCACTGCGCCACGCCGTCTTTAGCCAACAGCAGCGTCCACGCATAGGCTTTAACGATGTAGCTGGCCCACATTGGCAACATTACGGCAATATAAAAAAAAGCCTTCATTTTGCCGCTGGTATAGCGAGCCATATACCACGCCATCGGAAATGCCAGAATCGCGCTGGCGATGGTGACCGCTACCGCCATCGTCAGAGTGCGCAAAATGATGTCGTAGTTAGCGGGATTAAACAGCGCCTGCAAATTCGCCAGCGTCAGGTCTGGTGTGACCGACATGGTGAAATCGTCGAAGGTATAAAAACCTTGCCACAACAGTGTCAGTAATGAGCCAAAGTAGACGATGCCAAACCACATCAGCGGTCCGAGGAGCAGCAAAAACAGCCCCAGCCCCGGATTACGCCAGAAGTAACCTGAGATCCGATTCAGGTTGGTCGACTGTGGAGGCGAATGTAAGACGTTCATAGCCATTCACCTCTCCTCAACCAGCGGTACCATCACGTCGCGTGACCAGGATGCCATCACCTGCTGACCTGGCGACAACGTTGACGGTAGCATTTCGCCCGTCAGATTCGCCTGGCTAACCAGCAATTTTTCCCCTCCGGCGAGTTTTAGTTCAAACCGCGTCGCCGCCCCCTGATACTGCACCGCCTGGATAACACCCCTGGCCTGAACTTCTCCTCCGGTATCATTCAAGCGAATGTGTTCCGGACGCAGGGAGAACATCCCCTGTAGCCCGCAAACGTTCGCTGACATCGTGGCATCAAAGACATTGGACGTCCCGACGAAACTTGCCACAAACGGTGTCCGCGGACGCATGTACAGTTCGCGCGGAGAATCCACCTGTTCGATGCGACCGTTATTAAACACCGCCACACGATCGGACATCGACAGGGCTTCCCCCTGATCGTGAGTGACGAAAATGAAGGTGATACCAAGGGATTGCTGTAATTTCTTCAGCTCCAGCTGCATCTGCTCACGCAGTTTGAGATCCAATGCCCCGAGCGGTTCATCCAACAGCAGGACGCGCGGCTCATTGACCAGCGCCCGGGCAATCGCCACGCGCTGCCGCTGACCACCGGAAAGTTGCGACGGTTTGCGTTCATAAACAAAACCGAGCGCAACTTTATCCAGCGCCTCTCGCGCTTTGGCGTGGCGCTGTTTTTTATCGATGCCTTTGACCATCAGCCCGTAAGCGACGTTGTCGAGAATCGACATATGCGGGAATAACGCGTAATCCTGAAATACCGTATTTACATCCCGCTCCCAGGGCGGCAATTCGCTGGCCTGTTTACCAAAAATAGTGATTGCGCCGCCTGACAGTTGTTCAAACCCAGCAATCAGGCGCAGACAGGTGGTCTTGCCGGAGCCGGATGGCCCCAGCATAGAGAAAAACTCACCGTCGTTAATCGCAATACTTACCCCATCAACTGCTCGAACATCCCCATACAAACGCGAGACGTTATGAAACTCCACTGCGTACGTCATAAAACCCCCAGCGGAATTAACGACCGCCCATAATGGCGATGTAATCCTGCGTCCAGCGACTGTAAGGAACGAATTTTCCACCTTCGGCAATCGGCGTTTTCCAGAAGGCAATTTTGTCGAAATAACTATAGCCGTTGGTTTCACAGCCTTTTTCACCCAGTAACGGGCTGGCTTTACAACCTTCAGGCACTACTGGCAGAGAACCAAACCAGGCCGCTACGTCGCCCTGTACTTTCGGGGTTAATGACCAGTTCATCCATTTGTAAGCACAAACCGGGTGTTTCGCTTCACTGTGCAGCATGGTGGTATCAGCCCATCCGGTAACCCCTTCTTTTGGGAAGACCGTGGCAATTGGCTGACCTTCGCCTTTCAGGGCGTTAGCCTGATAAGGCCAGGCGCTTGACGCCACCACGCCTTCGTTTTTGAAATCGCTCATTTGCACGGTGGTATCGTGCCAATAGCGATGGATCAGCGCATGCTGATCGCTCAGGACTTTGATTACTGCCTGATACTGTTTTTCAGTGAGCTGATAGGGGTCGGTAATACCCAACTGCGGCTGAGTGGCTTTAACGAATAACGCGGCATCGGCAATATAGATCGGGCCATCGTAGGCCTGAACGCGCCCTTTATTGCTTTTCCCGTCCGCAAGTTTTTGCTCAACAAACACCACGTTCCAGCTATCCGGCGGCGTTGGGAAAATTTTGGTGTTATACATCAGCAGGTTTGGTCCCCACTGGTACGGTGTGCCATAAACTTTTCCGCCAACGTTAAACCATTCGCCTTTTACCACGCGTGGATCGATGGTTTTCCAGTTAGGGATCAGCGCGGTATTAATTGGCTGAACGCGTTTTCCCATAATCAGGCGCAGTGAGGCATCACCAGAAGCGGTAACTAGGTCGTAGCCGCCTTTTGCCATCAGGCTGACCATTTCATCAGATGTGGCTGCCGTTTTTACATTAACCGCGCAGCCGGTATCTTTCTCAAACTGTGAGACCCAGTCATATTGTTTATCGGTTTGCCCACGTTCGATATAACCCGGCCAGGCAATAATATCCAGGCGGCCTTCCGGTTTATCTAATGATGTGGGGGGTTCGGCTGCCTGCGCAGTCATCAGCGTCATACTGAGTGCGCACAGGCTACTGAGGGCAAACTGCTTGCTCATAACGTCTTACTCCTGTCTAAAAAATATTGAGCGGCAGCCTTGCCGTAAATATATGTCCTTTTCTAAAAATAGTCGGGGTGTTGTAAGCGTTCCTGCTGGCGCAAGGAAATTTAATCAGGTTGTGAGCTAACGCTCATTACGCTACAGACTCTGACCAGGGGGTAATCTTCTGGAGTATAGACAAGGAGTTAGACGCAGAGGTGGCAATAGTATTAACTATTGATATTTTGTATGGACGCACCCGATATAAATAATACCGTGGTTCAGCATTCACTATTTCGAAAATAAGAACACGCTATTCATTTATATTGAATAGCGCGTTATGGTTTATTTCATCATTTCACGAATTAATTTACCAAGCTGTTTTACGGCCTGCTCTTCGCGATCTCCCCAGTGCCATGCAGTATTAAAACGAAAAAAACGTGTCCAGCTTCCCGAGGTCGAGAACATTTTCCCCGGCGCAATACTGATGTGGTGTGCCAGCGCATGGGTACTGAGCACACCGGCATCAAGCGGTTCCGGCAGCTCCAGCCACAGAAAATAACCGCTGTCGTTGTGGTGAATTTTGACTTCCGCCGGAAGATGACGCAGCAGCGTTTGCCAGGCCTGTTGTTTACGTTCCGCCAGTTGCCGACGCAAGCGCCGTAAATGCGCGTCATAGCGCCGGGTTGAAAGATAATCAACAAGGGCAAGCTGCATGGGTGAACTGGTAGATAAGGTGCTCATTAGCTGGAGTCGCTGAATACGCCGGGCATGTTTCCCTGCTGCTACCCAGCCAATACGAAATCCTGGCACCAGGCACTTCGAGAAAGACGAACAATGCAGAACGCTGTCGGCGCGATCCCAGGCTTTGGCAGGCAACGGTTTTTCGCGGCCAAAGTACAACTCGCTGTAAACATCATCTTCAATCAACATTACGTGGTATTTTTCCAGCAAGGCGACCAGACGCGCCTTTTTCTCTGCGCTGAGCGTAAAACCCAGTGGGTTTTGGCTGTTGGTCATTAGCCAGCAGGCTTTTACCGGATACTCCTGCAACGCCTGCTCCAACGCAGCAAGATCGATCCCCTCTTTAACGTCGGTGGCCACCGACAACGCCTTCAGACGTAATCGTTCCAGGGCCTGCAACGCCCCGTAAAAACAGGGGTTTTCGACAATCACCCAGTCACCCGGTTCAGTGACCGCTTGCAGGCTCAGATTAAGGGCTTCCAGCGCGCCGGTGGTGATGACGATTTCGTCAGGTGAAATGGTCATCCCCTGTTGAGCATAGCGACGGGCAATGGCATGACGCAGCTCAGCATTCCCCGGCGGCAGGTTTTCAATCACGCTCATGGCGGTGGCAGTTTTACTCACCTGCGCCAACGAGCGATTCAACTGCTGAAGTGGAAACAGCCGCGGGTCGGGGAATGCGGAGGCAAAGGGCATCACTGACGCATCCCGGCTGGCCTGCAACATATCAAAAATGTAGGTATTGATATCCACTGCTTCATCGCGCATGACCTGCACCTGCGGCGCAGCAAGTTCACGTTCGGGGCGCGCGGCGACATAATAACCAGACTGCGGTCGGGCAATAATCCGCCCCTGGCTTTCCAGCAACTGGTATGCGTGTCCGACGGTCATAAAACTCATGCCGCTGCTGACCACCTGCTCACGCAAAGATGGCAAGCGATCGCCCGGCAGCCATACGCCAGACGCAATTTGATCGCGAATTTGCTCTGCCAGTCGCTGGTATTTTTTCATTTTTCGTCCTGATTACCGGTGTCGGTGACAACCACTGTGTATATCAGTTTACATAATCAGGGTATTTTATTTAACTGTTATAGTTAACAGTTTTACAACATCGGTAATGACAGTTCTTTGCCTACGGCGCGTATTTCAAGAAGAGAACGCTATTCAATAACAGGAATCAAGCTTCCAGATTTCATATCAGCGAGTGCAACTTATAACAGCACTGCAACTGTTATGGTTAAAAAGAACTGTTCTGTTTCTGCCTTCCATTGCTCCTCAGACTTAGAATTGCGCTAAATCAATTTTGCCTGCGGAGTTAAGCATGTTCGGTCTTGACGCGTTTCACCTGGCAAGGATCCAGTTCGCGTTTACGGTATCCTTTCACATCATCTTTCCGGCTATTACTATCGGACTCGCCAGTTATCTGGCTGTGCTTGAAGGGCTATGGTTAAAAACGAAAAACCCCACCTGGCGATCGCTTTACCATTTTTGGTCGAAAATATTCGCCGTAAATTTTGGTATGGGTGTCGTTTCCGGGCTGGTGATGGCTTATCAGTTCGGCACCAACTGGAGTGGTTTTTCCGAGTTCGCCGGGAGTATCACTGGGCCGTTACTGACCTATGAAGTATTAACCGCCTTCTTCCTCGAAGCTGGTTTCCTTGGGGTGATGTTGTTTGGCTGGAATCGGGTTGGTCCAGGACTTCATTTCTTTGCCACCTGCATGGTCGCACTGGGTACCATTATTTCAACCTTCTGGATCCTCGCCTCCAACAGCTGGATGCAGACACCGCAAGGCTATGAAATAGTTAACGGACAGGTCGTTCCCGTCGACTGGTTCGCCGTTATTTTCAATCCTTCATTCCCCTATCGTCTGCTGCATATGTCGGTTGCCGCCTTCCTGAGCAGCGCGTTGTTTGTTGCCGCCTCTGGGGCGTGGCATTTGCTGCGCGGGAATAACACACCAGCAATTCGAGCGATGTTTTCGATGGCGCTGTGGATGACATTAATCGTCGCTCCACTGCAGGCCTTGATTGGCGATATGCACGGTTTGAATACGCTGAAGCATCAGCCGGCAAAAATTGCTGCGATTGAAGGACACTGGGAAAATCGCCCCGGTGAACCGACTCCGCTGCTGCTGTTCGGCTGGCCGGATATGGAGCAGGAACGCACCCGCTATGGGCTGGAAATCCCGGCGCTGGGCAGTCTGATCCTGACCCATAGTCTGGACAAACAGGTCCCGGCCCTAAAAGAGTTTCCTAAAGAAGACAGGCCCAACTCCACCATGGTGTTCTGGTCGTTTCGCATAATGGCCGGGCTAGGCATGCTGATGATCCTGCTGGGTACTTTTGCCCTGTGGCTGCGCTATAAGCAGCGTTTATACACCTCACGCCCTTTTCTGCGCTTTGCCTTATGGATGGGCCCCTCCGGTCTGATTGCCATCCTTGCCGGTTGGGTGACCACTGAAGTTGGCCGTCAGCCGTGGGTGGTTTACGGTCTGCAACGTACGGCGGATGCGGTTTCTGCACATGGCGATTTGCATATGAGCATCAGCCTGCTGTCCTTCTTTGTGGTGTACAGCTCAGTGTTTGGCGTGGGTTACAGCTACATGATCCGCCTGATCCGTAAAGGGCCACAGGAAGATGACCCGACTATTCCGCCAACAGGCACGCCTGCCCGGCCGCTTTCAGCCGCCGTCCTCGATTCTCAACCGGAGGCACATCGCTAATGGGTATCGATTTATCAGTTATCTGGTTTGTAATTATCGTCTTCGCCACGCTGATGTATATCGTGATGGACGGTTTTGATCTCGGGATTGGCATTTTATTCCCAGCGATTCAGGACGCTGACGACCGCGATGTGATGGTCAACAGCGTCGCCCCGGTATGGGACGGCAATGAAACCTGGTTGGTGTTGGGCGGAGCCGGATTATTCGGCGCTTTCCCCCTGGCCTATGCGGTGATCGTCGATGCGCTGACCATCCCGTTGACCCTGATGCTAATCGGCCTGATTTTTCGCGGCGTCGCGTTCGAGTTTCGCTTCAAAGCCACACCGGCTCACCGACCATTCTGGGATAAAGCCTTTATCGGCGGTTCAATCCTCGCGACATTCACGCAAGGTGTCGTGGTGGGTGCCGTACTCAACGGATTTTCCGTTACCGGACGCAGCTACAGCGGCGGTTCTTTCGACTGGTTGACCCCGTTCACGTTGTTCTGCGGCGTTGGTCTGGTCGTGGCTTACGCCCTGCTGGGGGCGACATGGCTGGTGATGAAAAGCGAAAATCCGTTGCAGGATAAAATGCGCAGTGTGGCCAAAAAACTGCTGCTGGCAATGTTGGTTGTGATTGCCATTATCAGCCTGTGGACGCCGCTGGCGCACAGTGCGATTGCCGAGCGTTGGTTTAGCCTGCCCAACCTTTGGTTCCTGATGCCGGTTCCGCTGCTGGTTGCGCTTATCAGTCTCTGGCTGTGGCGATCGCTGGGGCAACATAACTGCCATACGCTGCCTTTTGTATTAACGCTGGGGCTGATTTTTCTCGGGTTTAGCGGGCTGGGGATCAGTATCTGGCCACATATCATTCCACCGTCTATTACGCTCTGGCAGGCGGCGGCTCCGGCACAAAGTCAGGGCTTTATGTTGGTTGGCGCACTGCTGATTATCCCGATAATCCTGGTGTACACCTTCTGGAGCTACTACGTTTTCCGCGGCAAAGTTCAACATGGTGAGGGGTATCATTGATGCAACAAACAATCTGGAAACGCCTGATGTGGCTGGTGATCCTCTGGGGCGGCAGCGTGCTGGCCCTGGCCGCCGTTGGTATGTTCTTTCGTCTCCTGATGACGGCCGCCGGATTTAAGTCCTGAATCTCGCCCTGATAACACCCGGTCAGCGCGCTGCACTGCCCGGGTGTTACAAATCCCAACATTGACTAAACAAAAATGTAAAAAACATCGAAATGACAAAACAGAGATTGTCATTATCCCGATTAAAATATTGAATAGTCACCAGGCGAAATTATCGCCAATTCCGCAGCTAACGTACCAGAGGGTGCATGATGTTTAAGAAAGGGTTAACGGTGTTATTGCTGACCAGCGCGCTTTTTTCCGGTCAACTTTTCGCTACTAATCAGGGACATGAATATCTTCAGGTACAGGATGCCGATCACTTACTACGACACACGGCCGACAGCGATGAGCTGCGAGTGACGGCGGAAGAATCCGCCGCCGATCTTCGAGAACACCATCACTGGCAAAAATCACGCAAACCCGATACGCATCTGAGCTAACGATTAACCTTTACGCTTCGGCAGTGTCTTCATCAGTTCTTCGGGGCTGACGGAAGCCACGACGCTGCCCGGCAACGGCATCTTCAGAATGTGATGTTTCATCTTGCCGATCACGTGCATTTCGCACGGTCGGCAATCAAATTTCAGTGTCAGGACTTCATCGCCGTTAACCAGTTGCATCGGCGTGGCTTTCCAGCTTTTAATATTCCCTTTCGCCTGTTTCGGACACAGGTTAAAGGCGAAACGCAGGCAATGTTTGGTGATCATCACCGGCACTTCGCCCTTTTCTTCATGAGCTTCATAGGCTGCATCAATCAACTGAACGCCATAACGGTGATAAAACTCACGCGCTTTTTGGTTGTAGACGTTAGCCAGGAAACTCAAGTGCGTTTGTGGATAAACCGGCGCTGGCTGAGATACCGGTTTGCGGCTACCGCGCTGATAGCTTTGCAGGCGTGCTGCATCCAGCATATCAACGGCTTCACGCCGGAACTGATTTAGTTGACCGTTTGGCACAAACAGCGCGCCTGGCAGATTCACCTGAATATTGCGGGCGTAGTACATCGTCTGACCCAGTTTTGCCAGTCCATCCTGTAGGTTACTCAACGCTTTTTCCGCATTGTTCGCTTCCTCAAACTGGCCGTCCAACGTATGGGTGATACTCACGCCCTCTTCACTGGTGAGCGTCAGAATCAACTGCTCCTGCCAGCCGCCGAGCTCAATATCGATCGCAACACGGCGTTCGCTGGAAGTTTTTGTTAACGCTTGCTGCCAGTTATGATCGAGGTTGCGATTCAGCGGATGATGCGGACGCACTTTGTGCAGGTCGGCGGGCATTTCATTCGGCCATACCCGATAACGATTGTTCCCCGTTTTTTCCACGGTGTTGGCGCGGAATCCAACAACCTCGCGTTTGATTAACACGTTCAGGCCATCCCCGTTTGCCAGCGGTTCAGTCACCTCAACATCGAGATGATCTTTCGCCACCTTCAGGACTTCGCCGACCGGCAAACCGATAAACTTTGGCGAGTCGAATGCGCCGATATCCCCTTTACGGGCATTCACAAAATAATCGGTGCTGCCGCGATGGAAGGTTTTCTCTGTAGATGGGATAAAGAAATGTTCGGTACGTCCCGCTGATGAACGGGCCAGATCGCCGCGTTCTTCAATGATGGCGTCGAGCATCTGGCGATAATGCGCGGTAATATTCTTCACATAACTCATGTCCTTATAGCGCCCTTCAATTTTGAAGGAACGCACACCTGCGTCAATCAACGCACCCAGGTTGGCGGTCTGATCGTTATCTTTCATCGACAGCAGATGTTTTTCATAGGACACCACGCGCCCCTGATCGTCTTTCAGGGTATACGGCAGACGGCAAGCCTGGGAACAGTCGCCGCGGTTAGCGCTGCGTCCGGTTTGTGCATGTGAAATATAACACTGTCCTGAATAGGCAACGCACAGCGCACCGTGAATGAAAAACTCAATGGTCGCATCGGTAGCCTGATGGATAGCGTTAATCTGCTCAAGGCTCAGTTCGCGCGCCAGCACAATCTGGGTGAATCCCACATCAGATAGAAATTTCGCCTTCTCAACGCTGCGAATATCGCACTGGGTGCTGGCGTGCAGTTCAATCGGGGGAATATCCAGTTCAAGAATCCCCATATCCTGCACGATCAGGGCATCAACGCCGGTCTGATACAGATCGGTAATTAACCGTTGTGCGGGCTCCAGCTCATCATCATGCAAGATCGTGTTTAGCGTCACAAAGATTTTTGCCCCGTAACGATGGGCAAAAGGCACTAATTCGGCAATATCTTTCAGGCTATTACTGGCGTTATGACGCGCGCCAAAACCTGGTCCACCAATGTAAACGGCGTCTGCGCCGTGCAAAATGGCTTCGCGCGCAATGGCGGTATCCCGAGCCGGGCTTAACAATTCAAGGTGATGAGGCTGCTGGCGCATACAGTTGTTACCATCCACAAGCGGTAAAAATGGCGGTTATTGTAGTCACAAGCGCGGCGTTTCGGAATAGTTTTCCCGATTAACCGCGTGGGTAATGGATCAGCGAGTGAAAATGAACCGTTTGCTCGCTACTGTTACGGTAGCTATGTGCCGTATCTCCGGCGAAACGGACACCCTCACCGGATTTAAAGGTGCGCCACTGCCCCTCAATACACATATCCAGCAGACCACTAATCACCACCACGTGCTCAATTACGCCGGTTTCATGCGGAGTAGATTCACTGAGCGCGCCGGGTGCCAGCAGTATCGAAAAATGCTCGAAGCACAGTTGCGGATCCCACGGGAACAACGGCGTGACGACCATCGCCTGCTGCTGGGGATCGAATGTTAGCGTGCCGTCTGACTCTGGTGGTGAAATAAACGTTGAAAACGGGACGTTCAGCCCAGTGGCAATTTTCCACAATGTTGCCACCGTTGGACTGGATTCGTTGCGCTCAATCTGCCCCAGCATCGCTTTTGAGACGCCAGTTTCCTCCGCCAGACGCGAAAGGCTCCATTCACGCTGGTGACGTAGCGTCTTGAGCGTTGTGGCCAGATAGTGGGTTAAGTTGTCCATTTTACTCCTTCGTCGCTCTCCTTTCTCGGGCTACAGCTTAGCACTTGTACGCTATAACGCACAGTGCTACAGTAACTGACCGTTATAACGCACGCGGAGTTGCTATGCGCACATTTTCCATCCCCCTGCCTACAGTTTTGTCGGGTTTTGTGGCGGTCCTGGTCGGCTACGCCAGTTCAGCGGCCATTATCTGGCAAGCGGCGCTCGCCGCAGGTGCGACGACCGGACAAATCGCAGGCTGGATGACCGCACTTGGGCTAGCAATGGGGGGCAGTACGCTGGCGCTGACATTGTGGTATCGCGCCCCTGTACTCACCGCATGGTCAACGCCTGGTGCCGCGCTGCTGGTGACGGGCCTGCAAGGGGTATCGATTCAGGATGCTATCGGTGTTTTTATCGTAGCTAATGCGTTGATTGTGCTGTGCGGTATAACCGGGCTGTTTGCCCGTCTGATGAAAATTATTCCCCACTCGCTGGCATCAGCCATGCTGGCCGGGATCTTGCTGCGTTTTGGTTTGCAGGCGTTCAATAGCCTGAACAGTGAGCTTATCTTGTGCGGCAGCATGCTGCTGGCGTGGTTAGTACTAAAAGTGATTGCCCCACGGTATGCCGTAATCGCCGCAATGTTCGTAGGCATAGCTATCGCCCTGGTTAAAGGTGACATTGTCACCGATGGTGTTAATCTGTCACCGGTGTTGCCAGCGTTTATTGCCCCACACTTTTCATTAGCCCACAGTATCAGCATTGCGCTACCTCTGTTTCTGGTTACTATGGCTTCGCAAAATGCCCCAGGTATTGCGACCATGAAAGCATCTGGATATTCGTTACCCGTTTCACCCCTGATTGTTTTTACGGGTCTGCTGGCACTGCTATTTTCGCCGTTTGGCGTCTATTCCATCTGCATCGCCGCCATAACCGCCGCAATTTGCCAAAGCCCCGAAGCCCATCCAGATGCAAATCGACGCTGGCTTGCCGCAGCGGCAGCGGGTGTCTTTTACATTCTGGCTGGAGTGTTTGGCGGTTCGGTCACAGGACTGATGGCAGCCCTCCCCGTAAGCTGGATCCAGATGCTTGCTGGTCTGGCATTACTCGGCACGATTAGCGGTAGTTTATTCCAAGCCTTACATAATGAAGCAGAACGCGATGCGGCCATCGTGACTTTTCTGGTTACGGCCAGTGGTCTGACGGTATTTGGTGTTGGGTCTGCATTCTGGGGGCTGGTCGTCGGCGGTATCTGCTACTCAGTGTTGACATTATTTCGCCGCGCGTAGCTGCGTTGGCGTTTTACCCGTCACTTGTTTAAACCGGTTACTGAAATGGCTCGCCGAACTGAACCCACAGGCCATTGCAATATCCGACAGGCTGCGTGATGAATAACAGACCAGTTGCTGCGCCAGCGCCATACGGCGTTGCATGACGTACTGATGAGGCGCCATATTCATCGACTGGCGAAACATTCTGGCAAAATGGAATTCACTTAGCGCTGCCTCGCTTGCCAGATCGCTCAACGTTATGGGATACGCCAGATGTGCTTCAATATAGGCCAGCACGTTGCGCAATGTGGCAGGCGCAAGCCCTCCGGTGACAACGGGAAGTCGCCATTGCACATTGCTGTAATGCTGGATCAGATGCGTTAACAGTAGTGAAGATGCCGCGCTAAGCGTGAGGTGATTGGCCGGTTGCTGCCAGTCGTTACCAAGCAAAAACTGACGGTAAACCGCCGTGATCCCCGGGTCACTGCCAAACGTATGCTCGTCCAGCGTGAAACTATAGGGGCTTTTGTCCCAAACTTTTTCACCCACTTCTCGCAAATGCGCGTCCGTACAATAGAGATGAACAAAGGAAAGATCGTCACGAATATCCCAACTGGACTCACTCTCTTTCGGCATCAGGCAAAAACGGTCTGGTCCCCCGCCATTCTTCCATCCTCCCGCCGTCTTGTGGTAACTCTCGTAACCATCTGCGATGTATAAACTGAGCGTATGGTGATCGCAATATTGGGTGATGGTATCGCGCTTGTTCGACCAGGCCGCCAGTTGGATCCCTGAATGTAACGCAACCGATTCATGCAGCACGGCATTATGTTTGCGCAAGTTTTCAAAGGCACCGTAGGGCTGAGACATACCATCACATTCAAAATAAGTTAGCAGGCTTTCAGTCTATATCAGCTACATATCGTTAACAGCTGCCTTTTCACTATTACGCTAAAAAAAGCGCAAGATTTTGCAAGTACACCGCAAGCCGATGAAAGTCTCCTGCATTCCGTCGTGACACAGTGTAAGTCTGACGACAAAAAGAGAGAGTTGTATGAACGCACTGTTGTACTGCCTGGTGGTGGTTATTTGGGGAACGACATGGATTGCGATTTATTTGCAGCAAGGTCCGGTTTCTGCGCCGGTTTCTATCTTTTGGCGCTTCGCAGTTGCCAGCTCGGTGATGATAGTGATCCTGTTGCTAAGCGGTAAATTACGCAAACTGTCTGGCCGCGATCATCTGTTTTGTCTGTTACAGGGCGGATGCGTTTTTTGCTTTAACTTCTGGTGTTTTTATACGGCTGCGGCGTGGATTAATACCGGCCTGGAGTCGGTGATTTTCTCGATGGCCGTCCTGTTCAATGCAGTTAATAGCTTCATCTTTTTTGGGCAAAAACCACCGCTGCGCTTCTATATTGCAGCGGGTCTGGGACTGACGGGCATCGTGACTCTGTTTTGGCAGGATTTGCTCAACAGCGGGTTTAATCATTCACTGTTACTGGGCATCGGTTTGAGCGCTCTGGGAACCTTCGGCTTCTCACTGGGCAATATGATCAGTCTGCGTCACCAGAAAAAAGGGTTAGAAGTGTTAACGACCAACAGCTGGGCCATGCTGTACGGCACATTGCTGATCGCGGCCATTGCGCTGGTGCGCGGCGACAACTTCACGCCACAGTGGACATTCAGCTATCTTAGCGCGCTGTTATATCTGGCTATTTTCGGCTCAGTGATTGCCTTTGGCGCTTATTTCACGCTGGTAGGTCGCATTGGTCCCAGTAAGGCGGCATACAGCACGCTGCTGTTCCCGCTGGTGGCGCTGACGTTGTCAACATTGTATGAAGGATACATCTGGCAAGTTAATGCGATTGCCGGATTGGTGTTGATCTTACTGGGAAATCTGGTGATGTTTGCCCGACCGGAAGCATTGATGGGTAAAATACTCTATCGTCGTCGTGTGGCATAAAAAAACGCACCATCCTGAGATGGTGCGTTCATCATTTTTATTGTGGTTTTTTGTTCACATCAAACATGGAGGCATCGGTCGCCATGTCATCAACAACTTTCTTCAACGTTTCGAACGCCATCGGCGTGCTTTCGTTGTTCAGGTCTTTACCTTCACCCTTACGTACAACTTTAATCACCGGTTTATTGGTCGCTGCATCAATCAACTCACCCTCGAAATAGAGGTTGGTATCCATGGTACGGTGACCCGTCGCCATTTGCGTTCCTGCAACGAGCAGTGCAACCGGGACCACTTCATAGAACTGCAGTCCTTCTTTGCTGGTCGCTACACCGGTAATCGCCCCGCGGAAAATCAGACTACGTGGCCCTGGAGTTGTAACCAGAGGTTTACGCTGACCGATCGCCGTTTTCAACTTCGTATTGGTATAGGTCAGTAATTGATCAAGAACCTGCTGCCCTACCTGCGTAGTAGGTTTAGGAACCGGATAATACGTTACCGGGTTATAAACAATGTTGTCATATTTGGATTCGTTGTAGCTCGGGTCAACCCAACGGAGTACCGTTTGTCCCGATGCTGATTTTGTTTCCTTCAGATCAGAGTAATTTTTTAAAAACCCAGAATATTTATCCGGCTCGGTCACTTTTGACGCACAGCCGGATAATGCCAACAAGCCAGTAAGCACTGCAACTTTAAATAAAGTTTGAGTACGCATGAAACGATCCCTTTAGTTTTCGCAATGATGCCTAAAAAGGATAGCAAAACAGTTTCATTTTGGATGTACTAAAAATGGTAAGCACCGCACAATTTTATCTCTGCGCTCAGCACAAAAAATGCTGAACGCAGAAAGAGTTAACCCAAACGGGAGGTTCAGGAAGTTTTGCGTGCCAGCATGGTGGCAAAGCGCAGTTTAATTCGATTACCGTTTTCATCTGTACGATGAAGTTCACCTACGTCTTCGTTATATTTCAGCAGATCCCACCCACTGTAATAGTTGCGTAATTCTCCGGTTTTAAACGCGAACGGAAAACCTACTGTGCACGGAAAATCATCAGTATCCATCGCTGCGACGATTAAGTTATATCCACCCGGTTTAGTACAACGTTGCATATTCTCAATAAGGCCAGGGATCGTTTTAGCTTCAAGGAACATCAGTACAACGGTAGAAAGAATAAAATCGTATTCACCCTCAAAACGTAACGCATTAAGGTCAGCGACCTTCGCGTTGAGGTTGGTCAGCCCCTCAGCCGCTTTGATGCGCTCAAGGTTAGCGATGCTCATTGGGTTTTTATCCCATGCGGTAACGTCATAGCCGTTTGCCGCCAGGTACAGGCTGTTTCGGCCGTTACCGCAGCCCAGATCTAACGTTTTACCTGGTGCAACCACTTTTGCCGCTTCAACGACATCGGAATGCGTACGGGTTAAATCATATTTTTCAGTAAAGTAGTTTTCGTCGCAAAGGGTCATTATTTATCCTCAGATTTCAGTAATGCAGCACGCTCCGTGCGGATGAGCAGTTTCCCCTGCATCAGCAATGCAAACGTACGTATCAGTAATAATGCAATGATAAAATTGGTAAAAATAAACAGTGGGATAGACAGAGTATGAAAAAATCCTGATTCACTGCCGTGTCCAAGATGCAATCCCGTTGTCGCCAACGCAGACACGCCAAACGAGAAGCTCCAGAAAGACGCATTAAATGGCTGTGACAAATACCACGGCATAAGGCGTAGCATGAACAGAAGTTGCAGCAGACCATAACCAAATAGCATTTTAGCTAACGTATCCCCCTCGCCGCCGTTGACGCTAAGCCAGGCGCTACAGGCGACCAGCGCGGGTGCCAACTGTATACCAAGTGAAGTACGTAAAACCGTCGGTAGTTCACCGCAGCTACGTAAACGCTGCAGAATCACCGGCTCCAGGCTAAGCCAGGAAAATACCCCGGCGCCCAAAAACACCAACCCGGCGTCGTTGAAGCCAAGCGCACCACAGGCCATGGCGCTGATAAAATTATTGGCAACGGTTGGCAGATACAGGCCCGGTGTGGTGGCCTCTTCCGGGTGCTCACCACGCCATAATCCTGCCGTTTGCCAGGCGGCGTACGCCAGCTGTATCACCACGCCAATGCTGAACAATCCTAGCGCCAGCGGTCGATACCAAGGTACAAAACCAATCGCGACCAGCATCGTTGTTGCTGGAAACAGACTGACAAAACTGCTCATCACCGGATGACGAATTTCCGCCAGTACGCTGTGCGGAAAACGTAGTAAGCGATTCACAAATGCCAGCGTCAGCAATCCCCAAATGACCATTGCGAGGATCACTAAGCCATCACCAATCCAGTGGCTCACCGGCCACACCTGGCTGGCGTAACGCCACGCAAATCCCATCCCGATGGTACCCAGTACCATGCCAAAATAACCGGCCGGAAGATTGAGGACCCGTTCACTCTGTTTGTTCTTACTCATTTTGTTTATTTTTTAAAGTATATTTGAAATGCATTTTATGGAATATCTGCCGGTTTAGCCAGTGCAGAAAACTTTGCTACGTTTAACTAAGGTGCGCAACATGGAAATGAGCTATGACCAAATACCGTCTAAGCGATGAATCTCGCTCCTTTAGTTACCTGGATAATGGCAATAAAAAAAGTGTATTACTACGCCAAATCATCGCACTCATTGATTTTAATGATGTTAGATCCGGTACGCTCGGTGGCTGGATTGATGATGAAAGCGTTCTGTCGCAAAGCGGTAATTGCTGGATATACGATGAGAATGCGCTCGCGTTTTCCGGCGCGACGATAACCGGAGACGCCCGTATTACACAGGCAAGCGTGGTCAGAGATGGCGCGCAGATTGGTGATGCCGTCTGGATTGACCGAGCAGAAATCAGCCATAACGCGCAAGTGCGTGACAACGTCACCATTCAGGATTCTGTTGTTCGCGGTGAGTGCCTCATCTGCGGTGATGCACGCATTGTGTGTGACTCTGAAATCATTGCGGCCAGAGGGTTAACCCGTGAAAGCGACCAGCTCCTGCAAATTTACGAGCGGGCGGCAGTCAGCAATTCACGCGTGGTCCATCAGGCGCAAATCTATGGCGATGCGATGATCAATTATGCTTTTATAGAACATCGGGCTGAAGTTTTTGATTTTGCACGGATAGAGGGCAACGAAGAGAATAATGTCTGGATCTGCGATTGCGCCAAAGTCTATGGGCATGCACGCGTCATCGCCGGAACGGATGAAGACGCCATTCCTACCCTGCGCTACAGCTCGCAGGTGGCGGAACACGCGGTGGTTGAAGGTAACTGCGTGCTGAAACACCACGTGCTGGTTGGGGGGCATGCGCAATTACGTGGCGGACCGCTACAGCTTGACGGTCACATCCTTATTGAAGGCTATGCCTGTATTCTGGGTGAAGTGCTGATCGAGCATCATATTGAGATAACCGATCAGGCCCAAGTTGAAGCCTTTGATGGCGATGCGATCCATCTGCGCGGGCCAAAAGTGATCAACGGCGAACAACGTATCACGCGCACCCCTATTGCCGGTTTATTCTGAAGAACCATCAATGATGCGGGCGTAGAGATTCACGTCATGGTAATCGCCATTAAGGAATTCCGCCTGTTGCATACATCCTTCCAGTCGGAAGCCATTGCGCAGTGCAACCTGGTTGCTCCTGACGTTATCTACACGACATTTAATCACGAAACGGCGAATCTCCTGGCGCTGCGCATAATGACGAATCATTGCCTGTAGCGCCTGAGACAGAATGCCTTTGCCCTGGTGCTCTTCGTCCAGCCAGTAACCAATATAAGCGGCTTTGTTCAGCGGCTCTATCTGGTTAAACGAGATAACGCCAGCCACCTCCCCTTGTTCGAAAATAAGGAACATTTTGGCGTAGCCGCGCTGGTGCAACATCATATTCCCCTGCACGTTTTTGCGCGTGTCGTCCTCAGATTCGACAAACTGCGGCCAGTTCAGTGACTGTTGGAGCCAGGTTTTATTTTTAAGCACCAACTGATGCAGAGGGGTGACGTGTTGTTCTTCTACCGCCCGCAGTTCCAGCGCGTCACTAACGATAATTATTTCTGACATGTTTATCTCCTTTGCGATCGTAAACGGGGCATTTCTGACTGGCAGTAGCCGATATTACTCTGTTTAGCACCGAGGATGTCTTATTTTTATGCTGTAACAGCAATCACTTAGAAAGAATCTCTGGCGTGGAACCCGTTACTCTGGTGATCCGGGTATCCCCTCATGGATAGACCGTAATGATGACAATAACACTTTCATTCTATTGCTAAGGAGCAAGCATGGCAGCACCTTTGGGTCGTTTAGCACTTATTCCGCTTTTACTGATTACCGCCTGTCACCAACCTGTTTCCACCACGCAAGCAGGCCCCGTTCCCTTTGCGGTCAATAAGCAACAGGTTGTGGATAATACCACGCTGGAAATTTCCCGCAGCGCGCTGGAATATAACATCCATAAAGTTCAGCAACTGCTGGGAGATAAAACCCGGATGTGCGCCATTCTTAAAGGCGACGCGTACGGCCACGATCTCTCACTGGTAACGCCGGTGATGATGCAAAACGGCGTGCAATGTATTGGCATCGCCAGTAACGAGGAAATCAGTACCGTTCGCCAGTCAGGCTATACATCGCAGCTCATGCGCGTGCGTAACGCGACGGAAAAAGAGATGCGCCAGGCGGCGGATTTCGATACCGAAGAGCTTATCGGTAATCTGGATATGGCTAAGCGTCTAAGTGCAATCGCTCAGGAGAAAGGTAAAACTATTCGTATCCATCTGGCGCTGAACTCTGGCGGTATGTCGCGTAACGGTCTGGAAGTCAGTACCGCCGCAGGTCTGGAAGAAGCACGCGCTATTTCCGCATTACCCGGCCTGAAAATTGTCGGCATCATGTCGCATTTCCCGGAAGAAGATGCGGCAGTGGTAAAACGCGATCTGGCCCGTTTCAATACGCAATCAGCCCAGGTATTGAAAATTTCCGGGCTTAAGCGCGAAGATGTCACCCTGCATGTCGCGAATACGTTCGCTACCCTGACCGTTCCAGAATCCTGGCTCGACATGGTGCGTGTTGGCGGTATTTTCTATGGCGATACCATCGCCAGCACCGAATACAAACGCGTCATGACGTTTAAATCTGCCATCGCGTCGGTAAACCATTACCCCAAAGGAAACACCGTCGGGTATGACAGAACCTATACCCTTAAACGTGATTCCGTTCTGGCCAATATCCCGACAGGTTATGCCGATGGTTATCGCCGTGTGTTCAGTAATGCGGGGCACGTGCTGATCCGCGGCCAGCGGGTTCCGGTACTGGGTAAAACATCCATGAATACCGTGATCGTCGATGTAACCGATTTGCCGCAGGTTGCATCCGGTGATGAAGTGGTGCTGTTCGGTAAACAGGGAAATGCGCAGGTTAGTGCAGAAGAAGTCGAAGAAATTAGCGGCGCGTTGTTCACTGAAATGTCGATCCTCTGGGGGGCGACGAACAAACGCGTGATGGTCGATTAACACCTAAAACAGGAAGGGCTTCCGTTTCTCGCAGGAAGCCCTTTTACACAGCAAGCGCCGTTCTACTTAGCTCTCACTGACACTCTCTTTTCGCAATATTTTGAGCAGATCTTCCTTCAGGTGGAGTTTCTGTTTCTTAAGACGAACAATGTCCAAACTATACCCCCGACCATCCGAACCTTCCAGTCTGGAGATCTCATGATCAAGGCTGTTGTGTTTTTCGAATAAGGACAGAAAGCGAGGGTTCTCGGATTTCAGTCGGGAAATAAGGTCTCTGTATTCTGGAAACATACTTTCTCCCTGTTAGTGGACAAGAACGTGTATAAGAAATACACACCCACAGAGTATCCATTTGCTATACAGAAAAATGCGAACAGGATCGAGTAAATAGTGTACAGAGTCGTTACGAGGATGAATGCAGATACGGCTCCCCATCAGGAGAGCCGTAAAGGGCGTGATTAACGCATCTCGCGGTCGTCAACGTACTGACGTTTATCCGGCGCTGGCGGGAAGTACTGATACAGCCAGGTTTCGCTGATGGCGTCACCCTGACAACGCAGGAACATACGCATATCTACCGGATCGGTTGAGTCAGAAGTCGGATACCAGTCAAACTGAATGCGATAACCGTCGATAGGCTCCACGTAGAGGATCTCAATCTGTTTCGCTTCACCGCTGGAGAGCGTAATCACCGGTTCAATGCCTTTCGGCGCAGCCGCTTTTAGATCGCCACCAACGAAGTCAACGGCAAAACGACGCGCCCATTTTTCCGGGTAATGCTCGCCCGGTGCCCATCCTTCCGGGAAGCCGCCCATGCCTGTCCGGGTCGCCATCACGCGAGCCAGCGGTGAACGCACCGGCGGTTGAGCGCTCCAGTACAGGCGATATTTGAATTCCAGCTCATCGCCGGCTTTGATCTTCTTGTCCGGCTGCCAGAAGCAGACAACGTTATCCAGCGTTTCGCCGGTCGTCGGGATCTCCATCAAACCGATGGTCCCCTTGCCCCACTGGTTGCGCGGTTCGACCCACAGACTTGGGCGCTTGTTATACCAGCCCATGATGTCCTGATAATGGGAGAAGTCGCGATCGAGTTGCAGCAAGCCAAACCCTTTCGGGTTGTTATCGGTATAGGCGTTGAACTGCAGCTTTTGCGGGTTATTCAGCGGACGGCAGATCCACTCGCCATTGCCCCGCCACATCGCCAGACGATCTGAGTCATGGATTTGCGGGTGAATAGTGTCGCACATCCGACGCTCATTGTTGCCGCAGCTGAACATGCTGGTCATCGGCGCAATGCCGAGCTGCTTGATGTCTTTGCGCGCATAGATGTGGTTTTGTACATCCATAATCACCTGCGTTTTCTCGCAGTGGATCACGAACTTGAATGCGCCGGTTACGCTTGGGCTGTCGAGAAGCGCATACACGGTAAAAGAGGTTGCGCCCGGTTTAACCGTTTCGAACCAGAAAGAGGTGAAATCAGGAAACTCTTCTTTACTGTCGGTGTAGGTATCTACCGCCAGACCACGGGCCGATAAACCGTACTGATAGGTGTCATCCACGGCGCGGAAATAGCTGGCGCCCAGGAAAGAAACGACATCGCGGCGGGCCAGTTCTGGCGCTTTAAACACGCGGAATCCAGCGAATCCGAGGTCAGTCTGCCCTTCCAATTGTTTGGTATCCACACCCGCGTCGTTGTATTTAAACAGTTCCGGACGGAAGTGAATTTCACGCGCCATATGCGTACTACCATCAACCGAGAACATGCGTACACGACGACGGAAGCCCATTCCCACGTGGAAGAACTGCGCATCAAGCTGACGATTTTCAACATTGTTCCACAGAGACTGCTCTGCGTCATATTGAATGCTGTTGTAGGCCTGCGGCGTCAGTTTCGCCAGCGTTTCCGGTAACGCGCGCGGTGCGCCGCCCCAGGGCTTCTGTGCTAAGTCATGGGCCATCGATTGCAGAACGGAAAAATCAAAACGTACGGTTTTTCCGTCTGCAATGTCAGACTCTGCCGCAAAGGCGGCGCGGGAAAAGAGTGATGCAATACCACTGGTTCCGCACACGGCGGCCATTGCCATTGAACCTTTAATAAATCGTCTGCGATTCATGCCTGAAAGTGAGTCCTTCTGGTCGTGTAAATGGTCCCGCGCCGGTCAAAATCAGCGGCAAGAGAGTGCACATTTCTGACCGCTCACTCTAGACAAAATTCATTAATAATCCAATTGTTGGTCGCCGATTATCTGTACAAAATCGAAAATATTTTATGTCGATGGGAACAGGCCGAATCCCATGTAAATTCCATTAAAGTAAACCACACCGACGTTTACTTCGCTCTTGAGCCTCCTGATATAGCGCAAACTCATCATAAACCGCGCAACCCAGCGCCTGTTCAAACGCGTCGCGGCTGGAATTTCCGTGGCTGCGAGCTTGTGTTTCGTTACCCAAATTGGACTGGAAAATTCCTGCGGCGCTCACCGGTAAAAAATCTTCGTAGGTGATGGGTTGCGCAACCAGCCAGCCCCGTTCAATAAGCGGCTGCGGATCGTCATCCGGGCGAATCGCCTGCCGATGCGCTTCACCCGATGGCGTCAGACGATAGCGGAACCAGGCTAGCCCCTGCTGGCGCAGCAGGAATTCGCTGTCCGGGAAGGCTTTGAACACCTCCTGAAGATGTAGCTGGTGCGTCAGATTGTCTTTCCCCGTTCCCGCTTTATTCAGCAATTCGTCGTACAACGCTCTGCCTTTCGGCGTCAGGGCCACGCCGCGCTGTTCGATTTCACCAAAACGCGCCGTGTGAGTGCCGCGCATTTCACCGGCAAACAACACCGGTTCTTCCAGCGCTTTGAAACTGGTCTGACGCAATAAAATGGGCACCTCGCGGCGCGGCGGCCCTTCAATCAGTATTTTGGGCTCAATGCCGCATTCCGGCATCATCGACTGCACCCGGTCAATATCCAGCGTTCGCGGTGTCAGATGGTTGATATGACAACCGGGGAAGCACACTACATCAGCAATCAGCCGATGTTCGTTATGTAATGCGTGATAGGTCTCTTCATCGACCGTGGCGTGCTGATGCCAGCGGAATGTTTCCAGCGCTTCATGCACAAACTCTTGCGCCTGTTCAGTTGTAAAACTGCCCTGCGCATCAAATTCATCCAGCAGCTCGTGGCAACGGCGGGTGAAAATATCGCGTTTCGCGAGGATCTCAGCGGCTTTTTGCCGCAGCGCGGCGTTTTCGATTAGTTCGAGCCGTAATAACGAGGTGAATACCCGAAACGGATTGCGCGATAGCGAGGCATCGTCGATGGGACGGAAGGCTGTGGAATGTACTGGGACGACCGCCTGGGAGAGATCGTAATAACTCACCGGATACATGCCCATAACGGCAAACATCCGGCGCAGCGTAGAAAGCTCCTGCGCGGTACCCACTCGAATGGCGCCATGACGCTCAACGTTTAGCCGGGCCAGTTCATCCGCATTCGCCAGTTTTTCATGCAGCGTCGGATTATTTTCCAGTACCGCCAGATTCACATCAGCGACAAGTTCCAGCAACGTGCCGTACTGCGGGACTTCCTGCTGGTACATTGCTGACATTGCCTGCGAAAATTGTTCCCGAATCTCATCTGCCGTGATGGTGTTCGCCATAATGTCATGCCTCCAGTGAATATTACCTGGAGTGTAGAAAACGCCGCTGACTCCGGTGGGAAGAATTTACAAAGTGTGACCCCGCGTAAACTTCCCACCCATACAAAAGATGAACAGTACCTACTGGCGTGGTTTCAAATGACTTTCCAGCCAGGGCAGCATCTGTTTTTTACGGCTAAGCATACCTTCTACCTTGCAAGGCTGCGGGATGTCTGAAAGTTCTGATCCAGCAAACCACAGGCTGGTGTCACCCAGATTGATGTCAGTGAGCATCAGCACGACTAACGCAGCATTCTTTTCTTCTGCATAGCTCGCCATTTCTTGACGGAGATCGTCCAGCACCGCATCCACCTGTTGCAGCGCATACAGTTCAAGCTGCGCTACACAGACTGAATGTCCATGGATGGTGAAGGTTTTAATGTCTTTCTGCAGAAGTTCGCGGGCGCTCATCCCTTCCACGCTTGTTTTGGCTGACAGCAGGTCGCGGCTGAAAGCGTCAAGATCCACTCCGGTTTTTTGGGCCAGCGCATCAACCGCCTGACGATCGTCAGAGGTGGTCGTTGGTGAACGTAGCGTGACAGTGTCACTCAATACAGCACCGAGCAGTATAACAGCCTCAGAGGAAGATAACTGGTTGCGTTCATCCTCCGTCATCAGTTGCCACAGCAGGGTTGCGCTACTGCCGACGGGCTTCACCCACACTTCCGGTGGCAGACGGGTGACTAACCCACCGAGTCGGTGATGATCGATAATTCCCACCACGTTACTTTCGGTCAACGATTCCGGCCCCTGGGTAGGCTCCGTGAAATCGACCAGCCAGACATCACGATCGGTCAGTTCAAACGCCAACCGTTCAGGCATCGTCAGCCCCGCATGCTCAAAGATAAACTGCGTTTCGCGGTTAGGCTCGCCCAAACGCCATGCCGTCGCCTGCTGGCCACATAAACTAAGCCAACGCGCCGTCATTGCGGCGGTGCAGATGGCATCACTATCGGGATTAAGGTGCCCTATTACATGTATCATTCATCAGTGCCTTGTGAAGAGAAATCGTTCAAAAGTAAACAATCACCAAAGTATAACGACTGGGCACACTCCCTTCCATGATCCCACTCCCCAGCAATGCTGTACAAAACATAAGCAAAATAAATCAGTTGTAAGTAAAACATGATAAATGTTAATAATATTTTGCTATCAGGTTATCAAAAACAAACAACTTTACTTGTCACCGATACGGCTCTGTTTTTAACATCGCTTATGGAAAAAAATGTTCTGTTCAATCAGCGCATTCGCTTGCGCCACCTTCATACTTTTGTCGCCGTTGCACAGCAGGGAACGTTGGGGCGCGCGGCTGAGACCCTTAACCTGAGCCAACCGGCTCTCTCCAAAACGCTAAATGAACTGGAGCAACTGACCGGGACCCGGCTCTTTGAGCGTGGCCGCCTTGGCGCGCAGTTAACGCTGCCCGGAGAACAGTTTCTTACCCACGCGGTAAGAGTGCTGGATGCGCTCAACACCGCCGGACAAGCGTTAAATCAGCGCGAAGAGTCGCAGACTGATGTAGTACGGATCGGGGCCTTACCCACCGCGGCACTGGGCATTCTGCCTGCGGTAATTGGTCCTTTCCACAAGCAGCAAATGGAGACCACGCTACAGGTCGCCACCATGAGCAATCCGATGATTCTGGCAGGTTTAAAATCCGGGGAAATCGACCTTGGCATTGGTCGCATGGCCGATCCAGAATTGATGGTCGGTCTGAATTATGAATTGTTGTTTCTGGAATCACTTAAACTGGTCGTGCGCCCTAACCATCCGCTGTTGCAGGAAACCATCACGTTAAGTCGGGTAATGGAGTGGTCGGTGGTGGTTTCGCCAAAAGGAACTGCACCTCGCCAGCACGCAGAAGCATTGTTGCAAAGTCAGGGTTGTAAAATGCCGCCAGGCTGCATTGAAACACTGTCAGCATCGCTTTCCCGCCAGCTGACGGTTGATTACGACTATGTGTGGTTTGTCCCTTCAGGCGCGGTTAGAGAAGATTTACGCCAGGCGACGCTGGTGTCGTTGCCGATACCTACCCACGGTGCGGGTGAACCCATCGGTATTCTTACCCGTGTCGATGTGCAACTCTCTCAGGCCGCGCAGATCCTTATCGCCGCAATACGCAAAACCGTACCGTTTTGATGCCAAATATTAAGGGACCATCAGGTCCCTTAATTTATTGTTAAAACGTTTCCCAGTTATCGCCACTGGCCGTTGCCGTCTGCGGACGCGATTGGTCAGGCGTAGTGGTTACGGGAGGGCGTTTAATTGCACTCGTTCCCGTTAAGCGAAATGTACCTACGGCTTCCGTTAAGCGCGCCGCCTGCTCTTCGAGAGATGCCGCCGCAGCCGATGCTTCTTCAACCAGCGAGGCATTTTGCTGCGTAACCTTATCCATTTCTGATATCGCCTGGCTCACCTGTACGATGCCCCGGCTCTGCTCATCAGAAGCCGCCGCAATTTCTAACATAATGTCGGTGACGCGTTTTACCGCATCGACAATATCCGTCATCGTATTGCCCGCCGCGACGACTTCTCCGGAGCCCTGATCAATCAGTCGGACCGATTCGCTGATCAATCCTTCAATCTCTTTTGCCGCCTGAGCGCTGCGGCTTGCCAGCGTACGGACCTCACTGGCCACCACTGCAAATCCACGCCCCTGCTCTCCTGCCCGCGCCGCCTCAACCGCCGCGTTCAGCGCCAGGATATTGGTCTGGAAAGCAATGCTATTAATCACGGCTGTGATTTCGGAGATTTTCTTCGAGCTCGTTGAGATATTGCCCATGGTTTTCACCACGCCAGAAACCATCTGACCGCCCCGACTGGCCTTGCCGGACGCATCTTCCGCCAGCTTGCTTGCGTGATGCGCGTTGTCGGCGTTTTGCTTCACCGTGGCGGTCAGCTCTTCCATGCTGGCTGCCGTTTGTTCAATCGCCGCAGCCTGTTGTTCAGTACGTGAAGACAGATCGGTATTACCCGCCGAAATCTCACTGGTACCGCGGTAGATTTCTTCCGCGCCCTGACGTACCGTGCCCACCGTTTTCCCCAACGATCGTTGCATTGCCTGTAGGTGACGGCTCAGGCGACCAATTTCGCTACGCCCGGTCGGTTCATCTTGCATCGTCAGATCGCCCTCGGAAATTTGCTCAATACGCTTGGCCGCGCGTAACAGAGGATGAATGACCGTGCGGCGCAGAACAATGAACGTCATTACGGTCAGCGCCAGCGCAAGAACGAATGCACCCAGCATAAAAGCCATGCCGAGTTGTGTACGCTGATGCGCCTGTTCGCTTAACTGGTTCGCCCTTGCGGTACGAATGTCGATCGCTTTTAACAATACCTTATTGTAAGCAGAGTCCAGCGGTCGGGCCTGTTCATTTTCATGGTTGATGATCGCTTCAAACATGCCGTTTTTAGCGTACTTCAGCATGGGCTGTAAGCCGTCGGTATAGGCTTTGAAGCTGGCGCTCAGTTCAGCATCTAGCGCTTCATCAGCAGACGTTTTTACCGCGCGTGACATATAAGCGTTAAAACCGTCCTGCGACTGCTTGATCCGTTTTTCTGCCTCGGCAATATTGGCCTTCATGTCATCCATTTCGGCAATACGGCTCGCCGCGCCGGCGTGGATCATATTGATACGCGCGGTGCGTAAGTGGTTAGAGCTGTTAGATAACCCCATCCTGACCTGAATCTCATCGGTCACATCGCGCTGATCGCGATCGGCCTGCATAAGAAAATAGCTTGCCAGCCCGGAACTTAAGGCGAACAGCAGAAGGATGCCACCGAGAATGGAGGAAAACAGCGGAACCAGCCGGATTTGATGCAGAAAGCCCAGTTTATGCTGGGCTTGCATCGATGTAGTGTTGTCCATGACCGTCGACTCTCTTGTAGGGTTTATGCGTGAAAACACGCCCGTTAGATAGTCATCGGCAATCCGGGAAGTTTACTTACCGTGAAAAGCGCCGGATTCGTCACACTTTCACAACATAATTCTAAAAAATTCAGGAAAGTGCCAGCGGTTAAATCCGCTGGCCAATGAATCAGTTATCGCCAAAGTGGATAACGGTACGGATGGACTTACCCTGATGCATTAAATCGAACGCTTCGTTAATCTGCTCTAGCGGTAAACGGTGGGTGATAAACGGATCCAACTGAATTTTCCCGCTCATTGCTTCTTCAACCATGCCAGGAAGCTGAGTGCGCCCTTTCACGCCGCCAAACGCGGAACCGCGCCAGACACGCCCGGTAACCAACTGGAACGGACGCGTTTTGATCTCTTGCCCTGCTCCCGCCACGCCAATGATGATGCTTTCGCCCCATCCTTTATGGCAACATTCCAGCGCTGCGCGCATCACGTTAACGTTGCCGATACATTCAAAGCTAAAATCCACGCCGCCGTCGGTAAGCTCGACGATCACATCCTGAATCGGTTTGTCGTAATCCTTCGGGTTGATGAAATCGGTCGCGCCCATTTCACCTGCCAGCTTAAATTTTTCCGGATTGGTATCAACGGCCAGAATACGCCCGGCTTTCGCTTGCACCGCGCCCTGAATTACCGCCAGGCCAATACCGCCCAGACCGAATACGGCTACGGTGTCGCCTTCTTTCACTTTTGCGGTGTTATGGACTGCTCCAATACCGGTGGTCACGCCACAACCCAGCAGACACACTTTGTCCAGCGGAGCCAGCGGGTTAACCTTCGCCAGAGAGATCTCCGCGCAAACGGTGTATTCGCTGAAGGTGCTGGTGCCCATATAGTGATAAATCGGCTCACCGTTATACGAGAAGCGCGTTGTGCCATCCGGCATCAGACCTTTGCCCTGGGTCGCACGTACGGCCTGGCACAAGTTGGTTTTACCCGATTTACAGAACTTACACTCGCCGCACTCTGCGGTGTACAGCGGGATCACATGATCGCCCGGTTTCAGACTGGTAACGCCTTCGCCTACTTCAACCACAATGCCACCACCTTCATGGCCAAGTACCGCCGGGAATACGCCTTCCGGATCGTCGCCAGAGAGCGTAAAGGCGTCGGTGTGGCACACGCCGGTATGGGTAATTTTAACCAGCACTTCACCTTTCTTTGGCGGTGCGACGTCGATTTCGACAATTTTTAACGGTTGGCCGGGGCCGAATGCAACTGCTGCACGTGATTTCATTTGTCTCTTCCCATTATTGCGAGGTGATGGTGTTATTTTAGATAAGCACGCAGAAGATGGCCGATTTCAGCCATGCGCACAGCACGCTGATCTGGCGTAGTTTCCCCGCTGACCAGCTCGTCTTTCAGATGGATCTCAACCATTTCGCCCATCAGGCCATTGGATGCACCGCGCACGGCGGCAATTTGCTGCAGGATAGCCAGACACGGTTCGCCGGACTCCAGTGCGCGCTCAAGCGCATCAACCTGACCGCGAATACGGCGTACACGGGTGAGAATGCGTTTCTTGTCTTCAGGTGAATGCGGCATACGCCCTCCAGATACTATAGGGGGGTATACTATCAGATTTGTTATTTGGCTGTAAAATATATGATTACTGATTATGTTAACGCATTGATTTTTATTATATTAGTTTGAACAACACCCTGATTGGTTTTAACTGTGTCAGATGCACCCAAAGATTATGTAGATTAATAAGACCTGCCTGAGCCAGTATTGCCAGGGTGATCATTAATGTGGACGCGGTAATCACAAGCATCAAACGACTAATATTTTTCTGGATCCTGATCTGCTGCTTTTCCCGTTTATCTTCAGATTCCCATGAAACAATTGTTGAAATAGCCTTGCCTTGTATATAATATTTTTCATCACTAAATCTGACATCCTCTGTAATTACAAGTGACTGGAGCAGCAGAAAGACCTTCCTCCTGAAATCTTCATTCTTGATATGTTTATACCAAAGCGTCCCGTACAATAGATCAACAACCTCATCACATGTTACTCCAGTGTGAGTTTTCTCTGGCGATTGATGTACATATTCGTTCACCAGCATCTGTAGCAACATTATACGATCAAGTCCACTCAACGCCTTGTTACTGGCGAATGAAGAAAAGAGATTGCTTTTTGCTCTCGTCAGAGCATTTTTTACATAAGCAACACGTGTAAAATAATTTATTGCAAAAAGAAAAATCGAATCAAACCTTAACGGACCTTGCTTTCTCCAATGAATAATCTCAACATTCATTTTTTCAATATCATTGAGTGGAAGGTTTATTTTCTCCATATAGGCGTGCTGCTCAGCATGCCATTTTTCAAGCACAACATTTTTGCCTCTTAGACTCACAAGCTGATATTTTTCTTGTTTTACATCCGAAAAATAAACACCATAGTAATTATATACTTGATCATCCACATGATTTTTCAGAGTAAACCGTGGCAGAAAATAACGCCATAATCTACCTTTAGCTCTCGAAACTAAGGATTCTATGAACATAATTGCGCTCTAACATCTTTAATTTGTCACAGTTAATGATAGTTCACTGTGCGAATAAAAAAGCCCTCCCCATTCGATAATGAAGAGGGCTTTTTGTACACCGATTTAGTGCTTATCAGTGATCTCAACAACGACATGGCGATCTGGAGCAAGGCAATTAATCAGCTGCTGTCCGGTCTGCCCATCACAACTGGATCCTGTGACAGAATCACTCGAACCATGTCCTTGTGCAGTAATATTTGCAGCCGGCATGCCTAACGCGACTAATTCATCGGCAACAGCCTGAGCGCGCTGGGCTGACAGTTGCTGGTTATAATCTGCGGCTCCGGTGCGATCGCTATAGCCAATAACAACGGTCGCTTTGTCTTTGGCCGGTTGCAGACCGGGATTTCGGTATAACTGCGCAATCGCCGCTTTCCCTTCTGGGGTTAATGCTGCTGAATCATAACCAAACATCACATCAGATTTTAAGTTAAAACGCTGAGGTTCAGGCGCAGGAGTTGCGGCAACTGCCGGTGCAGGCGTAACCTCCGCGTCGTCATGCTGGCCAAAGCGATATGACAACCCAGCGGTAACGGAACTAACATCACTTGATACGCCAATCTGGTTTTCATTACCCACATTGCTCACCCATTGATATTCCACGCGTCCAGCCCAGTTCTTGTTAAAGGCATATTCCGTACCAACAGCCACAACCGGACGCACACCAGTATCAAAGCGGTTATTGCCTTTAATATCTGACTCCGCGCGATATCCCATTGCCCCTGCACGACCGTAGAGATCCCAATCAGCAGTCAAACCATAACTTGCTTTCAGCGACAATTGCAGACCCTGGCTTTTCATTTGAGAACCAGAAGAACCATTTTTACCGTTGAATTGCATATTGCCTAAATAATCATAGCCGCCTTCAACTGCCAGCCATGGAGTAATCTGATAGCCTGTAAATACACCACCACCGACGTTATCGCTATCAAAACCAACATCACCATATTTATTACCATTAGCCCCCGTTTGCTGGCTTGCGCTGGTATCAAAGTAATGCGACCAACCAAATTTCCCACCTGCATACCAGGTTCCCGCATCCGCTGCGGCAAATGCCGTAGTCGCGGTCAGCGCATTTGCAATAATGAGTGTAATAAGCGTCTTTTTCATAAATTTCCTATTATAGACTTGCCGTTTGTCAGTTAGTTATCTGTTAGTCGGCGCTACAATAAGATTTTTAATGAAGGCTGATAATCGTTTTTTTATTTATTTCTGGACAGTTTTAGAATCGCTCTGGACGCTTATTTACGATAACAATGGCTATCCCACCCGCAGTAAATCGCTATATCTCGTTGTATAACGCGGTGAAAGCATATCTCGCTTCATTGCCCACGGTTGTTGTATACCTTGTCCGGCAAAATAGAGTGTTCCTTTACCCTTTTCAGCATTGAGTGTATCCAGAACGGCCATCAGCTTATCGCTGTTATGCCGTGGGGCGTTGTCATCAAACAGATTCAACTGCGCAACGCCAGAACTAAAAAAATCGCCCAGCATGACCCCTGCTTTTTGATAACGCAGCCCCTCCCGCCATATTGCGTCCAGGCTACGTGTGGCCGCCTTTATAATTTCCCGACTATCCTGGGTTGGTGTCAGCAGTTTTATCGATGCGCTGTTACCGTAATACGGTTCATTCAGGGAAAATGGGCTGGTTTTGATAAACGTAGAGATAAACCGGCAGAACTGGTGCTCTCTGCGTAGCTTTTCCGCAGCACGTGCAGCATAGGTACAAATAGCCTCTCTCATCGCATTGTAATCCGTAAGTTTTTCACCAAACGATCTTGAACAAATGATCTCCTGCTTAACTGGCGCAAACTCTTCCAACGCCAGGCACGGTTCACCGCGCAATTCCCGCACAGTGCGCTCAAGCACGACGTTGAAATGTTTGCGGATAAAGCAAATATCGGTATCCGCCAGGTCGCAGACCGTTTTAATACCCATAGCGTCCAGTTTTTTACTGATACGGCGCCCGACACCCCAGACTTCATCAACCGGAAGCGCAGCCATCAGCTTACGCTGGCGCTCAATATTCGAGAGATCAACCACCCCGCCAGTCTGTTCCTGCCACTTTTTGGCCGCATGGTTCGCCAGCTTGGCCAGGGTTTTGGTCTGGGCGATACCGACCCCAACCTTAAGATGTGTTTTCTGTAAAATGGTTTCTCTGATTTCCCGACCAAAATCCGTAAGATCCCTGCAGTTTCGCACGCCGGTTAAATCACAAAAGGCTTCATCGATACTGTATATTTCCACGCGTGGAGACAGCTCCTCCAGAATCGACATCACCCTGCTGCTCATATCCGCATACAGCTCGTAGTTCGAACTAAAGCAGAACACGCCGCTGCGCCTGAACAGATCTTTCTGTTTGAAGTATGGCGCGCCCATATTGACGCCAAGCGCCTTCGCTTCCGCGCTGCTGGCAATGACACAGCCATCGTTATTTGAAAGAACAACAACGGGTTTACCTTTCAGGTCCGGTCGGAATGCCGATTCACAACTGGCATAAAACGAATTAACATCCACCAGCGCAAACATAATCAGCCCGCGGCTTTGATGATAAATGTCACCACGCCAAATATATCCAGCGTGTCCTCGCTGCCGATCATGATCGGCGCGTAGGCGCTGTTCTCTGGCTTCAGCATCACCACCGGATGCAATTGCAGGCGCTTAACGGTGAATTCGCCTTCAATAGCAGCAATCACAATGTCTCCGTGGGCCGCTTTTCTGGCACTGTCGACTACCAGCAAGTCGCCAGCACCGATCCCTGCCCCCATCATGGAGTCGCCAGACGATTTAACAAAATAGGTTGCGCTGGGATGCTGCACCAACAGGTCGTTAAGATCGATACGTTTCTCAACGTAATCCTGCGCCGGAGAAGGAAAACCGCAGGGCACGAGATCGCTAAATAGCGGGAAGTGTTTAATTTCGGGGTGTTCAACTGGCTGGAAAAACAACATAATAATCTGCCTCTCATATAACTGTATTTATATACAGTAGTTTTAATGAGGACAGTGATCAAGTGACAGACGTGGCGAACTGAGCGTTGTTTAATCATCTTGCCGGTAAGCGTTTATGCTGTCTGGAAAAATAATTTACGATTTTATTCCATGTTAGCGGTCGCCTTATGGCAAACGCGCGGCATGGTGGATTGTCGCCATTGCCGCGGCCTAAAAAAATGCCCCGCATTTGCGGGGCGTTACCTCAGGAGCGTTTACGCGGCATCATGCGCAGCAGCGTATTATCCTTCCAGAAATAGTGATGCATCAGAGCCGCAACGGCATGCAGGGCAATAACAAAATAGCCCAGGTTTGCCAGCGTCACGTGCCAGGACTTCAGCATATCCACTAAATCAAAGTTGGCCTCTGCTGCATGCGGCATAACGATGCCGAATGCAATCCACGGGTTACCCCGGTTGTACATCATCACCAGCCCAATAATCGGCAGGACAATAAACAACAGATAGATAACCAGATGCCCCAGATGCGCCATGCCGGTCATCATTGGCTTCGGTTTCGGCACAATCGGCGGAGCCGGGTATTTCAGCCTGACCAGCAAACGCGCCACCATCAGCGTTAAAATAGTGATACCGCAGGAGACGTGCACCATGTTGAACAAGGGGCGATAGCTGCGCGGGAAAAATCCGCGAAACTCCATGGCGCTGTACGCCACGATAACTAACAAAAAGACCAGCCAGTGAATACCGATTTGCAGGCCAGAATACTTATTCCCCATAACACTTCCTGAATAAAAACAATAATGCGTCAACATAACGGGCTTTTGTTAAAAATTCATTAACTTTTGTTCACCCATTTTCAGTCGCTTACGCTTAACAGCAAGAACCGCTATTGCCGAGGATGCCTGTCTGGACTAAGCCTGGTAGGGAAAATATGTCGTACCGCCTCATCCTGACAGGAGAAAACCATGAGTAAAATTGGCATTAACGGTTTTGGTCGTATCGGTCGTCTGGTATTGCGTCGGCTACTGGAAGTCAAAAGCAATGTGGAGGTTGTGGCCATTAATGACCTCACCTCGCCCAAAATTCTCGCCTATCTGTTAAAGCACGATTCAAACTACGGCCCGTTTCCCTGGAGCATCGACTTTACCGAAGACGCGCTGATTGTCGACGGTAAAAAAATCGCGGTTTACGCAGAAAAAGAGGCCAAAAATATCCCATGGAAAACCACTGGCGCTGAGATAATCATCGAATGCACCGGTTTTTATACCTCGACAGAAAAAGCCAACGCGCACCTGGATGCAGGGGCCAAAAAAGTGCTGATATCCGCCCCGGCTGGCGATATGAAAACCATCGTCTTTAACGTCAACGACGACACAATGGATGCGAACGATCGGATTATCTCGGTCGCGTCGTGCACCACCAACTGCCTGGCACCGATGGCGAAAGCGCTGCACGACAGCTTCGGTATTCAGCTTGGCACTATGACCACCATCCACGCCTACACAGGAACGCAGTCGCTGGTTGATGGTCCACGCGGGAAAGATCTGCGCGCCTCACGGGCTGCGGCAGAAAATATCATTCCCCATACCACCGGAGCCGCCAAAGCCATTGGTCTGGTCATTCCGGCGTTGAGCGGGAAATTAAAAGGCCACGCCCAGCGTGTTCCGGTGAAAACCGGATCCGTTACGGAACTGGTTTCGATATTGGGGAAAAAAGTCACTGCTGAAGAGGTCAACAACGCGCTGAAAAAAGCCACGCAAAATAATGAGTCATTTGGTTATACCGATGAGGAGATTGTCTCATCAGATGTCATTGGCTCGCATTTCGGTTCGGTATTTGATGCGACACAAACCGAAATTACCGAAGTGGGCGATCTACAGCTGGTAAAAACCGTCGCCTGGTACGATAACGAATACGGTTTTGTCACCCAACTTATTCGTACGCTGGATAAATTTATCAAGCTCTAATGTTCTGGCGGAGGCCCGCCTCCGCCCTCTTTCATTTCCCGCGAATTCAATACGTTGTGAGTCTCTCCCCGTTTTCGATTCACTGACTGTGCTATAGCTAACCTTTGCCACTGAGGGAGCATAGTAATGGAAGCACTGAGTCGTGAAACGTTAGAAAACATGATGGAGCAAGCCGTTGCTAAGGCCGCCACCGTCTCATTCTGGCCGCAGGGTGAAGCCCCCGGAGCAAAAAACAGCGATGCGGTGTTTACGCCTGAACCCCGACATACAGGAACATCTCAGTATGATCGTGCGGTCACCGGTATTCGCGCCCCGGAAATTACCGTTTATGCCCCCGCAAAACCTAACGGCATAGGGATCCTTGTCACGCCTGGCGGCTCTTATCGTCGCGTGGTGATGGATAAAGAAGGCAGCGTACTGGCACCGTTCTTTAACGCTCGCGGTTATACCCTGTTTGTGATGACCTACCGCATGCCGGGTGATGGCCATGAGGAAGGTGCAAACGCGCCGCTGGCCGATGCCCAACGCGCCATGCGCTACATTCGCGCCAACGCCCATGAATGGAAAATTAACCCTGATCGTATTGGCGTATTAGGCTTCTCTTCCGGTGGTCACGTGGCCGCCAGTCTGGGTACCCGGTTTGCCGAACCGGTTTATACGCCGATAGATAACGTAGACGAGCAACCTGCGCGCCCTGCGTTTATGGCACTGGTGTACCCGGTTGTCACCCTGCGCGAAGATATCGGTCACCCGGGATCCCGTCTTGAGCTGGTTGGCGCTAAGCCCGAAAAGGAAGATCTGCGCCACTATTCTCTGGAAGAACGCGTGGATAGCACAACGCCGCCGACGTTCCTGCTACACGCCATTGACGATCCGGCGGTGAAAGTGGAAAACAGCCTCGTCTTCTTTAATGCGCTACGTGAGCAGGGAGTTCCGGTCGAAATGCATCTGTTTGAACGCGGTAAGCACGGATTTGGTATTCGCGATGCGCAAGGGTTGCCGCTGGCCATCTGGCCGGAAATGATGATGAACTGGATCGCCACCAAAGTGTGAGAATGGCGCCGGGTGACCTACAGACTCACCCGGCGAAAAACTTAAGACTGCAAATACACTACCTGCGTTTGCAGGTATTCGTTCAGACCGTGTTTACCGTCTGCCCCGCCAATCCCGGACTTGCGCCAGCCAGCGTGGAAGCCCTGCATCGCCTCGAAGTTTTCGCGATTAATATAGGTTTCGCCAAACTTCAGTCCCTTAATCGCCTTCATTGCCGTATTCAGATTCTGCGTATAGATCGATGAGGTCAGTCCGTAGTCGCTGTCATTGGCCATCGTCAGCGCCTGTTCCAGCGTATCAAATGCCACCACCGGCAGCACCGGACCAAACGTCTCCTCGTGCATAATCGCCATATCCTGGCGCACGTCTAACAGTAACGTCGGTGGATAGTAATAACCTTTACCGGCAACTGCTTTACCACCCAGCACCACACGGGCGCCTTCCTGCACCGCTCGCTCGACTTTTTGCTCTACACGCTCCAGCGCAGCGGCATTAATCAGCGGCCCCATCGCAATGTCATTGCGTTCTGCCGGATTGCCAAACTGCACTGCTTTCATCGCCTCACCCAGACGATTAACGAACTGGTCATAGATACCTTTCTGAACGTATACGCGCTCAGCACAGTTGCATACCTGTCCGGTATTAATCACCCGTGAGTCAACAATGGCCTTCACTGCCAGCTCAAGGTCAGCATCGTCCATCACGATAGCTGGAGCTTTACCACCCAACTCCAGACAAACTTTGGTGATGTTTTTGGCCGCTGCGGCCATAATTTTCTCACCTGCGCCGACGCTACCGGTCATGCTCACCATGGCGACCTTCGGGTTTCCGGCCAGCTCCTGACCGACCGTTTCACCGCGTCCCAGCACCAGGTTAAAGACTCCGCGCGGTAAACCAATGTCATCAACAATTTTGGCAAAGGCGATGGCGTTATTCGGTGTGAATTCACTCGGCTTAATGACGATGGTATTCCCCGTCAGCAAGGCGGGAGCCAGTTTGCGGGCAATCAGGAAAAACGGGAAGTTCCACGGTAGAATGCCCGTCGTCACGCCCAGTGCACGCTTAAACAGCAGGATATTCTCACCCGGGCGATCGCTTTGCAGGATCTCGCCTTCATAGCGACGCGCCCACTCCGCCATGTAATCGATATAGTCGGCGGTAAACGCGACTTCAACGTCAGCCAGTTGTTGAATTTTTCCACCTTCCGCCACAATCAACGCGCTGATTTCATCGGCTCGCTGGCGGATACCTGCAGAAATTTTGCGTAACCAGTTTGCCCGTTCAATGGCAGGCAACGCTTCCCATTGCGGCTGAGCGCGATCCGCAGCATCGATCGCTTTACGCGCATCTTCGGCACGCCCATCGGGAATACGCGAGATAATCTCTTCCGTGGCCGGATTGACGACATCAATCCAGGCGTCATCGTGCCAGGTCACAAACTGCCCATCGATATACATAGGATGTTGTACGGGTACTGACATGCGGCTCTCCTGTGATTGATTTGTTTTTAACAAGTAAAACTATTGTTAATTAATATCAATCATGCATGACGCATTATCGCTGGAGTGGCGGTTCTGTGAACTGCTTCATAAAAGCATCTGGAAAAGTGATGATGAAGAGAAAAAACAGGTGGGCTTTCTGCCCGTTTGCCATAAAACGCCGACAAACGGGCAGCAAAAATTACAGAGAACGGCTCTCCAGTAAGTCGGTCAGCGCGGTATCATTTTTTAGCTGCTGCCAGGCTTGCTCAACGTCCTGGGGAATATCAACATGTACGATAAAATCGTGTCCACAGGGCCCATACCCGGCAGCATCATCCCGCAGGCGCGGAAGCTCACCGGTAATGAGAGAAAGATAGCGATCTACCGACCATAAACCTTCTGCTGCTGGCACAAAATCCACGCCGTTGTGCTGTTGGGCCAGTTCAGGAATGAAACCAGGGAAACTCAGCCAGCGCGGCGCATGCGGCTCATCGCGGGTTACGCGCTGAAACGTGGCCATTGTGCGGCGTTGCATAGTGGGATCCTGCACCACAATGACGGTATGAATGCTTTCTGCCGCCTGATTCAGTAACGCACAGCTAAATCGGGCATTTTCACCGCAGTTTGTCGACTGATCTTCCACCCAAATTTTCTCACCTGGAATTTGCCAGAACTGGTGAGCAATATCGGCAAGGATCGCCGCTTCCGCGCGCCCGGTAGTACGAATGATGTTATAACGCGGATGCCGGGCAATCGCATCATACAGAAAGCGCGTGGAATGACCGATACCACCGCTAATCAGCAAGGGAACCTGTTGCTCTTTCGCGATCCGACAAGCAGCGTCGATGGTCGGAATAACCGCGTTCCCTGCCAGAATCACGCAATCTGACTGAACGGAGATATTCCCCGTAAAATCATTCTGCGCCAGCCATCGCCCTACGGTATTGATAGCCGCAAGAGTGGTTGCGGAAAGTGTCGGAAACTGACTCATATTGATGACTCCTGGTGTTTATCTTTACCGGGTACAGATGCCGGATGGCGACTACGCTTCATCCGGCCTACGGCCCTGCACCGATTTATCCCGAAATCTGCTCCATCGCCTGCAGAATACGTTTATCGGAGATCGGATACGGTGTACCAAGCTGCTGGGCAAAATAGCTGACGCGCAGCTCTTCTATCATCCAGCGGATCTCTTTGACATCGGCATCTTGACGGCGCGCGGGAGGCAGTTTATTGAACCACTGCTGCCAGGCCTGCTGCACACTGTCCACTTTCAGCATCTGTGCACGGTCACGGTGCGGGTCGATAGCCAGTTTTTCCAGACGTTTTTCAATAGCCTGCAAATAACGCAACGTATCGCCCAGACGTTTGAAACCATTGCCGGTAACAAACCCGCGATACACCAGGCCGCCCATTTGCGATTTGATATCCGCAAGACCCAGCGCCATGGTCATATCCACGCGCCCTTTCAGACGTTTGTTGATATTAAACACTGCGGTCAGGATCTGTTCGACCTGCTTCGCAATCTCCACCACCGTATCGTTCAGTTCAGCCCGCACTTTCTCATGCAACGCCGCGAAGCCTTCTTCGGTCCACACCGGACCACCGTTGGCGTCAATTAACTGATCCACACCGCAGGAGATACAGTCGTCAATCAAATCCAGAACTTTACCGTACGGGTTAAAGTACAGCCCCAGCTTGGCTTTATTGGGCAGCTTCTCATGCAAGTATTTGATTGGTGAAGGAATATTCAGTAGCAATAAGCGGCGTAAACCGCACCACATCGCCTGCTGTTGTTCCAGCGGATTATCAAACAGTTTGATGGCAACGCTGTCACGCTCATCGACCAGCGCCGGCCACGCTTTGACCTTATAGTTACCGCGTTTTTGTTCGTAACTTTCCGGAAGCTGGCCGAAGCTCCAGATGTGCAATCCACTCTGTTCGATACCGTCATCGGCCACCGCAGACAATGTTTCCTGAACTTTGCCCTTCAGCGCATCTTTCAAATCCTGTAGCGAACGCCCTTCCTGCAGCTTCTTGTTCTTATCATCCACCACCCGGAAGGTGATTTTTAGGTGATCGGGCACCTGATCCCAGTGCCAGTCATCGCGATCAACGGTAACGCCGGTCATGCGGCGCAATTCACGCTCCAGCGCGTCCAGCAGCGGCAGTTCCAGCGGCGTGACGCGGCCTAAAAACGCTTCCGCATAGTTCGGCGCGGGCACAAAGTTGCGGCGTACCGGTTTTGGTAACGACTTAATCAGGGCAATCACCAGTTCGCGGCGCAGCCCTGGAATTTGCCATTCAAAACCGCTCTCTTCGATCTGGTTGAGCAGCGGGAGTGGAATATGTACGGTCACACCGTCCGCATCGGCTCCGGGTTCGAACTGGTAGCTCAGGCGCAGCTTAAGGTTACCCTGATGCCAGAAGTTCGGATAATCCAGCTTACTGATTTTCTCTGCGCCCTCTTTGATGAGCATGCTCTTTTCAAAGTTGAGCAGATCCGGTGTTTCACGGCTGACCTTTTTCCACCAGCTATCAAAGTGACGCGCAGAAACCACGTCATGGCTGATGCGCTGGTCGTAGAACTCAAACATCGTTTCGTCATCGACGAGAATGTCGCGGCGGCGCGATTTATGCTCCAGCTCTTCGATTTCATTGCGCAGTTTCAGGTTGTCGCGGAAGAAGGCGTGACGAGTCTGCCAGTCGCCCTCCACCAGCGCGTGGCGGATAAACAGCTCGCGGCACAGCGCCGGATCAATCTGGCTGTAATTCACCTTACGGGCCGCAACAATCGGTAAGCCGTATACGGTGACTTTTTCTGTCGCCATCACAGCACCCTGCGCACGTTCCCAGTGCGGTTCACTGTATGAACGTTTGATCAGATGCTGGGCTACCGGTTCCACCCATTCAGGATCGATACGCGCGGCAATACGTCCCCACAGGCGGCTGGTTTCCACCAGCTCCGCTACCATCGTCCACTTCGGCGGCTTTTTGAATAAACCCGAACCAGGGAAGATCGAGAAGCGAGCGTTACGCGCCCCGGTAAACTCCTGTTTATCGGTATCTTTCATCCCGATATGCGACAGTAAACCGGTCAGCAACGCGACGTGGATCTCCCGATATTCAGCAGGTTCACTGTTAACCGGAATACCCAACTCTTTCACCACCTGGCGCAGTTGCGTGTAGATATCCTGCCACTCGCGCACGCGCAGGTAGTTCAGGAAATCGACTTTGCACTGGCGACGAAACTGGTTTGACGACAGTGCTTTTTGCTGCTCGCCGAGGTAGTTCCACAGATTAACAAATGCAAGAAAATCAGACTCTTTGTCGTGGAAACGGCGATGTTTCTCGTCGGAAGCCTGCTGCTTGTCCATCGGACGCTCGCGCGGATCCTGAATGGACAGCGCCGAGGTAATGATCATCGCCTCACGCACACAGCCATGTTTTTGCGCTTCCAGCACCATGCGTGCCAGGCGCGGGTCCACCGGCAGTTGCGACAGCTGACGGCCCAACGGCGTTAACTTGTAAGCGGTTGCCTGTTCGTCGGTGGTTATCGCCCCCAGCTCTTCGAGCAGACGTACACCGTCCTGAATATTGCGCTTATCCGGCGCTTCAACAAACGGGAACGCGGCGATATCGCCCAGCCCCAACGCGGTCATCTGCAAAATAACGGATGCCAGGTTGGTACGCAGGATCTCCGGGTCGGTAAACTCCGGACGCGACAGGAAATCGTCTTCGGAATACAGACGAATACAGATCCCTTCCGAAACACGACCGCAGCGGCCTTTACGCTGATTAGCAGAGGCCTGCGACACCGGTTCAATCGGCAAGCGCTGAACTTTGGTACGGTAACTGTAGCGACTGATACGCGCAGTGCCCGGGTCAATTACGTATTTGATTCCCGGAACGGTCAGCGACGTTTCCGCCACATTGGTCGCCAGCACGATACGGCGACCACTGTGCGACTGGAACACGCGGTTCTGTTCGCTGTTTGAAAGGCGCGCATACAGCGGCAGCACTTCGGTGTGGCGTAAATCCAGCTTATTCAGGGCATCGGCGGTATCACGGATTTCACGTTCGCCGCTCATGAAGATCAGAATATCGCCTGGCCCTTCACGTCCCAGTTCATCTACGGCATCAAAAATTGCCTGCAGTTGGTCACGCTCAGTGTCATCTGCATCTTCAACAATCGGGCGATAGCGCACTTCCACCGGATACGTTCGGCCGGAGACTTCGATAATCGGCGCGTTATTGAAATGCTTTGAAAAACGTTCAGGATCGATGGTCGCCGACGTGATGATAATTTTTAGATCCGGGCGACGCGGTAGAAGTTCTTTCAGATAGCCGAGCAGAAAATCGATATTCAGACTGCGTTCATGCGCTTCATCGATGATGATGGTGTCGTACTGCATTAGCAGCCGATCCTGTTGGATTTCCGCCAGCAGGATACCGTCCGTCATCAGCTTGACCATAGTGTTATCACTGACATGATCGCTGAAACGAACTTTATAACCAATACAGCCGCCAGGCTCGGTCTGCAGCTCTTCCGCAATACGGTTCGCCACGGTGCGCGCCGCCAGACGACGCGGCTGGGTATGGCCTATCAGCCCTTTTACCCCGCGCCCCAGTTCCATACAGATTTTGGGTAACTGGGTGGTTTTCCCCGATCCGGTCTCACCGGCGACAATCACCACCTGATGATCGCGAATTGCCTCCAGAATATCCTGTTTTTTCTGGCTTACGGGCAGGTTTTCCGGATAGCTGATTTCCGGACGCGCCGCTTCACGCAGCACAACTTTACCGGCTGCCTGTTCAATCTCTTTCGCCATCTCCTGGTAAATGGCCTGTTGTGCATCAGGATTTTTAACCTTCTTCACACCGTGCAGACGGCGGGCAAAACGCTGTCTGTCACGCAGCATCAGTGAGTCCAGCTGTTGCTGCAACATGTTGAAGGTTAATTTTTGTTGTTCTGTCATAGCGTTAAAAGGCAGTGCTCTGCCGGGTTAAATCTCTTTTAGATGATGGGTATAGAGTACCACATCGGCGCTTTTCATGTGTTGTTCAATAATTTCGAACATAGGATTCGATATATTGCGCTATCACTGCGACAGGATTGTGAATAAAGTGTCAACAAGCAACGGGGCACTCCCCCTTCAAACACATAAAAGGAAACACCCATGAGCAAGGTATTAGTTCTTAAATCCAGTATTCTGGCAGGGTACTCTCAGTCTGGTCAGTTGTCTGATTATTTTGTTGAACAGTGGCGTGAAAAGCACTCTGCTGATGAAATCACTGTCCGTGACCTGGCTGCAAATCCTGTACCGGTACTGGATGGCGAACTGGTGGGTGCGATGCGCCCGAGCGATACACCGCTGACACCGCGTCAGCAAGAAGCGCTGGCGCTGTCCGATGAGCTGATTGCTGAGCTGAAAGCGCATGATGTGATTGTTATCGCCGCGCCGATGTACAACTTCAACATCCCAACGCAGCTGAAAAACTACTTTGACCTGATTGCCCGCGCCGGTGTGACTTTCCGTTATACCGAGAAAGGCCCGGAAGGTCTGGTGACAGGTAAACGCGCGGTGGTGCTGACCAGCCGTGGTGGTATTCATAAAGACACACCAACCGACCTGATCACGCCGTACCTGAACGTATTCCTGGGCTTTATCGGCATCACCGACGTGAATGTCGTCTTTGCTGAAGGTATTGCTTACGGCCCGGAAGTGGCGTCTAAAGCACAGTCCGACGCGAAAGCCGCTATCGACAGCGTGGTAGCTGCCTGATAATTCCCCCTCTCACCATCCGGTGGGAGGGTTTCTCCGACACTTACTTCTTTCCCTGCATCTGTATCTGTTTGCCGTGAATGCGATTAATATCACGCCAGATGGTTGCATAATCCCTGCATTTCGCCAGATTCTCTTCCCAGCAATGAAGCAAAAATTGTTCAGGCTCCGCGACATCCCGGCTTAACAGCTTGAATACCCAACGATTCCAGACGTACCACTTGAGAAGCCACATGATTTCACCCCACGACGCGACCGGTGTTGGACTATACCAGCATCCATTTTATGCCGTGTGGCAACTATTGCGATGTCGATGAATAATTCAGCGTCGTGTCCCTCTGGCTGTGTGAAAAAACGATTTACTATTTTTTCAACCACTTACCATTAATACCCTGCACATACTCTCCCGGTTTCGCTCGAGCAACCAGCTTTTGCCCGGCCATTTTCGCCACTTCATCTGGCGGAATATTATTGCTCTCTGCCAGTTGCTGATAGCTGGCGTGGCGCGCTTTATTAATCTCACTCACCAGTGCCTGCGTTTCGGCATCGGTTTGCAATGCAACCAGATAGCCATTGAGCGTTTCCCCTACTCGACCCTGCGTTCTGGCTTCATTCAGGGTCAATGCCCACGCATTGCTACTGAGTAAACTCAGGACGACCAGCGCCACTGCAAACTGTTTTCTCATCATGACCTCAGAACAAATCGCTGCGCGATTTCAATAAGCTTTCGACGTCTTTATCAACTTTGATATGGATCTCATGCTCGATTTTGACGTTCATATTAATGGTGATGGGCTCTTTTGGCGCAGCCACTTCGATTCTGGGAGTGCACCCTACCAGCAGAGATGAAGTCAGCAGACCCAGCATGGCAGCTATCGTTTTCATTGTTGTTCCTCACATTCCTTGCCTTCCGGGCAATGGGTTTCCGGCAGCGCTGCATTTTGTTCAAGCCATGCCTGTAAATTGTCGCCAAAACGCAAACTGCGCCATAGCGTAAAGACGTTTTCTTCGTGGGTATAATTCAAATTAACCGTACCTACTTTGCCATCCACCCGACTATTGCCAGTCACGGTTGACTGCATGGTTAAGACACCGAGGTTATCCAGATTTATTTTCGTCCACGAATGGCTTATTTCCATATAACGCAGCCAGTTAATGGCCGCCCCCGCAGCCATGTTATCTTTGACAACCGCATCCGCAGTGTCCTTATCAATACGCAACGTCATCGGCCCTGGATTAGTCAACCAGCCGTCTTTAATGATCCATTTTTCGTTATCCAGCCATAATGGCAACGCGCCACTGACCGGGCCAGACATGGCGAACTGTTTGGGGTTAACCGCGCTGATAAGCTCGCTGGAAGAGATATTCTGCACTCGCAATAAGGCCGGATCATGCTGCGGCATTCGCAGTTGCTGCATGATGATTTTGCCCCCCAGCAGGTCGGCGCTGACATCGCTCAACAGTAACGGGTTGTTTTCACTCCAGGGGTACGCCCCCTGCAGATCGGCGGCGATATTCTTCACCGTCACCTGATTGACCACTTCCGCAATACGCAGTGAAATAGGTCCACGCGTACCCAGCTGCCATGCACCTTCACTAAACCGGAAAGGCAATACAAAATCGACACCGTTGATTTGGTTGTCGGGCATCCAGGCGCTACCGCCTTTTAACACTCCATGACCGCCCGCTTCAAAGCCCTGCTCCGGGGCTGCCGAAAACGCGACCTGCGCATACAGCTCACCTTCTCGTAGCTTCATTTTCCAGTCAGGTGGGACCAGAGGCTGGAATACGGTGAGCGATTGTTTTGGCCACCAGGCCTGTCCGCGCAGGCGGATACCGTCCCAACGACCATTCAGTTGTACGGGCCCAATCGCCCCTGCGTGAAGCTGGCCTTTGAACTGGAAGATTGTCGGATCGCTACCTTCCACGCTGAACTTCAGCGTCGATGGTGGTAACACGCTTCCCCCGGTGAAGGTGGTGTTCCCTGCGTCCAGCGACAGCGCGCCGCTAAATGTTGGTTTGGTTGCATCACGCACCCAGACTATCGGTTCGTCCATCACCAGACGTGGGTTTTCCACCTTCATCGTGCCGTATTGCAGATGATCAAATCCGGTGGAAAGATCAAATAGCTTCAGGGTGTTGTCATGCCATTCCCCTTTACCCGCCACGTCCCAGCGCGCATGCATCGGCGTAAAGCTGCCTTCACCCCAATATCGCCATTGCCAACGCCCGGCATCAGGAAGAAAATCATTTGCCAGGCCATCCAGATGCAGTTCAAAGCCCCCCATCTGGTTTTCATGCGCACGTAAAATAGCCTGCAGACGGCCATCCACGCCGCGTTGTGTGACTTTTACACCTGCCAACGGCCAGCGAATCTCGTCAATATCCAGCGAATCAATCACCCTCCCACGTGAGCGCAGCAGCGCCCCTGGCTCGAAAGCCAATTGCGGATCGTACAGACTTCCGGTGAGTCTGGCGGGTAATTTCGCGTAGAAGATCAGATCGCCCTGTTTCGCTTCACCGGTCAACTGTAGCGGCATATCGCTACTATCCATACCAAGCTTACCTGGCCCCAGCGTTAATACGGCGTTTCCTTTACCGGCATCGCCATGCGTCAGAATGTTCAGACGCCCGCTCACCACCGCGTTTTCCAGACCGGCCTGCCAGTTTTCAACCTTCATGCCCAGCCGGCCACTTAACGGGAATCCCTGATAAGGCCAGTTCCAGCGTCCGTCGCTGATGGTCAGTTGCTGGCGTGTTATTTCCCACGGAAGGTCAAGCAGCGGATCGGCATTATCCCGCGCCATCACGATCAGTTGTCCGCTGTTTTGTTGCCACTCCAGTTCGGCGTCCACAAGCGTAGGCTCTTGCGGCAAACTTAACGTCGCAACCGCATGACCGCTTACCGGTAGTCCATCGGGCACCAGTGGCATCGTAAATTCACCGACCAGTTTTACTGGCGGCTGGCCTTCAAATGCCGCAACATCCAGCTCCGTTACCGTGAGGTTTTGCCCGTGCAAACGCCCCTGAAATTTAACTTTTTCACCCTGGTAACGCAGCTGTTGAGTAGAGGGAGTGAGCGAGAGTGACAGTTTTCCCTGCCATTCCTGCCATGGAGAAAGGATAAGTTTGTCGATGTTAATCCAGGTATTGGGCAGCATTGACTGCCATTCAGCCAGCGTTTTAGGCGCTACCGGCGATGGCTCTGCCTGCGGCAATTTGGCCAGGCAAGCTGAATCCAACTCAATGGTACCGACATTCAGCGCCCAGCGGCTGGGGTGAGACAGATCCGCCTGAGTGATGCGTGCTAGCGGGCAATCTTCAACCAGATAGCGGAGTTCAGGTATATGCAACCCATGCCGTGTCAGCCGCGGGCTCTCATCCAGCGCGATGCGTGTTCCAACGGGTAACCAGATACCCACCAACGTAGGCACCCACAGGCCAAGCGTCATCACTAGCGTCAGCGGCACGAGAATCAATAATAAGAGGAGTGCCAGAACGGCTTTATATTTACCCTTCATGGGTAGTTAATATCCTGATTTAGCGAAAATTTAAGCCGGTTTAGGCCTGTATTGTGGCATGTTTAACTGGATATGCCCACATTAAGGATAGATAACCGATTTATAGGCACGCTGTTACACGTGCCGTCGGGGATATTAAGATTCAGACTCAATGAGGCCTCAGTTGTCCATCGCTATGTTTAGGTCCGATACGACCTGCTTCTATCAGAATTTCCTCAATGAGTTCTTCGAGGCACTCCCTACCATGATGATCGCAGACCAGATGTACCTGCCGGGAAATCTCATCAGGTTTCATACCATCGCATAATGCCGCCTTGAGCATTAGGGTGGCCCATCGTTTTGCTTCAGAGTGAGTCAGCATAACCCCTCCCGATAATTGCTACCTGTATAAGCGTAGCTGTCCGGATGTGATTCGGCTGGCTTTTTACCTGCCGCGATATTCGGGTGTTGAGTTGGATAGAAAAATATCCAGTTGTTGAAATTGTGTAACCTGCCCACACTAACAACAGATACGCTGAAATTATTCATTACGCCTATGACTATCAATAACTTTTTATATTTTGTAAAATAATTTGAATTGAATTAATGTGACGTCAAAATCACTGGAGAAAGTCTTATGAAACTCGCCATCTATAGTACAAAACAGTACGACAAGAAGTATCTGCAGCAGGTTAACGAGGCTTTTGGTTTTGAACTTGAATTCTTTGACTTTCTGTTGACGGAAAAAACAGCCAAAACCGCCCATGGCTGCGAAGCCGTGTGCATTTTCGTCAACGACGATGGCAGCCGCCCCGTTCTGGAAGAACTGAAAAAGCATGGCGTGAAATATATCGCGCTGCGCTGCGCCGGGTTCAATAACGTCGATCTCGACGCAGCAAAAGAGCTGGGTCTGCAGGTGGTTCGTGTTCCAGCTTATTCACCAGAGGCCGTCGCAGAGCATGCGATTGGCATGATGATGACGCTGAATCGCCGTATCCACCGCGCCTATCAGCGTACCCGTGATGCCAACTTCTCTCTTGAGGGGCTGACCGGTTTTACTATGTATGGCAAAACCGCTGGGGTGATCGGTACCGGTAAAATCGGTATCGCTGCACTGCGGATCCTGAAAGGTTTTGGTATGCGTCTGCTGGCGTTCGATCCTTACCCGAGCGCTGCTGCGCTGGAGTTAGGCGTTGAATATGTCGATCTTAAAACGCTGTTTGCCGAGTCCGATGTCATCTCTCTGCACTGCCCGTTAACACCGGAGAATTATCATCTGCTCAATCACGAAGCCTTTGAGCAAATGAAAAATGGCGTGATGGTCATTAACACCAGTCGTGGTGCATTGATCGACTCACAAGCCGCTATCGACGCGCTGAAAAACCAGAAAATTGGTTCTCTGGGTATGGACGTGTATGAGAACGAACGCGATCTGTTCTTTGAAGATAAATCTAATGACGTCATTCAGGATGATGTGTTCCGTCGTCTGTCAGCCTGCCATAACGTGCTGTTTACCGGTCATCAGGCATTCCTGACAGCTGAAGCGTTGACCAGTATTTCTGAGACTACGCTACAGAATCTGGCACAAATATCCAAAGGCGAGACCTGTCCAAACGCCCTCTTCTAATCTCTGTGCTCCCCTGACGTCAGGGGGGCATTTTCAGACAATCACCGATGATAAAACATTCAGTATCATTATTATATTGAATGTATTCCCGTCACAAACGTAGAGAAATTTAATGAAGAAAGTTGTCACGTTGATTGCGCTCAGCATGCTGATGGCTGGTTGTGTGAGCAATGGAAAAGTTTCCGTCAATCGCGAACAGTTGCAGCATCACCGCTTCGTTTTGCAAAGCGTGAATGGTAAAGCCGTCACCGCCACCAACAACCCACCTGAGTTAAGTTTTGGCGAAAACATGACGGTATCAGGCAAGATGTGTAATCAATTCCACGGCCAGGGCAAGCTGTCCGACGGTGAGTTGAAGGTAAAAGATATGGCGATGACGCGTATGATGTGCGCCGATCCGCAGCTTAACGCGCTCGACGGGATCGTCAGCGAAATGTTTAAGCAAGGCGCACAGGTCGATCTAACTGCTGACCAGTTAACGCTGGCGACAGCAGAACAAACGCTGACGTATAAACTCGCGGATTTAATGTAGGAAACGCGGAGACTTAGTAGCTCCCACAACTTCCGGCGGCAAGCGACTGCTCACTACAGCGTTTGCCGTTGGGTAGCGCGCACATCCCGATGGCTGAACCATCCAGTTGACGAGCAACAGAGAGCGAACCGCCAATCATGGCGCAATTAGCTTCTCCAGAACTGGACATTGCTGCCTTCATGCCCGGTGCGACATGCGCGGCGGTTGCCTGCTGAACAGGTTCGCTGCTACAAGCCGATAATAATAACGCGGCACATCCTACCCAAAACGCTGCGCGCATCTTACTCCCCTCTGAATATTAACCAAACGACACAGCCATAAATAATAGGCAGCGGAAACACCGCCGTCGAGAGGCAAAATACGCATTTATGCGCACTGTTTACATTTTCTGGCAATTTTTTGCCTGCTCCTTTGATCAAACCATTCATTCTGTTTATTCCAAGGACACAAAAGCGAAAATCTCTCTTTAGCGCTTTTGCTAAAATAGAAAGATAACAACCAGGATTCGCCGCCGTTATGCGAGTCCCTCTTTTTGCGCAATGTAAGGGTGTCAGTATGATCACAATTGACGGTAATGGTGCGGTTGCTTCAGTCGCATTTCGTACCAGCGAGGTTATCGCCATCTACCCGATTACGCCCAGTTCGACGATGGCTGAGCAGGCGGATGCCTGGGCCGGGAACGGGCTTAAGAACGTGTGGGGGGATACCCCTCGCGTCGTAGAAATGCAGTCAGAAGGCGGCGCGATCGCAACCGTTCATGGCGCGTTGCAGACAGGTGCGCTCTCTACGTCGTTTACCTCATCGCAGGGCCTGTTGCTGATGATCCCAACGCTGTACAAACTGGCCGGTCAGTTGACCCCGTTTGTACTGCACGTTGCGGCTCGTACAATTGCTACTCACGCATTATCGATCTTTGGCGATCATTCCGACGTGATGGCGGTGCGCCAGACAGGATGTGCGATGCTGTGTGCCAGCAGCGTTCAGGAGGCACAGGACTTTGCGTTGATTTCGCAAATAGCTACCCTGAAAAGCCGGGTTCCGTTTATTCATTTCTTTGATGGTTTCCGTACATCCCATGAAATCAATAAAATTGTGCCACTGGCCGACGACACGATCCTCGGACTGATGCCGCAGGCGGAAATCGATGCTCATCGCGCTCGGGCGCTTAATCCTGAGCATCCAGTTATTCGCGGTACGTCTGCGAACCCGGACACCTATTTCCAGTCACGCGAGGCAACAAACCCGTGGTACAACGCGGTTTACGATCATGTAGAACAGGCGATGAATGATTTCGCCGCAGCGACAGGTCGCCAGTACCAGCCATTTGAATATTACGGCCATCCTCAGGCTGAGCGCGTCATTATCTTAATGGGCTCGGCGATTGGAACCTGTGAAGAAGTCGTTGAAGATCTGCTGGCGCGTGGCGAGAAAGTTGGCGTTCTGAAAGTACGTCTGTTCCGTCCATTCTCTGCCAGACATTTACTGCGCGCGCTGCCGGAAACCGTACGCAGCATCGCCGTCCTGGATCGCACGAAAGAGCCCGGCGCACAGGCAGAACCGTTGTATCTGGATGTGATGACCGCATTGGCGGAAGCCTTCAACTGTGGCGAGCGAGAAACGCTACCGCGAGTGATTGGCGGACGTTATGGCCTTTCTTCCAAAGAGTTTGGTCCAGACTGCGTCATGGCGGTCTTTAATGAGCTGAGCAGCGCGAAGCCGAAACCTCGCTTTACGGTCGGCATTTATGATGATGTCACCAACTTGTCGCTACCGTTACCGGAAAACACCCTGCCCGGTACAGCTAAGCTCGAAGCGCTGTTTTACGGGCTGGGCAGCGACGGTAGCGTGTCAGCCACCAAAAACAATATCAAGATTATTGGTAACTCTACGCCATGGTATGCACAGGGTTATTTCGTCTATGACTCGAAAAAAGCAGGCGGTCTGACGGTTTCCCACCTGCGCGTCAGCGAGCAGCCTATTCGATCGGCATATCTGGTGTCGCAAGCCGATTTTGTTGGCTGTCACCAGCTGCAATTTATCGATAAGTATCAGATGGCCGAGCGCCTGAAACCAGGCGGTATCTTCCTGCTTAATACCCCTTACAACGTGGATGAAGTCTGGGCGCGTTTGCCGCAGGAAGTTCAGGCAGTACTGAATCAGAAGAAGGCCCGTTTCTATGTGATTAATGCGGCCAAAATCGCTCGCGAATGCGGTCTGGCAGCGCGTATTAACACCGTTATGCAAATGGCATTCTTCCATTTGACACAAATCTTACCCGGCGACAGCGCGTTGGCTGAATTGCAGGGTGCGATTGCAAAAAGTTACAGCAGTAAAGGACAGGACCTGGTTGAACGTAACTGGCAGGCTCTGGCCCTGGCGCGTGAATCCGTCGCCGAAGTGGCACTCCAGCCGGTTGATCCGCACAGCGCAAACCGCCCACCGGTGGTTTCTGATGCCGCGCCCGATTTCGTGAAAACTGTCACCGCGGCAATGCTCGCCGGCCTGGGTGATGCCCTCCCCGTATCCGCGCTGCCGCCAGACGGCACCTGGCCAATGGGCACCACGCGTTGGGAAAAACGCAATATCGCCGAAGAGATCCCCATCTGGAAGGAAGAGCTGTGTACCCAGTGTAACCACTGCGTTGCCGCTTGCCCGCACTCGGCAATCCGCGCCAAAGTGGTTTCACCTGAAGCGATGGAAAACGCTCCTGCCAGCCTGCATTCTCTGGATGTGAAATCTCGCGATATGCGCGGTCAGAAGTATGTCCTGCAGGTTGCACCAGAGGATTGCACCGGGTGTAATCTGTGCGTCGAAGTTTGCCCGGCGAAAGATCGCCAAAACCCGGAAATCAAGGCCATCAATATGATGTCGCGCCTTGAGCATGTTGAAGAAGAAAAAGTTAACTATGACTTCTTCCTCAATCTGCCGGAGATCGACCGCAGCAAGCTTGAACGCATTGATATCCGTACCTCGCAGTTAATCACTCCGCTGTTTGAATATTCCGGCGCCTGTTCTGGCTGTGGTGAAACGCCGTATATCAAACTGCTTACGCAGCTATATGGCGACCGCATGCTGATCGCTAACGCGACCGGCTGTTCATCAATTTATGGCGGTAACCTCCCCTCAACGCCGTATACCACCGATGCCAACGGCCGTGGACCTGCGTGGGCAAACTCTCTGTTCGAAGATAACGCCGAGTTTGGTCTGGGCTTCCGTCTGACGGTGGATCAACACCGTGTGCGCGTCATGCGGTTACTGGAACAGTTTGCCGATAATATTCCGGCTGAACTGAACGATTCCCTGCATGCTGAAGCGACGCCAGAAGTACGTCGTGAACAAGTTGCAGCGCTGCGCCAGCATCTGAAAGATGTTGAAGGTGCGCAGCAACTGTTAACCGATGCCGACGCGTTAGTTGAGAAGTCCATCTGGTTAATTGGCGGCGATGGCTGGGCTTACGATATTGGTTTTGGCGGGCTGGATCACGTCCTGAGTCTGACCGAGAACGTCAATATTCTGGTACTGGATACTCAGTGTTACTCCAACACAGGCGGACAAGCGTCGAAAGCCACGCCGCTCGGGGCGGTTACCAAGTTTGGGGAGCATGGCAAGCGCAAGGCTCGCAAAGATCTGGGCGTCAGTATGATGATGTACGGACATGTGTATGTGGCGCAGATTTCCCTGGGCGCCCAGTTGAACCAGACGGTGAAAGCTATCCAAGAAGCGGAAGCCTATCCGGGTCCGTCGCTGATTATCGCCTATAGCCCATGTGAAGAGCATGGCTATGATCTCGCGCTAAGCCACGATCAGATGCGTCAGCTGACGGCAACCGGATTCTGGCCGCTATACCGCTTTGACCCGCGTCGTGCAGACGACGGTAAATTGCCGCTGGCGCTGGACTCTCGCCCACCGTCAGACGCGCTGGCCGAAACATTGCTTAACGAGCAGCGCTTCCGCCGCCTGAATGCCCAACAGCCAGAAGTTGCAGAACAACTTTGGAAAGACGCCGCAGCTGATTTGCAAAAACGCTATGACTTCCTGGCCCAACTGGCGGGTAAAGCAGAAAAGAGCGGTACTGAGTAACACCTTTCGTTCAGCATTAAGCTGGAATCAAAAAAAAGCCCGAACAGTTGTTCGGGCTTGTCAATTTATTCGTTGGCTAATTAATAATTACCATCAATATACCAACGAAAAATAAAGCGTGACAATAAAGGCATATAACACGCGCAGAATAGCCCAATACAATTCACTTGTATAATTTTTATTTTATATATATCTTCATCAATTCATTCATAGCAATTATTACCATTTCCGTAGAATTATTTGTTTAAGGTTTTACTTAAGACGTAACAATTCATATTTATCTCTTTACGGAACTTCTCCTTTAGCATGCTTTTACTCCCTACATGGGTAGTCACAGGTTAATAAAAAAACTAAAGGATTATTTCAATGAACAGAAAAGTACTGGCTCTCGTAATTCCTGCCCTGCTGGCTGCAGGCGCTGCTCACGCTGCTGAAGTTTATAATAAAGACGGCAACAAATTAGATCTCTATGGCAAAGTAGACGGCCTGCATTATTTCTCTGACGACGCTAACAGCGATGGCGATCAGACTTATATGCGTATGGGCTTCAAAGGCGAAACTCAGGTTAACGATATGATCACCGGTTATGGCCAGTGGGAATATCAGATTCAGGCCAACGGCACCGAAGGCGATAAAGGCGACTCCTGGACTCGTCTGGCATTCGCAGGTATTAAAGTCGGCGACTACGGTTCATTCGACTACGGCCGTAACTACGGCGTCATGTACGACGTTGAAGGCTGGACCGATATGCTGCCAGAATTCGGTGGCGACTCTTACACCAAAGCAGACAACTTCATGACCGGTCGTGCAAACGGTGTTGCAACCTACCGTAACACCGACTTCTTTGGTCTGGTTGACGGTCTGAACGTTGCGCTGCAGTACCAGGGTGCGAACGAAAATCAGTCACCAGAGCAAGAAGGCACCAATAACGGTGGCGACGATCGTAACATGAAGAACTCTAACGGTGACGGCTTCGGTATCTCCTCTACCTACGATCTGGGTATGGGCGTGAGCTTCGGTGCCGCATACACTTCTTCTGACCGTACTAACGAGCAGGTAAACCATTCGACTGCAGGGGGTGATAAAGCTGACGCATGGACTGCTGGTCTGAAATACGACGCGAACAATATCTACCTGGCAACTATGTACTCTGAAACCCGCAATATGACTCCGTATGGTGGTTCTGACGGTAGTGATAATACTATTGCCAACAAAACTCAGAACTTTGAAGTGACTGCGCAATACCAGTTCGACTTCGGTCTGCGTCCGGAGGTTTCTTTCCTGATGTCTAAAGGTAAGGATCTGTCCTTGTCCGGAAATGCGGCAAATCCTGCAGGAACTAGCGGCGATAAAGATCTGGTTAAATATGCTTCTGTAGGCGCTACTTACTACTTCAACAAAAACTTCTCCACCTACGTTGATTACAAAATCAACCTGCTGGACGAAGACGACAGCTTCTATGCTGGCAATGACATCTCTACTGATGACACTGTAGCACTGGGTATGGTTTACCAGTTCTAATCCGTCAGCCCGCTGGCAACAGCGGGCTCTCTTTATGTTCTAACAATTCTGTTTTATCCAGATCAAAACATTATATCTGTTGCGCTAAAACACATCTCTGATAGATGATATCTTGCATTAAGGTCTGCAGTAGAGGATACCTGCAATGAATCATCATCCTGTAAAATCATCCCGTATTGCATCCGTCGGCTATGACGAATCCTCCCGCACGCTAGAAATTCGCTTCCATCAGTTGGCTACCCTGCAATATCAACAGGTCCCTGCCCGTATTTTTCGTGATTTCCTGATCGTGGTCTCTAAAGGCCGATTTTACGATGGGGTAATAAAAGGCAAATTTCCTGAAATCAAAATAAAGTGATGCCAAAATGTGATCGTTGTCATTGTACATAAAGTGCCATTACGCGGTAAGCTTTACTTGGATACTTAAACAGGAGGTTTTATGAACAGAACGATTCTTGTACCCATCGATATTTCAGACTCAGAATTAACTCAACGCGTTATTGCCCATGTTGAAGCAGAAGCAAAGATTGACGATGCGCAGGTTCATTTTTTGACCGTCATTCCGTCCTTGCCTTATTACGCTTCCCTGGGACTGGCCTACTCGGCAGAGTTACCGGCCATGGACGATCTGAAAGCCGAAGCGAAATCTCAACTGGAAGAGATTATCAAGAAGTTCAATATCCCAACGGACCGAGTGCACGTTCATGTCGCAGAAGGTGCGCCGAAAGACAAGATTCTGGAGATCGCAAAAAAATTACCGGCCGATATGGTCATTATTGCCTCACACCGACCTGACATCACCACCTACCTGCTGGGCTCTAACGCCGCAGCCGTGGTGCGTCATGCGGAGTGTTCGGTACTGGTAGTCCGCTAAACTGTCTGGCCCGCACATTGTTGCGGGCTTTTTGTTTCTACCTCTTATCTCCCACAATTCCTGCCCTAAATGTGCTGACATTTTTCCCGCTTATCCGTACCATACACGCCACAGTTTTTATATCAGACTTCTTTTGCCGGACGATCCGGCGTGATGCATACTCTTCTGATGCCACACTATGAATTGAGCCTCTATTAAATGTCGCAAAATCAAGATATTAGTAAGAAAGAACAATACAACCTGAACAAATTGCAAAAACGTCTGCGTCGTAACGTCGGCGAAGCCATTGCCGACTTCAATATGATCGAAGACGGCGATCGCATTATGGTGTGTCTTTCCGGCGGGAAAGACAGCTATACCATGCTGGAGATCCTGCGTAATTTGCAGCAAAGCGCCCCGATCAGTTTTTCCTTAGTTGCGGTTAACCTCGATCAAAAACAACCCGGCTTCCCCGAGCACATTCTGCCGGAGTATCTGGAAAATCTGGGCGTTGAGTACAAGATTGTCGAAGAAAACACTTACGGGATCGTCAAAGACAAAATCCCTGAAGGCAAAACGACCTGCTCGCTCTGCTCTCGCCTGCGTCGCGGCATTCTGTACCGTACGGCAACCGAATTAGGTGCCACCAAGATTGCGCTCGGCCACCATCGCGACGACATCCTGCAAACGCTGTTTTTAAACATGTTCTACGGCGGGAAAATGAAAGGCATGCCGCCGAAGCTGATGAGTGATGACGGTAAGCACATCGTGATCCGCCCGCTGGCTTACTGTCGTGAGAAAGATATCGAGCGTTTCTCCGAAGCGAAAGGTTTCCCAATTATTCCGTGCAACCTATGCGGCTCACAGCCTAACCTACAGCGTCAGGTCATTGCTGACATGCTGCGTGACTGGGATAAACGCTATCCAGGTCGTATTGAAACTATGTTCAGTGCGATGCAGAACGTTGTACCTTCCCATCTGAGCGATATCAATCTGTTCGATTTTAAAGGCATTAAGCACGGTTCAGAAGTTGTGGACGGCGGTGATTTAGCGTTCGATCGTGAAGAGATCCCGCTGCAACCTGCGGGCTGGCAGCCAGAAGAAGATGATGCTCAACTGGATGAATTACGCCTGAACGTGGTGGAAGTGAAGTAAGCGTCTGTCAGGCCTACAACGTGCATAAGCGCCTGTAGGCCTGATAAGCGGAGCGCCATCAGGCGCCCCAACGGGCAGTTATTTCAATAACCTAACCCGGCAAGTCTTGCCTTTAATCTTACCGTTTTGCAATTGTTTCCACGCCTTGTGCGCTACAGTCTGGCGAACGGCGACATAAACGTGTGCCGGGTGAACGGCAATTTTGCCGATATCGGCGCCATCCAGGCCAATGTCGCCGGTCAGAGCCCCCAGAACATCGCCAGGACGCATTTTCGCTTTTTTACCGCCATCAATGCATAACGTCGCCATCTCTGCTTCCAGCGGCAGAATTGACACGTTAGCTGGCGCAGGCAGCCAGTTCAGCTTCAATTGCAACATTTCAGAAAGAATATTAGCACGCTGTGCTTCTTCCGGCGCACAGAAACTAATCGCCAGACCGCTGTTACCGGCACGCGCGGTACGTCCGATACGATGGACGTGGACTTCCGGATCCCACGCCAGTTCGAAGTTAACTACCAGCTCAAGCGATTTGATATCCAGGCCACGTGCGGCTACATCGGTGGCAACCAGGACGCGCGCGCTACCGTTGGCAAAACGAACCAACGTCTGATCGCGATCGCGCTGCTCCAGGTCGCCATGTAATGACAGTGCGCTTTGCCCTGCCGCATTCAGTGCATCACAAACGGCCTGACAATCTTTTTTGGTATTACAAAAAACCACGCACGAGGCAGGCTGATGCTGGCTGAGTAGCTTTTGCAGCAGCGGAATTTTTCCGTGGCTGGAGGTTTCGAAAAACTGCTGTTCAATCGCCGGTAACGCATCGACCGTATCAATTTCAATCGTTAATGGATTTTGCTGTACCCGGCCACTGATAGCGGCAATGGCTTCCGGCCAGGTTGCGGAAAACAGCAAAGTCTGACGTGACGCAGGCGCAAAGCGAATGACATCATCAATCGCATCGCTAAAGCCCATATCCAGCATGCGGTCGGCTTCATCCATAACCAGCGTATTCAGGGCATCCAGAGAAACAGTGCCTTTTTGCAGGTGGTCAAGTAAACGACCCGGTGTGGCAACAATAATATGTGGTGCATGTTGTAGGGAGTCACGCTGTGCGCCAAAAGGTTGCCCACCGCACAGCGTTAAGATCTTGGTGTTTGGCAGGAAGCGCGCTAAACGACGCAGTTCACCCGCCACCTGGTCGGCAAGCTCGCGCGTTGGGCACAGCACCAGAGACTGCGTCTGAAACAGCGCGGCATCAATATGCTGTAATAGCCCAAGACCAAAAGCAGCCGTTTTGCCACTGCCGGTTTTAGCCTGCACGCGAACATCTTTACCCGCCAGGATTGCCGGTAACGCAGCAGCCTGAACAGGCGTCATTTCAAGATAGCCCAGCTCGTTAAGATTCTCGAGTTGAGCAGCAGGTAAAACATTCAGGGTTGAAAAAGCGGTCACAATTTAATCTCGCGGTAAAAACTCACATTCAGCAGGCGCGTATCCTCGCAGATCTGTGCCCGTGATGCGACAATTTAATCGGTTCTTCATCCGGCGGCGGATCCGGCATTGGCTGCGGACGAGGAATGGGGTCGGGAATGGGAACCGGGTCAGTCGGTAGCGAATCAGTGTGCGACGTTGCAATCAGACAGGTCATATACCCCTCCAGTCATTCAGGTTGACTCTTTTAGGGTAGACGCTGATTTCCTGCAGGCAAAAAAAAGCCGACTAATCTAAGTCGGCGTCGTACGAATCAATTGTGCTATGCAGTAATTCAAAAAAGGAAGTAAGACAATATGGAGCGCAACGCCCATCGCTTGACGTTGCATTCACCTGCGAGAGAGATATTGCCCCGAATAGGTAGATGGTTTATTGACTTCGCTCAAAAATCAGGACGTTTTCATGCGCAAAAGCCACTAAAAAACGTTGTTGTTACAACCATTTACTACGATGCAACCATAAAGTAACACCACCAATCAGGACCACTAACAGAATACAAAAGAGTGAGAAACCAAACTGCCAACCACCGCCGGGGATACCGCCGAGGTTGACGCCGAAAAGCCCGGTTAAAAATGTGCTGGGAAGAAAAACCATTGCCATCAATGACATTGTATACGTTCGGCGAGCCAGAGACTCCTGCATCACCTGCGCAATTTCATCCGCCATAATACCGGTCCGGGCAATACAGGCGTCTATTTCATCCAGCCCTCTCCCCAGCCTGTCAGCGATATCCTGCATCCGTCTCCGATGGTCGTCGGTCATCCAGGGTAAACGTTCACTCGCCAGACGCGCATAAACATCTCTCTGAGGAGCCATATAACGTCGCATTACAATCAACTGTTTGCGCAGCAATGCCAGGAAGCCGCGTGGGGGAATTTGTTGATCGAGCAAGTTATCTTCCAGATCGATAATTTTGTCGTGCAGTTGTTCGATAAATTCGCTGGCATGGTCGGTTAGCGCATCACAAACATCCACCAGCCAACTGCCACAATCAGCCGGTCCCGTTCCTTCCTGGAGATCGCTGACCACATCATCCAGCGCCAGCACTTTGCGCTGGCGGGTTGAGACAATCAGACGTTCATCCATATATAAACGCATCGCCACCAGTTGGTCAGGTCGCTCATCGGTGCTGCCGTTGATACAGCGCAGTGTAATCAACGTACCTTCCCCGACTCTGCTGACGCGTGGGCGCGTACTTTCGCCTGCCAGCGCATCACGCACATTATTGGGAAGTAAAGGCGTTGTCGCCAGCCATTGCGCGCTTTCAGGATGGGTATAATTAAGATGTAGCCAACAGGGATGCTGACTGTCGATAACATCGTTATCTTCCAAGGGTTTCACCCCACCCCGGCCATCCAACAGCCAGGCAAACACGGCATCCGGCACATTAACATCCGTTCCCTTAATGGCTTCCACAGCGCCTCCACAATCATTCAGCTTTTTTCGTTAGTCTAGCCGTCAGAATATGTTAAGCAATATCTCATTGTCCCATTGTGCTGAAATGATTCATAAAAGTATCAGGTAATACAAAAAGCGCCGACGAATGCGACGCTTGCATCTAGATGGCCTGTTAAGCCCGCTGCCATCTCTCTGACTCAAGAGTGTTACTTAAGCGAAATTTATGCGTTCGCGACTGGAGATCAATCACCTGGTTTTTCAGGATACCTGAGGAATCAGAAAGCTCATCAACCATAATGGCATTACTTTGGGTTACATTCTCCAGTTCGGCCAGTGCATGAGTAATTCTGATAATTCCTTTCTCCTGCTCCTGTGTAGTGGTTAATATCTCGCCCATCAATTGGTTTAATTGACCGGCACCACCGACAATGTCATGCATATTTTTTTCTGCTTCACGGACAATAGCTGCACCTTGCTGAACATTTTGATGGGTTTGGGCAATCAGTTGCTTAATATTCTTAGCAGCATCTGCACTACGGTGTGCAAGCATTCTGACCTCACCGGCCACCACGGAAAAACCTTTGCCATGTTCACCGGCCCTCGCCGCTTCCACGGCAGCATTCAATGCCAGAATATTTGTCTGGAATGCGATACCATCAATTAGCGTAATAATTTCCGTCATCTGCTGTGCACATTCGGTGATTGAACGCATATTTGTCGCAACCTGCACCATTAACTCGCCACCCTGAATGGCGCATTGCGTGGCAACTGTTGCCTGGACGCTGGCGATTTGCGTGTTGTCAGCATTATTTCGCGTATTAACGGCTATTTCATCCATATTAGCAGCCGTCTGCATCAATGCTCCAGATTGTTGTTCCGTTTTCACTGAAAGCTCGGCGCTGCGTTCCGCAAGCTGTTCAGAGAGCGCCATCGCCGTTTGTGAGGATGTTCTGATCTCATTAACGAGTGTTGAAATATTACTCGATAAACTATTGATGCCCGGTATTAGTCTACCCGCACAATTATTACCAAACTCTGGAATACTGATCGCCAGATTCCCAGATGTCACTTCTTCAATGCTTCTTTTAACCGTATTGATCGGCATGACCAGATATTTCGTCATGTACCACCACAAGCATAATATAGAAATAACGCTTACCGCATTTGTACCAATTATAATTTCCGGAGTGGCCGAAAAAATCAATTCAACAATATTGAGAGCAACTGCCGTAATCAGCAGAAATAAAATAATAAAGGTTCTGACGCTAATATCATTTAACATTTTAGGCCTGTTCACAAAGAAATTACGTAGATATTATTTTTTATAGCACCTGCAATGCAGAATGCCATTGCCCTGCGACGAAAGCTGTACTTTCAATGAGAGTCTGCAGCCCTTTTACTTAAGGCGATAAATTACACCTTTTATTTCTATTAGTTCAGTATTTTATCCCATCAAGTTACTGTGATGACGCCAGGCATCAGATTATTGTGATGACAAGCACATAGAGAGCATAAAACACACAGAACTATAAATTTGGTGAATGTTTATATAAGTAATGGCTCGTTATTTTCACTATCTTCCTGTTTCCTCTAATACCAGTGTAAAAACATAAGAACATTCCCGGTTTTATCATGTTAACTGGACAAAACCTGCGGTAATGACTCCAACTTATTGATAGTGTTTTATGTTCAGATAATGCCCGATGACTTTGTCATGCAGCTCCACCGATTTTGAGAACGACAGCGACTTCCGTCCCAGCCGTGCCAGGTGCTGCCTCAGATTCAGGTTATGCCGCTCAATTCGCTGCGTATATCGCTTGCTGATTACGTGCAGCTTTCCCTTCAGGCGGGATTCATACAGCGGCCAGCCATCCGTCATCCATATCACCACGTCAAAGGGTGACAGCAGGCTCATAAGACGCCCCAGCGTCGCCATAGTGCGTTCACCGAATACGTGCGCAACAACCGTCTTCCGGAGCCTGTCATACGCGTAAAACAGCCAGCGCTGGCGCGATTTAGCCCCGACATAGCCCCACTGTTCGTCCATTTCCGCGCAGACGATGACGTCACTGCCCGGCTGTATGCGCGAGGTTACCGACTGCGGCCTGAGTTTTTTAAGTGACGTAAAATCGTGTTGAGGCCAACGCCCATAATGCGGGCGGTTGCCCGGCATCCAACGCCATTCATGGCCATATCAATGATTTTCTGGTGCGTACCGGGTTGAGAAGCGGTGTAAGTGAACTGCAGTTGCCATGTTTTACGGCAGTGAGAGCAGAGATAGCGCTGATGTCCGGCAGTGCTTTTGCCGTTACGCACCACCCCGTCAGTAGCTGAACAGGAGGGACAGCTGATAGAAACAGAAGCCACTGGAGCACCTCAAAAACACCATCATACACTAAATCAGTAAGTTGGCAGCATCACC